>CAZJMY010000218.1:0-3928 GCA_964546845.1 uncultured Myxococcales bacterium | reverse complement strand
CAATTAGAGCCAAAAATGTGAATGTTTTGCCGTTTCTCATGATGCCCTTGTTCGCGAGAGATAGTAGTTTAGGGGCCGATGAGTCAACGAACTTCTCGCTATCCCAACGACAAATTTACGCCCCGTCCCGAGGATCATTTCACATTTGGTCTGTGGACGGTGGGCAATCCTGGGCGCGACCCATTCGGGCACGCCGTTCGGGCCGTGATGTCCCCGGTCAAGATCGTGCATGAGCTCTCGAAGCTGGGCGCTTATGGCGTCAATCTGCACGACGAGGATCTCATTCCGTTCGACGCCTCGCCGGCCGAACGCGACAAGATCCTGCGCGATTTCAAGGGCGCGCTGGCCGAGACCGGCATGAAGGTGCCGATGGCGACGACGAACCTGTTCTCGCAGCCGGTGTTTCGCGAGGGCGCGTTCACCAGCAACGACGCGCAGGTCCGGGCGCTGGCGTTGTCGAAGACGATGCGCGCGATCGACCTGGGCGTCGACCTAGGCGCCACCACGTACGTGTTCTGGGGTGGGCGCGAAGGGCTCGAGACGAACGCCTGCAAGGATCCGCGCGACGGCATCAAGCGCTTCCGCGAGGCAATGAACTTCCTTTGCGAGTACGTGCGCGACAACGGCTACAACCTGAAGTTCGCGCTGGAAGCCAAGCCGAACGAGCCGCGCGGCGACCTGTTCCTGCCGACCAGCGGCCACATGCTGGCGTTCATCTACACGCTGGACCACCCTGAGATGGTCGGCCTGAACCCCGAGACCGCGCACGAGGTGATGCCGGGGCTCGACTTCTCGCACGGCGTCGCCCAGGCGCTGGAGGCGGGCAAGCTGTTCCACATCGACCTCAACGGGCAGAAGCCGGGTCGTTACGACCAGGATCTCCGCTTCGCGAGCGAGGACCAGAAGGGCGCGTTCTTCCTGGTCAAATTGCTCGAGGACGCCCGCTGGGACGGCATGCGCCACTTCGACAGCCACGCCTACCGCACCGAGGACGAGCAGGGCGTTTGGGACTTCGCGTACTACAGCATGCGGTCCTACCTGATTCTCAAGGACAAGGTGGCGCGCTTCCACGCCGATCCGGAGATCCGCGAGATCCTGGCCTCGCTCGAGCAGCGCAACACGGCGCAGACGGGCGGGATGGGCCCCGGCTTCAAATACGACAAGAAGACCGCGGCCGCCCTGAAGGCGCACACCTTCGACGTCGCCTCCATGGCCGCCAAGGGCTACGAATACGAGCGGCTCGACCAGCTCACGACCGAAGTTCTGCTGGGCGTTCGCTAATCAGGATGGCGTTCTTTCTCGGCGTCGACGTCGGGACCAGCAACGTCAAGGCGCTCGTCGTCGACGGGCGGGGGAGGGCCGTTGCGCGCGCCAGCGAACCGCTGGCGCGGCGCACGCCCCAGCCCGGCTGGGCCGAGCAGGATCCGGCGGCCTGGTGGAAGGCCGCCACGCGCGCCATCCGCCGCGCGGTGGGGCAGGGACGCGGCGCGCGCAAGATTGACGCGGTCGGCCTGTCGGGGCAGATGCACTCGTCGGTCTTCCTGGACCGCGCGAACCGCGTGATCCGGCCGGCGCTGCTCTGGTGCGACGGGCGCACGACCGCCGAGTGCCGTGAGATCACCGAGCGCGTCGGCGAGCAGTCGCTGCGCGACTGGGTCTCGAACCCGGCGCTGGAGGGGTTCACGCTTCCCAAGATCCTGTGGCTCCGCAACCACGAGCCGGCGGCGTTCGAGCGCCTGGCCAAGGTGCTGTTGCCCAAGGACTACCTGCGCTTGCAGCTCACGGGCGGGCTGGCCACGGAGCTGTCCGACGCCTCCGGCACGCTGTTGCTGGACGTCGCCAACCGGCGCTGGAGCCGCGAGATGCTGGACGCGATGGCGCTGTCGCCGGATCTGCTGCCCGAGGTGGGCGGGTCGACAGACGTGCTGGGGCGAATCTCGCCCGCAGCGGCGCGCGCGACGGGCCTCACGGCCGGGACCCCCGTCGTGGGTGGGGGCGCCGACAACGCGTGCGGCGCCGTGGGCGTCGGGGCTGTCGCGCCCGGCGCGGTGGTGGCCAGCTGGGGGACCTCGGGGACCGTGCTGTGCCCGACGGACGCCCCCAAGGTCGACCCGCAGATGCGCGCCCACACCTTCTGCCATGCCGCTCCCGACACCTGGTACGTCATGGGCGTCATGCTGACGGCCGGCGGCGCCTTCGCCTGGTACCGGCAGCAGCTGGCGCCCGAGCTGGCCCGCAAGAAGGACGCCGACGTGCTCTTGAATCGCGAGGCGGCGAAGGTCCCGATCGGCGCGCTGGACCTCACCTTCCTGCCGTATTTGCAGGGGGAACGGACGCCGCACCGGGACGCCGCCGCGCGGGCGGCGTTCGTGGGGTTGTCCCTGGCCCACACGCGCGCTCACCTGACGCGGGCGGTGCTGGAAGGGATCTGCTTCGGCCTGCGCGACAGCCTGGAGATCATCGCCGCCCTGGGCATGAACGTGAGCGACGTGATGATCACGGGCGGTGGGGCCAACGCCCCGTTCGTGCGCCAGCTGCAGGCTGACGTGTACGGAAAGCCCGTGGTCCCCGTCGACCAGCCCGAAGGGCCGGCGCTGGGCGCCGCGCTGCTGGCGGCCGTGGGCGTGGGCGGGTTCCGCGACCTGAGCACGGCCGCGGCGACGATCAAGCGCCGCCCGCCCGTCGCCCCGCGCGCCGCCGCGCACGCCGCCTACGCGGCGCCTTACCGGCGCGTCGCGCGCCTGTACCCGGCGCTCCGCGACGCCCGCCGCGCCTGAGCCGCGGGCGCCGCCGGGCGCGGATGAAAGACCCGGGGGGCCACCCCGGAAATCGTCGGCCTGTGTACGAATTGTGAGCCGTGAACGGCCTCCTTCGCCACTTTCGTTAATCGCGCAGACAATGCGCGACCAAACGAGGCGTTGTTGGCGTTCAGGGCCGTTGACGGGTTCGTTGCTGCTGCTTCATTGAGCGCCGCCCGGGCATCGTTCGAGAGCCGGCTGGTCCAGTCCACCACGCCGGCGGACCCGCTCTGGTACGACCCGGATCGCGCGCTCGGCGCGCACCGCTGGACCAGGCCGCCGTGTGACAGTTTGGTTTCGGCGCCGTCAGGCGGGGCGGCTTGGCTCGCCTCCTGCTGATGTCCGCGTCATGCAACCGGACCGGCAGGCTGAGCGAAAAGCGGCGGGCGACCCTGGACGAGCGCTGGCCACGGAGGTCGCCGAGCTCCGGCGCAGCGTGGCGGAGGAGTCAGCCCGGGTGTTTGCCCGCTGGCGACCCGGGATCCGGCGGATCACGTTCGCCCCCAGCGCCCGAAACCTGGCCGCCTACATGGCGTTCCGGCAGCGGGACGTCCGTGACTTGCAGGACCGCCTGGCCGCCTGCGGCCTGTCGTCCCTGGGGCGCAGCGAGGGCCGGATCCTGGCCAGCCTCGACGTTCTTTCCGCGGTGCTCGACGCGCTGAACGGCGACGGCGGCGCCGGAGCGGCCGTGTTCCGGCAGGCGCGCGACTTCACGCTGGGCGAGAGGCTTCTGCGCCGCAACACCCGGCTGCTGTTCGGGCCACCGCCCACGGGGCGAGAGACGCACGTGATGGTGACGTTGCCCGAGGCGGCGGAGACCGACGACGCGCTGGTCGACGGGCTGATTGCGCGCGGGATGTCGGTCGCGCGCATCAACTGCGCGCACGGCAGCCACGCGCAATGGCGGGCGATGGTCGCGCGGGTGCGCGCCGGCGCCGCGAAGCTTGGAAAAGGCTGCCGCGTCCTGATGGATCTGTCGGGTCCCCGCTTGCGCACGGTCTGCGCCTTTTCGCGCGAGGACCGCAAGATTCTCGGCGGAGACCAGCTGCTTCTCCGGCGAACCGCCCCGGACCCCTCCGACACGGCCCCGCCGTTTCAGGTCCAGTGCGCGCCCGCCTCGATCTTCGAGC
>CAZJMY010000217.1:0-2604 GCA_964546845.1 uncultured Myxococcales bacterium | reverse complement strand
CCGCGCCGCCGGGCCCCAGAATCTGTCGGATCTCGCGGCGGATCGCCTCGCTGGCCGCCGATCCGGTCATTTGTCTCGCGTTTTGGTGGTTCGGCTGGCTTTTTCGTCGATGCCCGAGACGCCGAAGCGCTTGCGCAGCTGGTCGAAGACCGCGTCGACGGGCACGCCCGCCGCCTCGAGCCCGACCAGCACGTGGAAAAACAGGTCCGCCGCCTCGTGCGCCGTGTGGGCCGCGTCCCCCTCGGGCAGCGCCTCGCACAGCTCGCCGGCCTCCTCCGCGATCTTGGCGTTGATCTTCGGCAGCCCCGCGTCCAGCAGCGAGACCACGTACGACTTCTCGGGACGCTCGCGCCGCCGCTGCGCGATGACGTCCGCGACCCGCGTCAGCACCACCGCTGGCGGATCGGCGGGGCGATCGCCCTCGACCAGCGTCCCGTCGGCGTCGACGCGCCGGAAGAGGCAGGACGTCGCCCCCGTGTGACAGGACGGACCCTCGGCGTCGACGGTGTAAAGAACCACGTCGCCGTCGCAGTCGACCCGCACCTCGCGAACGCGCAGCCCGTTGCCCGAGCTCTCCCCCTTGCGCCACAGCGCCCCGCGCGATCGGCTCCAGAAGTGCGCGTCGCCGGTGGCCGTGGTGCGCTCCAGCGCCTCGCGGTTCGCCCACGCCACCATGCGCACCATCCCCGTGCGCGCCTCCTGCGCGATCACGGGCACCAGCCCGGCGGCGTCGAACTTGACGACCCCCAGCAGCGTCTCGGCCGCCGTCACGCGGGCACCTCTTGCCGCACCGGAACGCCGCGCGCCCGCAGGTAGGCGTGCGCGTCACCGACGGTGAACTCGCCGAAGTGGAAGATCGACGCCGCCAGCACCGCCTCGGCGTGCCCCTCGACGATCCCGGCCAGCAGGTGCTCGAGGTTGCCGACGCCGCCCGACGCGATGACGGGGATCGGCACCCGGTCGGCCACCGCGCGCGTCAGCGCGAGGTCGAACCCGTCCCGCGTCCCGTCGCGGTCCATGCTGGTCAGCAGGATCTCGCCCGCCCCGTACTGCGCCATCCGCTCGCACCAGGCGACGGCGTCCAGCCCGGTCGGGCGGCGCCCGCCGTGCGTGTACACCTCCCAGGCCGGCGTCGCCGACTCCGGCCGCCGCCGCGCGTCCACCGCCACGACGATGGCCTGGTTGCCGAACGCGTCGGCCGCGCGCCGCACCAGCTCCGGATCGGCCACCGCGGCGGTGTTGATGCCGGCCTTGTCGGCGCCGGCCAGCAGCAGCGCCCGCACGTCGTCGACGGAGCGCACGCCGCCGCCCACCGTCAGCGGCAGGAACACCCGCTCCGCCGTGGCGCGCACGACGTCCAGCATGGTGGCGCGCCCGTCGGACGAGGCCGTGATGTCCAGGAAGCAGATCTCGTCGGCCCCCTGCGCGTCGTAGGCGGCGGCCACCGCGACGGGATCGCCCGCGTCGCGGAGCTCCTTGAACCGGACGCCTTTCTTGACCCGCCCGCCGTCGACGTCGAGGCAGGGGATGACCCGCTTGCACAACATGGTTTGAAGCTCGGAGGGCTCGAATCTCCCACGCCGGCCGGCGCGGGGCAAAAGCTACCGCGCGCCCCCCGTGTCCAGGGCCCGCGCCCGGGCCACGGCCTGCTCGACCGTGAACGCCCCTTCGTACAGCGCCTTGCCCACGACCACCGCCGCCGCGCCCGTGGGGACCAGCGCGTCCAGATCCTCCAGCCGCGCGACGCCGCCCGAGGCGATGACCGGGCAGGGGGCCACGTGGGCGGCCAGCCGCCGCGTCGCCTCCAGGTTGGGCCCCCCGCGCATGCCGTCCCGGCCGATGTCCGTGTAGAGCACGGCGCCGGCCCCGGTGCGCGCCACGGCCGCCCCGACGTCCAGCGCGTCCGCGTTGGTGGCCTGGGTCCAGCCTTCGACGGCGACCTTCCCCTCGCGCGCGTCGACGGCGATCACCAGCTTGCCGGGCCAGCGGGCGCAGGCCGCCTCGACCATGCGCGGATCCTTCACGGCGGCGGTCCCCAGCACGACGTAGGCGACGCCCGCGTCGAAGAGGCGCGCGCAGTCGTCGACGGAGCGGACCCCGCCGCCCGTCTCCACCTCGACCCCGGCCGCCTCGACGATGCGCTTCAGCGTGGGGCGGTTGTCGGCAGGCGCGTCGGTGCCGCGGGTCAGCGCCGCGTCCAGGTCGACGACGTGGATGCGGGTCGCGCCGGCGGCGGCGAAGCGGGCCGCGATCTCCCACGGCGCGCGGCTGTAGACCTTGGCGCTCTCGCGGCGCCCTTGCTCCAGCCGGACGGCGGCGCCGCCCAGGAGATCGATGGCGGGGAAGACCTGCATGCGCCGCCTTTTACGCGACGGCGAAGCGCCTGAGAAGCGCCAACCCGGCCGCCTGGCTCTTTTCCGGGTGGAACTGCGTCGCGAAGATCGGCCCCCGCGCCACGGCCGCGCAGAACGGCGTCCCGTGCTCGCTGGTCAGGGCCACGTCCTCGGGGCGCGCGGGGTCGGGGTAATAGCTGTGCACGAAGTAGTAGAAGGCGCCGTCCGGCACCCCGTCGCCCGCCGAGGGGCTGCGCCGCGTCTGGTTCCA
>CAZJMY010000216.1:0-14529 GCA_964546845.1 uncultured Myxococcales bacterium | reverse complement strand
GCCCACGGGCAAGGCCGCCAACCGCGCCGCCGAAGCGCTGGCCGCCGAGGGGACGGACGTGCCGCCGCCCGCGACGCTGCACCGGCTACTGGGCTTCGCGCCCCGCCGCGGGCTGGGCGGCGGGCAGTTCCGGCACCACGCCAACAACCCCCTGCCCCAGCTGGCGGTGGTGGTGGACGAGGCGTCGATGGTCGACCTGGCGCTCCTGGACCAGCTGCTGCGCGCGCTGCGGCCGGACGCGCGGCTGGTGCTGGTCGGCGACGCCGGGCAGCTGCCCGCGATCGCCGCCGGCAGCGTGTTCCGCGATTTGGCCGCGGCCGGTGACGCGGCGCTGGCGGGGTCGGTGGTGCGGCTGAGCGAAAGTCACCGCATGAGCCCGGCCGACGCCGCGGGCGCCCAGATCCTGGCGGTCGCGCGCGGCATCGCCGCCGGAGAGGCGCCCGCCGCGGCACCCGTCTCCGATCCGGCCGCGCTGCGCTTCGCCGGGTTCGAGCACCTGGACCCCGGTGACGGCGTCGGCGCCCGGCGCGCACTGGGCGCGTTCATCGACAGGTGGTACGCGACGCAGCTGCGGGTGGGAACCGATGCCGGCGAGTCGGGCCCGGGGGATCCGCGCCTGCCGCTGCAGGGCATCGGGGGTGCCCTGGACGCGACGTCGGCGGCGCGGGCCCACGCCTTGCTGGAGCGCCACCGGCGCGCGCGGCTCCTGACCGTGACCCGGGTCGGCCGGGCCGGCGCGGATCGGGTCAACGAGGAGCTCGCCCGGCGCGCGGCGGCCGATCTGGGCGCGAGCCCCAGCGGCGCGGAGACGTTACCGGCAGGCACCCCCGTGATCGTCGTCGAGAACGACTACGACCGCGGCCTGATGAACGGCGACCAGGGTATCGTGCTGCCGGTGGCCCATGACGGGGCGACCGCCGTCGCGACCGCGGTCTTTCCGCGCGCCGGGACGCTGGCCCTGTTCCCGCTGGCGACCCTGCGGGGCCTCGTGCAGGTCGCTTACGCGATCACGGTTCACAAGGCCCAGGGCAGCGAAGTGGATCGCGCGGCCCTGCTGCTGCCCGACGCGGACATGCCGTTGCTCTCGCGCGAGTTGATCTACACGGCGGCCACTCGCGCCCGAGCGTCCATGGTCGTCGTGGGTCGAACCGCGCTGCTGGCTCAGGCGGTCGCGCGCCCGCTGGGCCGCACGTCGGGCCTCGCCGAGCGGCTAGCCGCGCGCCGGCCCTCTCCCGGCCGGTAACTCGGTTCGGCTGAGCAGATTACGCACTGGTAACGACGCCGCGTCGAAGGCGTGTCTTTCGGCCGTTTCGGGGAGGTTGGGCCCGGCACTGCCCTTGCAACTCCAGAGCGCGTGCATGCGCGTTGCTGGGCTGCGCGGGCCGCAGTGGCGAACAAAGGAGGGGCCGACATGGGTGCGTCGTCGACGGGTGCCGCTTCTTCGGGCGAGGATCCCTTCACTCACGAATTGCGTTTTCTCCTGACGCGCAGCGAGACCGCGCGCTTCCTGGAAGGTGCCGGCGGGCACGCCGTGCTCACCACCTACGATCCTGAGCATCCGATCGCCTACACGCGAACGACTTACTTCGACACGGCCGACGCGGCGTATCTGACCTCGTCCGTCGACGAACCGGCGCGGCGCCTGCGCGTGCGGCAATACGCGTTCGCGGCCACGGCGGAAGAGCCCCCCGTGTTTTCGGGCATCGGCTACGTCGAGCTCAAGCAGCACCTGGGCGCGTCGCGGAGCAAGGTGCGCCTGGCGGCGACCGCGGCCGAGATTGCCGCGCTGCTGAGCGCGCCCGCGGAGGCGGGCGGCGCGGCGGTGGACGGCGATCCGATGGCCGTGGTCGCGCGCGAGCTGGCGATCCCCACCATGGCGCCGCGCCTGTCGACCTGGTACCGCCGCGTCTGTCTCACCGGTGAGGGTCCTGCCGTCCGGCTCACGCTGGACGAGGGCCTGCAGTTCTGCCGCCCCCAGCCGCTGGGGCGCGCCGGCCAGCCGGCCGCGCCGGCGCCGCGCGAGGTCGTTGCCGCCTTCCCGGCCCGCATCCTGGAGGTGAAGTTCGCCGGGGCGCTGCCGGGCTGGCTCCAGCAGCTGCTGGCGGGGCTGCGTCCGGCGCCGCTGCACTTCTCGAAGTTCCGCATGGGCATGCAGGCGCTGGAGCACGAGCACGAGCTGGAGCACGGGGTCACGCTGCCGCGCGCGCCGTTGCCTGCCCCCGCCCCGGTGCTGGCCACAGCTTCAACCATCGTTGCCGCTTAGGAGAGACCAGATGTTCGTGGTGTTCGAAGGGATCGACGGAAGTGGAAAGACCACCATCTCGAATCGGGTAGCCAAGGCGCTGCGCGCGCGTGGACTGGACGTCGAGCACCTGCGCGAAGGCGGCTCGTTCGCGTCCAAGGTGACTCAGGAGATCCGGGACTTCTGTCGCGACGCGCGCAACATGGCGCTGACCCCGCGCGCCGAGCTGATGCTGTACGTCGCGCGCGAGGTGCAACTGGCGGAGGAGGTCCTGCGGCCGGCGCTGGAGCGGGCCGACGTGGTCATCGCCGACCGCTACTTCTATACGGCGCAGGTCCTGGCCGGCGCCGGGCGCGACCTGCCCGACGAGGACATTCGCCCCATCGTCGAGACCGCGGCGGCCGGCGTCTGGCCGCAGGTCGCCTTCTTGATCGACGTCGACCCGTCGGTGGCGCGCGGGCGCCGTAAGGTCTCGAAGATGATGAACCCGGCCGATCGGCGCCCCGTCTCGCGCAAGGGGCTGACGGGCAGCGGGCTGCAGGTGCGGCTGCGCGCCGGGTACCGGGCGCTGGCCGACAGCGATCCGGCGCGGTGGGTGATCGTCGACAACACCGACGCCGACCTCGATCAGGTCGTCGCGGCGCTGACCGACCTCATCTTGCGGGCGCGCGCCGGCGAAGAGGTGCCCGGCGGCATGCTGCGCGTCGGCACCCCGGCGGCGGCGGCGCCGGCCCCCATCGACAGCGTGGCGGCCGCCTACCAGGCGTTTCTCGCCTGGGTCGACCGCCGCGCCTTCCGCGAGCCGACGCTGGCGGCCTACGTGCTGGCCGGCATGTCCGGCACCGAGATCGATTCGCGCCGCATGTCGCTGGCCGGCGCCGCGCCCAAGGTCATCGCGCGCGGGCTGCGCGGCCTCAGCGATCCGGTGTCGTGGCGGCTGCGCCGTCTGCTGATGGAGGCGGCCCCCGCCGAGGTGGCGATGTCGCTGGAGGACACCATCGCCGGCACGCCCGAGGCCTGGACGCTGCGCGAGCTGCTGGCCGACCCCGCCCCGGCGGCCGTGGCGGCCAGCCTGGAAGGGCTCGACGACGAGACGGCCTGGGCGCTGCGCGCCGAGCTGTACGGGCGGGCGCCCGACGCGGTGCTCGCCTCGCTGGCGCTGCTCGATTCGCCGCGCGCCTGGGAGCTGCGGGCGCGCTGGGTCGCCGAACGCGGCGGGCTGGACCGCGCCTGCGACACCTACGAGCGCGCGCGCTCGCTGGCCAAGTCGGTCACAGGGCTGGACGGCGCGCAGGCCTGGGAGATGCGCAAGGCCGCCCGCGAGAACGCGCCCGTGGCGGCGCTGACGTCGTTGCGCGGCACCACCAGCGATCGGGCCTGGAACTGGCGCGAGAAGGCCATCGGCCGCGCGCCGAAGGCCGTCCTGTCGACGATCGCCGGGATGGACGACGCGCGCGCCTGGGCGCTCCGGGTCGCCAACGCGACGCGGGTGCGGGAGGCGCTGGATTCGATGGCCGGGCTCGATCATCCGACGGCCTGGGATCTGCGCGAGACCTGCCTCGACATCTGGCCGGCCAACACGATCAAGAGCCTGGGCGTGCTGGTCAGCGGCCAGCGCGGACACGAGCTGCTGCTGCGCGCGCTGGCGGCGCACCCGGAACAGATCTCGCTGTTGAAGCAGGCGGCGAACATCGCGACAGGCGCCAGTCTGACGCCCTCCGTGATGGCGGCCTGACGTGGGCGAGGCGCCGGACGCTCCGAGCATGGGAGGCTTCGATCTCAACGACACGCTGGGCCTGGACAGCATGGGCCTGGCGCGCTTCGAGGTGGTGCTGGTGCGCCTCATCATCGCCGCCGCGCTGGGGAGCTTCCTGGGCTTCCGGTTGTGGCGGCGCCTGATGCCGAACGCCCTGCCGCCGGCGCGCGAGGTCGCGCAGGCGCAGACGTTGATCGCGATCGCCGGCGCGCTGATGGTCGTCGTCATCGGTCACAGCACGGCCCGCGCCTTCGGGCTGGTGGGCCTGGGCGGCTTCATCCGCTTTCGATCGGGCATCAAGGACACGCGCGACGCCGCGGTCATGTTCGTGATGATCGGCATCGGCATGGCCTGCGGCCTGGGGGCTGTCCCCATGGCGCTGGTCGCGACCCTGTTCGCGGCCGTCGTGCTGGCCCTGTTCGACGCCGGCCGCCGGGCCCGGCTGAAGCTGATGCGAGTGGCGATCCTGGTGTCCGGGCCGCGCGAGGCGTGGACCCGCATCCACGCGTCGTTTCCCGGGGCGCGGTTGCTGGAGCTGCCCGGCCCGGAGACGGACGTGGGGCGGCTGGTCGTCGAGACGGTGCTCGGCGAGACCATGGACGCCGCCGAGATCATGCGGCGCCTCGACGAGGCGCAGGTCACCGGCGTCCGCAGCGTCAGCATCGACGAGGGAAAGAACGGCTCGGCAGCGTGAGTGTGTGGTGGTTGTAAAAGGAGAATGGAACATGAGCTTGCGTCACTGGTGTGTGGGGATCTCCGGGGTGTTGTTGATGGCGGCTGGATGCGGGGCGAACGGGAACGGCACGACGAACGTCGGCGTCACGACGCCGCTGGCGGATGACGGCGCGGTGCCGACGACGACCACGGGGCGCTATCAGCCTCTGTCGGTCGGAGCGGTGTGGGTCTACCAGGTCACCGACACCAACAACGTGGCCTACACGAAGACCAGCACAGTCACCTCCTTCGAGGACGTTGGCGGCGCGTTCGCGGGCACGATGGCCTACAAGCTGAGCGAGACGGTGAAGTCCAGCACCCAGTACACCTGGTACCAGTCGACCGACACGGACGTGCGGCGCCTGCACGACCAGTCGCTCGACGCGACGGGCGCTCTCTCCAGCGACGACTGGTATTCGCCCTACAACCTGCGCATCGACGAGTCAGCCGAGCACCTGACGGCGGGCGCGGCCTGGCAGGTCACGTACCAGGACGCGCACACCAGCGCCAAGAAGCCGCCCAAGACGACCACCGTCACCGAGAACTGGTCGTGCGACGCGGTCAACGAGACGGTCACCGTGCCGGCCGGGACGTTCAGCGCCGTGCGCATCACGCGCACCGACACTTCAACGGGCGGATCGGCCAAGACGCAGTGGTTCGTGCCCGGGGTCGGCAAGGTCCGCGAGCAGAACAACAGCGGCCACCTCGAGGTGCTGACCAGCTACCAGGTGCCCGACGGCCCCGACACCAAGACCACCACGACCGGCGGCGCGAACCCGGACGGCGGTCAGGCCAGCCCGTAGTCGGCGATCTTCTTCGCGATCGTCGGGTACGACACGCCCAGCAGGCGGGCCACGGCCGTCCGGTTGCCGTTCGCGAAGTCCAGCAAGCGCGCGATGTAGGCCCGCTCGAGCGCCTCGAGATCGGGCGGCTTGCCGGCGGCGTCGACGTCCAGCGAGAAGAACGCCGGCGCCGCGGGTCCGGAGCTGGTGCGGCTGGGCCCGGAGATGACGATGCAGTCCGGATCGATGGCGTCCCGGGTCGACAGGATGACCGCCCGCTCGACGATGTTGCGCAGCTCGCGCACGTTGCCGGGATAGTCGTAGCCCAGCAGCAGCTTCTCGGTCTCGGGCGAGAAGCGGCTGGCCGGCTTGCGCATGCGGGTCGCGAACCGCGACAGGAAGTGGGCCGCCAGCGGCAGGATGTCCTCGGGCCGCTCGCGCAGCGGCGGCACGCGGATGTGGAACACGTCCAGGCGGTGGTAGAGGTCCAGCCGGAACGCCCCGCGCTCGACCTCGTCGGCCAGCTCTTTGTTGGTGGCGGCGACGACGCGCACGTTGATCGACAGATCGCGGGTCCCGCCGAGTCGGCGGAAAGTCATCTCCTCCAGGACCTTCAGCAGCTTGGCCTGGGTCCCGACCGGCATCTCGCCGACCTCGTCCAGCAGCAGGGTCCCGCCGTCGGCCTCCTCGAAGAGGCCCCGCTTCTGGGTCTTGGCGTCGGTGAACGCGCCGCGCTCGTGACCGAAGAGCTCGCTTTCCAGCAGGCTCTCGGGGACGGAAGCGCAGTTGATCTCGACGAACGGCCCCTCCTTGCGGCCGCGCGTGCGGCGCGCGATGAGGTCGGCGATCAGCTCCTTGCCGGTGCCCGAGTCGCCCTGGATGAGGACGGTCGTGTCGGGCGCCTCGGCGACCTTGTCGACCATGTCGATCACCTTCTGCATCGCCGCCGACACGCCGACGACGAAGTCGCCCATGGCCGCATGCGCGCGGTCGGCGAGCTGGCGGACCTGCGCGCGGAGCCGCTGCGCCTCGATGGCCTTGCGGACGGTGACCACGAACTCGGGCAGCTGCAGGGGCTTCGACAGGTAGTCGAACGCCCCCAGCTTCAGCGCCTGGACCGCGCTCGCCACGTCGGCGTAGGCGGTGGCGATGACCACCAGGGTGTCGACGTTGCGCTCGCGCGCCTCGCGGATCAGGGCCTCCAGCACCGCGATCCCGTCGGTGTCGGGCAGGTTGCGGTCCAGGATCACCAGGTCGGCGGGCTCGCGCTGCCAGGCGCTGAGCCCCGCCTGGCCGCTGGAGGCGGTCGTGACCAGGAATCCCTCGGAGGCCAGCGCCTCCTCGGCGACGATGCGAAACGTCTTCTCGTCGTCGATGACCAGGACCGTCGGCTTCATGTGGGGGCTCCTCCGGCGGTGGGGACGCGCCCGCCGGCGTCGGATCTGGATTGGGCGTCGGCATCTTCCTCGGCCGTCGTGGCGATCGGCAGCCGCACCCGGAACAGCGCCCCGCCCTGCGGCGCCCGGTCGACCTCGATCTGGCCGCCGTGGGCCTCGACGAACCGGCGCGAGGTGGGCAGGCCCAGCCCCGTCCCGTTGGGCTTGGTCGTGAAGAACGGCTCGAACAGGTGTTCGCGCGCCTCGGCCGACAACCCGGGGCCGTCGTCCGCGACTTCGACCACGGCCTCGCCGCCGCGCATGGCCGCCGTGACGCTGACGGCGTGCCCGGCCTCGACGGCGTTCTTGATCAGGTTCACCAGCACACCCTGAATCTTATGCGCATCGCACCAGACCGGCATGGCCGGTGGAACGTCGACGCGCAAGGCGACCGCGCGATCGGCCACCAGGTCCGCCACCGCCTCGACGGCGCGCGCGACGACGCCGGCCAGATCTGCGGGACCACGGGCGATCCGCGGCGAGCGTGAGAACGACAGCAGCGAATCGACGACGTCCCGCAGGCGCGCGATCTCGCCCAGCACCTGCGGCCGCAGGCGGGCCAGGCGGGCGCTGTTCTGGGGATCCTGGGCGATCAGCTCGACGGCCATGCCCAGTCCGTTCAGCGCGTTCTTGAGCTCGTGAGCGATCGCCGCCGAGGTCTTTCCCATCGCCGCGAATCGCTCGGCGTCGACCAGCGCCGCCTGGGTGGCCACCAGCTCTTGCGTGCGATCGCGGACGCGCTGCTCGAGCAGGCTGGCCCCTTCGCGCAGGTCCTGATCGCGCTTCTGGATCGCCTGCTCCATCTGGCGAAACGCGCCCAGCAGCGTCGAGATCTCCTCGGTGCCCGCCGGGCGCGGCGCCGTGTCGGGCAGCCGCGGCTGCCCCCGCGCGATGCGGATGGCGCCGTCGGCCAGCGCCTGCAGCGGGCGCGAGATGTAAGCGGACAGCGCCAGCCCGGCGAAGAGCGCCACGATGATTCCGAACACCAGGATGCCGGCCAGCGTCGCGCCCTGCTGCTCGATGTTGGCGGTCAGCACGCGCCACGGCCAGGCGAACACCACCGCATAGCGGGTGGCCGCGCCGACGGGCGAGTACGCGAACAGCATCTTCTGTCCGCCGGCCTCGCGGATCAGCGTCCCCGTGGCGCCTGACCGCGCGGCGCCGATGGCGTCCGCCCAGCCCGAGCGATCGGCGGGCGTGGCCCGCCCCGGCGGGTAGATGACGGTGCCGTCGACCTCGTCGATGAGCACGGCGTCGGTGTGCGGCGGCAGGTTCTCGTGGAACGTGGGCGAGATCAGGTTGTTCTCGGCCAGCGCGATCACGCCGACCAGCGCGCCCGCGAACACCGCGCCGCGCACCACCGGCTGGACGATCTTCAGCGTTTGCCCCAGCGCGGGCTCGTCGGTGATCCGGAACAGCGGCCCGCCGGCGCCGGCGCGCACCGCCTGGAACCACGGACGGTCGCCGAAGTTCTGTCCGCCGAACGCCGAACGGTCGGGGACGGAACGGACGCAGCGCCCGTGACGGTCCAGCAGCAGGACGGCCGTGTTGTACAAGACGGAGTGGGCGTGGGCGCCGGCCAGGATCTGCTGCTCCTGCAGGAGATCGGCGTCCGTCGGGTTCATCTCGGGCAGCAGCGCCAGGCGCTTCAGCTCGTCTTCGAGAATCTCGAAGTTGTCGCGCAGCGCGAAGGCGCGGTTCTCGGCGAAGAGCTGGTACTCGGTCGTCAGCTCGCGGCGCATCGTGCGCGCGGACTGGTAGATGGTGGTCCCTCCCGCCAGCCCGATCGAAACGACCAGCAATGACGACAAAACCAGCGAGAGCTCGGTCCGGAGGGTCAGGCGCGCAACGCTAGCACCACGTGCGTGTTTTTACACACAACGTTCCGCGTCGAAACCGCCTCTTGACCGACCAACTGTTACGGTAAAGCCAGCTGGAGGGATGACGGATGACGTGGGGACTGGCCCGGCGCACGAGCAGAGGTGGGGTCGAGGTGAGTCTGGTGGGCGGTCCGACAGGGGTCAGGGACGTGACGGGTGGGAGCTTGGGGTTCGCGGCGAAGATGGTGGGGATTGGGCTCTGCGCCGGGCTAGCGTTGGTTTCGTGTCAGTTCGCGATCGAAGCGTGTTTCCGCGCGATGCGGTGAGCTCGGGCACCCCCTGACCGCGGTGAGCCCCGCCGTTCAGGGCGGTGGCTGCCGCGAGACGAGGGCGATCTCGGCCGGCGTGAGGGCGCGGCTCCAGATCGCGATCTCGTCCAGGTCGCCGGCCAGCAAGCGGCCGCCCTGGTTCCAGGTGCCCATCAGCAGCGTGTCCTGGCCCGTCAGGATCGGCACGGGCATCGTCAAGCGGTCGACCTCCGTCGTCCCCTGGAACAGGGACAAGGCCCCGGCCGCGCCGTCGAACACGGCGGTGAGGTGGAGCCAGCGATCCGCGGTGATGCAGTTGCAGAACACGACGACATAGTCGTTGACCGTCGAGCCCGCCCAGTACGCCACGTCGTACCGGTGGTAGTTGGCGCGGCTGTCGAGGTGAATCTGCCACCCGCCCGAAAACACCGTCTCCGTCGAGAGGATGGTCGACGTGTCGTCGGCGTCCGCATTCGTCTGCAGCTGCGCCGCCGATTCGCGGGTCCAGAGAGACACCGTCCAGCTCTCCGTCGCCTGGGGGAACGATCGCACGGTGACGGTGTCGCCGTACCCCAGGCGCAGCGCCCCGCCGAATTCGCCGTCGCGCAGCCAGGAGCCGCCCGCCAGCGTCCCCTCATGGCCGTTGGGGCCGTGGTCGGCGACCGTGCTGCCGCTGCCGTCGTCGAACGTCCAGTGCGCGACCAGCCCGGACGCCAGGCTGCGCGGATCCAGCTGAACGGACTCCAGAGGGGCCACGCCGCAGCCGGCCAGGGCGACGCCGGCGCCCTGGATCGCCGCGGCCAGCCAGCGCGACGTCACAGCCAGGTCACCAGCGTGAAGGTGGCGGCGAGCGCGGGGCGGGCCACCGTCGCCGCGTCGACGCCCGAGAACCTGACGACCGGGCGCGGCGCCGCGAGCTGCAGGTGAAGCTCGGCGGCCAGCGCCCAGCGGGCCGCCACGGCGATCGTGGTCCCGAGGCCGGCGTCGAACAGGCCCGTCCAGCGGGTGGCCTTCACGCCGGCGTACGGATAGGCGCCGCCGCCGTCGGTCGTCGCGCGCAGCGCGCCGGCCCCCAGCGTGAGCGTCGGGCGCACGCGCCGGCCGGGGCGAAGGCTCAGTCCGATCTCCGCGAGCGCGGTCGCCTGGCCGACGTCCGCAAATTCCGAGCCTCGCGAGACGCGCGGCTGGGTGCCCAGCCCCGACACCGCCAGCCGCGCCGCGAGCCCGCCGGTGTTCTGGACGCGCGCCCGCAGCACCGCGAGCACGGCGGGCGCGGCCCCCGGAACGTCGTGAACGATCGCCAGCCCCGTCTCGACCGCCCAGGCGGCGGCCGGCGGCGCCTCCGGTGGCGGTGTTGGCGCCGGGGCTGCCGGCGGCGTGGCGGCGGGCGCCGCGTGCAGCCGCGTCGATTCCACCAGCAGCTGCAGAGCGCTGGCGCGCAACATCTCCGTCGCGCGGATGGCCAGCACCGCCGGAACGCGCGCCGGGTCCTCGCCGCGGGTGGCGATCGGGCGGACGATCGGCTCCCCGCCGCTGCGGTCGACAATCCACAGCTCGGCGTCGCCGGAGTCCGGATCGCCGACGAGACCGATCGTCGCCACGGAGGCGGCCTGGCTCTCGATGGCGCGCGCGATCGACAGCGGGTCCGTCTGCGGGCCGGGATCGACGGTCGAGACGCTGAACCCGCCGGCCGCCAGCTCTTCGCGCAGCCGCGTCAGGCAGCGCCGCGCGGCCTCGCTGGCCGCGCTCGGCTGCAAAATCACGATCAGGTTGCCGCCGGCGGCGCGCGCCGTGACGGCGAGCAACGCGACCATCGACAGCGCGGCCGCGACGACCGAGGCGCCGCGGACGCGCGGGCGCGCGATGCTCGGGTCCAGCCTCGCCTGCCCCATCCCGTCAGCGCGCGCGCAGGATCGCGCGCGCCGCGTGCGCGTACGTGCCGCCCGCGAACCGGCGCAGGTAGTCCGCGGCGATGACCGCCGCCGCGGCGTGCTGGCCGGTCTCCTCCAGCACCAGCATCTGCCGGCCCAGCGCCTCCGAGACGTAGGTCCCGTCGGGCGCTTCCTTCAAATAGCGATCGTACCAGGCCAGCGCGCGGGCCCGCCCGCTGTCGGTCTCGTCTTCCAGACGCCCCAGCAGGAACGAGGCCTCCGCCGCGCGCGGCGAGCCTGCGAACCGGCGGCGCTGCGCGCGCAAGGCCTGCCGGGCCAGCTCGCCGTCGCGCTGGAAGCGGGCCGCGTCCGCCAGCGCCGAGAGATCGGCGCTGCTGCTGGACTCCAGCACCCAGGCGACGCCCCGCCGGCGCGCCTCGCCCACGATGCCGGCGGAGTCGCCGTTGGCGAGACGCGTGGCCCAGTCGAGCTTGATCTCGCGCCGGGCAGGGCGCGCCCCGGACGACGACTCCGCCGCAGGCGGCGACAGCCCAGGCCCGTCCGGCGGCCCCTCGATCCTGGCAGGCGCGTCCCGCCCGACGGTGAGCGCCAGCGACTGCCCGGCCTTCAGCTCGAGCTCGCCGCCCGGAACGGGGCCCGCCACGGACACGACCCCGCTGCGCATCTTCAAGTCCAGCCGCGCGTCGCGAGCGCTCCAGCCCAGCGAGAAGGCGGTTCCGTGAACCGCGATCACGAACGGCCCGGCCTCGAACACCCACTGCGCGCCGGGGCGGTGGACGACCTCCACGTCGGCGACGCCGTCCTCCAGCGCGATGCGGGCGCCTCGGCGCGCCAGCTCGACGACGCGCCCGCGTGTGCGCCGCGCCAGCCGCACGCGCGTGCCGTCCGAGAAGGACAGCAGCGGCTCCGACGTGACCTCCGACGTGACGTAGCCACCCTGGGCCGGCGGCTGGCCGTTGACCGTGTAGGTCAGCGTCTGGTCGCCGGGGCCGGGCGCCGGCCGCCGCAGCCACAGAAGCGCGACGACCGCGGCGGCGCAGGCCAGGCCGATCGCCGAGAGCCTCGCGAACCGGCGCGCGGCCCCCTCGCCCGCCGACGGGATGCCCGCCAGCCGAGGCGGCTGCGGCGGGCGCCGGCGCATCTCCCGGTCGACGCGCGCGTCGATCGTCCGGACGACCGCCTCGACGTGAGCTTGCGACGCCGGGTCCTGCGCGTCGCCCTGGGAGCCGTCGCGATTCATTCGTGCCGCCCCGACGGTGCGCCCTCGAAGTATCCCCGCAGGTCGGCGTCCTGGGCCACGCCGGCCGCGACGTGCGCCACGCCCCGGCTCACCAGGCGCTTGGCGGTGCTCACGGAGACCCTCATCTGTTCGGCCACCTCCTCCATCTTCATCCCCTCCATCTGCCGCAGCACGAACGCCACGCGCTCGCGCTCGCCGAGCCCGTCGAGGATCGCGTAGCAGCGCCGTAGCGCCTGGCGCGCCTCCTCGTCGGCCGCCCCCTCGACGGGCGTGTCGGGCATCGCGCCCGTCGGCGTCAGGCGGACCCAGCGCCGCACCCAGCGCCGCCGCAGCTCCCAGCGCAGCACACGCACCGCGACGGACATGACGAACTCGCGCAGCGCCGCCGGCTCGCGGATCGCGCGCGGTCGCGTGAAGATCCGCAGGAAGATCTCCTGCGTGAGGTCCTCGACCTCTTCGGACGACTGGGTCAGCGCCCGCAGCAGGAAGCGGTGCACGCGCCCCGCGTGGCGGTCCCAGATCGCCACCGCCGCCGTGCGATCACCGCCCTGCAGGCGCACGACCAGGTCGCGGTCGACCTGCCGGTCGTCGCCGGCGGCCCGCGGCACCAATCGCAGCGGCGGGACCGAACGGTCCGCAAGGCGACTCAAGCTGAGCTCCTCGATGACGACAAGACAGCGTCCCGACATGACCAATCGCCCGACCCGACGCAGGGTGCGCCGCCTGTCGAGTTCCGCGAGCGGTCAAAAACGGTTCACCTCCGGGCTCGCCGGTCATGAGGGCACCGGCCGCCCGGGATCTTCGAAGAAACCGCCGGCTCGGTCAGTCGAGCTCGGAGGCCTTGCCGAAGCCGCGCTGGCCCGGGTCGCTGCCTGGCTGCGTCAGCAGGTGGCGCTCCACGTCGAGCGCCCACGGGGTGCCCGGGTACTTGCGCACCAGCCGGCGCGCCTCGTCCTGGGCTTCCTCGAACCGGCCCAGCGCCGCCAGCGACTTGCAGATGGTGACGCCGCGCTCGGGGGCGTCGCCGCTGCTGGGGAACCGCCGGTTGCCTTCGCGGGCCAGCGCCAGCGCCTGCGCCGGGTCCGACGCGCCGAGCTTGCGCAACCGGGCCATCAGCGCGATCTCGGTCAGCAGCGGAGCGAGCGGCGCCGGGCGCGCGGCGACGGGCCGCGGGGGCTCGGCGGGGGGCGGGGGCGGCACGGGGACCACGATCGGGTCGGCGGCCACGTCGGCGGGCGGCGCCGGCTCGGCCGCGCGCTGGGACCGCCCGCGCCGTGCCAGCAGAATCGCCGTGCCCAGCGCGGCGACCAGCACGATGGCAGCCAGGGGCCACTTCTTCATGGCGACTTCAGGTTGGGGATCTCGTCGCGCGTGATCGTGTAGGAGCTGGAGTACGCGCTCTGGATCTCGGACAGCGAGTTGGAGGACGTCTGGTACCCGGCCCAGATGTTCCACAGCAGCCAGGGCGCCGCGCTGGGGAACATCGTGCTCGGCTGCGGGACCTTGCCCGTCTCGTGCAGCGCCAGCGGCATGGTCGACCCGGCGATGGTCTTCATCGACGCGTAGAGGCCGGTGAACGGCACGTTGCTGCCGTAGGTGTCGCCGCCCGAGATGTCGACGCTGTCCTTTCCCGGGAAATAGCTGCCCGTCGGGCTGCCGCTGTACGGCATCAGCCGCACGAGGTTGTGAATTCCCTTCGTGTTCACCAGATAGTTGTAGGCGTACTTGTAGAGGGCGATGAACTGGCTGGCCGAGCACTTGCTCCACCAGAACCAGCCGTTGGACTGCGTCTCGTGGAACAGCGCCAGGATCACCGCGGCCTTGCCGGTCTGCAGCGTGCCGACCTCGGTCGCCACGTAGTCCAGCTTGGACAGGAACGACGTGTTCTCGCTGGTGCCGGTCTTGACGACGTTGTCACACTGGCTGGACGAGAACCCCAGCATCGAGTTCTGGTAGGTGTCGGCGTTGGGCGGCGCGCCCATGTGGTAGCGGATCATCGTGAGCCCGCCCGCGTTCCAGTACGCCAGCGCGCGCGAGCTGGTGCCGCTGGGATAGAGGTAGTCGCCGCCCAGGATCGCCGGCGCCTTGCCGACGTTGCTGGTGTAGAACGAGATGTCGCCCGCGGGGTTCGACCAGCTGGTCTCCTGCTGTCCGGACAGCACGTTCTTGCCGTAGATTGCATAGAGGTAGCAGAGCAGGTTCTTGGCCTGCGGTGAGGCCTGCGCATCGACGGGGGCCACGCCGCACGCGCTGGTCGAGGCGCCACCCGAGCCCCCGGTCGCGACGACCGCGCCGCCGGTCCCGGCGGACGGCCCGCCGCCCACCCCGCCGGTCGCGAC
>CAZJMY010000215.1:0-2237 GCA_964546845.1 uncultured Myxococcales bacterium | reverse complement strand
CGGTTCCGGAGGCGTGCCTGCACGAGCTGATCGAGGGGCAGGTGGCGCGGACGCCGGAGCTCGTGGCGGTGGTGAGCGGGGCCGAGCGAGTGAGCTACGGGGAGCTGAACGCGCGGGCGAACCGGACGGCGGAGAAGCTGCGGCAGGCGGGCGTCGGTCCGGATGCGCGCGTCGTGGTGTGCATGGAGCGGAGCACGGAGCTGATGGTGGCGCTCCTTGGCGTCCTCAAGGCAGGCGGCGCGTACGTGCCGCTCGACCCGAGCTACCCGACGGCGCGGCTCGGACAGATGCTGGCCGACAGCGCGCCGCTCGCGGCGCTCACCCACGCGCCGGCACACGGCGCTCTCGCCGCCGCCCTCGCCGCCGTCGATCCAGACGGCGCCACGCTGCCGGTGATCGATCTGGATCATCTCGGTGAAGAGGGTGACGCGGAGAATCGGCCGACGGGGACGAGACCGGAGAACCTGGCGTACGTGATCTACACGTCGGGATCGACGGGAGAGCCGAAGGGGGCGATGAACGAGCACCGGGCGGTGGTGAACCGGCTGGCGTGGATGCAGGGGGCGTACGGGCTGCAGAGGGGGGAGGTGGTGCTGCAGAAAACGCCGTACAGCTTCGACGTGTCGGTGTGGGAGCTGTTCTGGCCGCTGATGGTCGGGGCCCGGCTGGTGATGGCGCGGCCCGAGGGGCACAAGGATCCGCGCTACCTGGGCGAGGTCATCGAGGCCGAGCAGGTGACGACGCTGCACTTCGTGCCGTCGATGCTGCAGGCGTTCGTCGAGAACGACGAAGCGGTCGCTCGGTGCGGCAGCGTGCGGCGGGTGATCTGCAGCGGAGAGGCGTTGCCGGCGGCGCTGGCGCGACGGTTCCACCAGCGGCTGGGTGGCGTGGAGCTGCACAACCTGTACGGGCCGACGGAGGCGGCGGTCGACGTGACCGCGTGGCCGTGCCTTCCCGGCGAAGAGAGCGCATCGATCCCGATCGGCCGTCCGATCTGGAACGCGAAGGTGTACGTGGTGGACGAGCAGCTGCGGCCGGCGCCTGTGGGGGTAGCCGGCGAGCTGTACATCGGCGGGGTTCCGGTGGGACGCGGGTACCTGAACCGACCGGCGCTGACGTCGGAGCGTTTCGTCGCGGACCCGTTCGGCGACCGGGCGGACGCGCGGATGTACAAGACGGGCGACCTGGTGCGGTGGCGTGCGGACGGGGCGCTGGAGTACCTGGGACGGAACGATTTCCAGGTGAAGGTGCGTGGTTTCCGGATCGAGCTGGGGGAGATCGAAGCGCGGCTGGGTGGGTTGGAAGGGGTGAAGGAGGCGGTGGTGGTGGCGCGGGAGCACGGCGCGGGCGACCAGCGGCTGGTGGCGTATTACACGGGAGCGAAGACCTGGGAGGTGGCGGAGCTGCGAGCGGCGCTGGGCGCGGGGCTGCCGGAGTACATGGTGCCGACGGCGTACGTGAAGCTGGAGGCGCTGCCGCTGACGGCGAACGGCAAGGTGGAGCGGCGTGCGTTGCCGGCGCCCGAGGCGGGAGCGTTCGGCAGCGGCGCGTACGAGCCGCCGGTAGGCCCGGTCGAAGAGAGGCTGGCGGAGATCTGGCGGGAGGTGCTGCGGGCGGAGCGCGTGGGGCGGCAGGACAACTTCTTCGCGCTGGGCGGGCACTCGCTGCTGGCGGTGACGGTGGCCGAGCGGATGCGACGGGTCGGCCTCGCGTCGGACGTGCGCGCGCTGTTCACGGCGCCGACGCTGGCCGCGCTCGCGGCACAGGCCGGGACCGCCCCCGACGAAATCGCCGTCCCCCCGAACCTGATCCCGGCCGGGGCGGAGACGATCACGCCGGAGATGGTGACGCTGGTGGGCCTGGACCAGCAGGCGATCGACACGATCGTGGCGGCGGTGCCTGGCGGGGCTGCGAACGTGCAGGACATCTACCCGCTGGCGCCGCTGCAGGAAGGGATCCTGTTCCACCACCTGGTGCAGCGGGAAGGCGACCCGTACCAGCTGGCGATCGTGCTCCGGCTGGATCGCGAGGAGGAGGTGGAGGAGCTGGAGCGGACGCTGCAGGTACTGGTGGAGCGACACGACATCCTGCGGACGGCGGTGGTGTGGGAAGGGCTCGACGAGCCGGTGCAGGTCGTCTTGCGACGCGCGCGCATCGAGATGGCGCGCGTGGTGGCTGAAGGCGGGGCGGGGAGCGCGGAGGAGCAGCTGCGGCGCTTGTGCGATCCGCGGCGGCAG
>CAZJMY010000214.1:0-7787 GCA_964546845.1 uncultured Myxococcales bacterium | reverse complement strand
CGCGTTGACCCTGGCTGTTGGAGCCGTCGCCTGTCAGGGCGACCCCAACGACCCGATGACCTGGGCCAAGCAGCTCAAGGATCTGCGGAACCAGAAGGAAGCGCTGGACCACCTGGCGAACATGGACGTCGAGCGCGCGCGCCCCGCCGTGCCGGCGCTGATCGACCTCTACAACGACTCGAAGCGTCCGGAATTTCTGGAGGCGCTGGCCCGCTACAACGACCCGCGGACCAAGCCCGTGATGATCGAGGCGCTGGACTACACGGACGACGACTTCGACCGCGCGACCATCGCGGCCGGCGTGCTGGGCGAGATGAAGGCGACCGACGCCGTTCCGCAGCTGATCGCGGCGGCCGAGAAGCCCCTGCCCATCAAGTCGCGCGCCAACAGCGCCCGCATCGCGGCGATGCGCGCCCTGGTGAAGATCGGCGACAAGCGCGCCGTGCCGACGCTGATGAAGATCCTGACCACGTCGGCCGACGAGCAGGACTTCCTGCTGAACCAGCGCGCCGCGCTGGGCCTGGCGGAGTTCAAGGACCCGCAGGCCATCCCGGCCCTGATCAAGGGCCTGTTCATGACCGGGCGCGGGACCGGGATCTTCCAGGAGTGCCGGCTGGCGCTGGTGCGCATCGGCCAGCCGGCGGTCGACCCGTTGATCGCGCTGCTGAAGGAACAGAACCCCGAAGTCCAGGAGATGGCCAAGCAGTACAAGTTCGACGAGGTCACGCCGGGCGTGGTGCCGCACAAGGCGGCCATCCTGCTGGGCGACCTGCGCGCGAAGAAGGCCGTGCCGGCGCTGATCGAGCGCCTGCACGAGAAGGCGAAGGGCGACGAGCACCGCAGCGCCCTCATCGCGCTGGGCTACATCGCGACCCCGCAGGCCGTGGACGCCATCCTGGCCGATCTGAAGGACGCCAAGGCCGACCCGGCCGAGCGCGCCAGCGCCGCCGACGCCCTGTACCTGTCGGGCGACCGTCGCGCCGTGCCGGTGCTGCTGGAGGTCGCGAAGTCTGGCTACGTGAAGAGCGGCGGCGAGAACGCCTCCGACCTGCGCGCCAGCGCCGCCATCGCCCTGGCCCGCATCGCCGGCCCCGAGACCTACGACGCCTTCAAGGCCCTGGTCGACAAGGAGACCGCGGCCGCCGGCGTCTTCGGCATGGCGCTGGACCGCATGCAGGTCGCCAAGGACTGCGGCGAGGACATCAACTGCTACGGCAAGACGTTGAAGGACCCGTCATGGACGCGCGCCGAGAAGGCCGCGTTCGCCATCGCCTTCTCCGGCAACGCGAAGCAGGGCCTGCCCCTCCTCCTCGGCGCCATGCAGCCCATCACCGCCATGGCCCAGGACCGCTACCCCGTCCACCAGGCCATCCTCTTCGGGCTCACGAGGTTGGGCTCGCGCGACTGCAAGGAGTGCATCGACAAGCTGAACACCCAGGTCGCGAAGGACGAGAAGGCCGTCCGCCTGCCGGGCGCCCGCGATCTGCTCGGCGAAACCCGCGTCGCCGAAGCCATCATCGAGAACCAGGGCGCCAACGACGTCGTCGCCGCCAACACCGCCACGGGCGCCGCCGAGGAGACGCCCGCGCCGGCCCCGAAGGGGAAGAAGGCCGCGAAGGCGGGCAAGGCGAAGGGCGGGAAGAAGAAGAAGCGGTAACACCGGAACGCCGCCACCTCTATTCAGGGGCCGTCCCGACGCTGTGCTCGACGGCGCGCTACATCTCGTACAATGCGAGATAAACGAGCCCGTCGGCGGCAATCACGGTAGCAGTGCCGTTCAAGAGGCCGCCTTTCTTGGGGTTCACGAATGCCCTCGGTTCGACGTTGACCCCTTGATTCGGGGTACGAGTCCGTTTGGTGTCGTCGCCGACGAGGCTGGGGTCGATCGCGACCGGCGTTTGGACGTCGAGCTTCGGCGGGTCACGCAGCAGCCTTTCGATCTCCGTTGGACCTAGCCACAGCACGGCCACGAGTGAGCCGTTTCCATGCGCGCGGGTGTACTCCCATCGCACGCCCGTGACCTCTTTCGGAATGTCGATGAGGCGTTCGAGTCCACTGATGTCAGTGCGTACGGCGGTGGCGGGCATACGTTCTCCTTGCGCAGCTGGCTCGTGTGTCGGGGCAGATGTCCCCGATCTGCAGGACAGAGTCACGCAGGTGCTGGTCACCAACACCCACCAAGGCGCCCCATTCATCAGAGTCGGTTTCGCAGACGGCGGTTGTCGGTTGGCTGGCGGACGCGCGTGGTGTTTGGGCGCGGCGCTCACGTCCCGTCGACGGTGTACGCCGCGCCGTCCAGGTGGAGGTGGTTCTTGTGGTGCTTGTCGTAGGACGGGGTGAGGACGACGCTGAAGACCTTTTCGTCAAAGAGGCGCCGGGTGAGGCGGCGGAGGAACTGGGAGGCGGGGCGCGGGGCTGGGTGGTTGGCGGGGACCCAGTCGCGTTCGACGTCGACCCGGCGGCCGTCGGCGAGCAGGAACGCGGCGACGTCGATGGCGTTCGCGAAGGAGTGCTCGCTCACCAGGTCGGGGTAGGCAGCCATTCGGCGGCAGTTGTAGGTTCCGAGCTGGACGATCGCTCGGACGCGGCTGCGAAGGACGGCCCTCGCTTCCTCGTCCACGATTCTCTCGAACTGGATCAGTCGCTGGGCGAACGCGCAGTTCACGCGGGCGGCGGGCTGGTACCGCAAGACCGGGCCGCGCCGCACGGCCACGCCGTCGGGCGCCTCGCACAATACGCCATTCGGCATCTGCGACGGGCGGAGCGGCCAACCCGACAGCTTCACGCCTCCGTCGCGCAGCGTCTCCCGACAGTCTGCCGGTGGCGTGGGAGCGCGAGGCGGCGGCACTGGAGCCGCCTCGGCCAGCGCCACGGCGGCAAGGCTCAACCCGGCAATCGCCACGAGCATCGATTCACTGTCGCACGCCTGTCCCCCGGCCGGGAGCGCACGTAGCGTTTCCGCGGAAACGCACGGAGTGACGAGAAGCACGACACGTTTCCGCGGAAACGCCCGCGTGACGAGGAGCACGACACGTTTCCGCGGAAACGCCGCGTGGGACGTGCCGGCGTCAACCCCGCGAGGCGCCGGACCGCGCGAAATCCGCTTCGGTCAGTGAGACGCAGTCGGCGCCGCACTCTTCGGCCAGCGCGGACAGGACGGCGGTCAGGGTGGGCATGTCGGCGGAGGCGAAGGTGTAGAGGGCTGCGACGTCGCCGTCGACGCCCGGCAGCAGCAGGCCGGTCGCGCCCCGTGCGTGGAGGTTGGCGAACAGCTCTGGTCGGGCGATGACCTCCAGATGGTGCTCATCCAGCGCCAGGGGCGTTCCCGGGGGCGACAGCACGACGACCTGCCCCTGCAGCTCCCACGGAAACGCCGCGCTCTCGAAAATCTCCGGGATCGCCTCGCGTGCGTCCTGCGTGGATTTCCAGCCGAAGTCGCGCCCCGCTCCACGTCCGCTGGGATAGCTCAGGGCGGCCTGGCGACAGAGGCTTCGCACGAGGATGTCGGCGACGGCGGGCGGAACGCCGGCGTCCACCGGCGGCGGCTCGACGTCCCAGCCGATCAACACGCGCGCGCCGGGTACCTGCGTCGGAAGTTGCCACTCCGGACGGGTGAACCCGGGACAGAGCTTCAGGCGAACCAGGCGCCCCTCGCCGGACGAGCCGGTCACGGGGCGGCGGTCTCCGGGACGGCCACGAAGTTGGCGTCTGCCCAGTCGTACAGCCGGCCCGCTCCGCGCGAGGCGCCCTCGTACCCGATGAACCCGCCAGCCAGGCAACCGACGACGCCGCCGATGGCGGTGCCCATCCCGGGCGTCACGGCGGTCCCCACCCACGCGCCGCCCGCCCCGACCACCTTGCACCCCACCCACGCGCCCGCCCACCCGGAGATCACCTTGGTCGCCTGGCGCAGAGGGCGGTCGGCCTTGACGACGGAGTAGACGTCCGCCGCGATGCCGATCACCGCCAGCACCCGCCCCGCGTATCGGAAATATCGCGCCGACTTGTAGACGGCGCTTCCGAGGCCGCCAACCACCGTGTGATCCGCGATGCCGAAGGTCTGAAAAGTGCCCTTCTGGTTCCAGTGGTAGTTGACGGTCCCGGTCTTCACGTTGAAGCCGTAGTCCAGCCGCAGGTTTCGCTTGCCCAGCGCGTCCTGAATGAAGAGCGTCGACGTCGTTCCGTTCTTGGGAACCCAGCCGCGCGGGGAGAGCTGGATGCAGAGCCCCTTCGTCCCGGGCACGGGGATCGGAATCATGGACGCCGCCCCGACGACAAACGGGATCTCTCCGTACATGGGCGTGTTGTGGGTCTCGATCATCGTGCCGGGAGTGAACCCGACCGCGACGTCTGCCTCCGCCCACGATCGTCCGTCCGGCAGCCGTCCCGACAGCTTCGTGAGCCCGAACCCGACCGCCTTGAGGTGCACGGACCGCAAGTCCTGGCCCCGAGACGCGGCGTCCACGCGCACCACCTGAACGACCGTCGAATCGTCGGCCCGGACATCGAGTGCCTCGCCGTTCGGGCCACCGCCCCACAGCGCGAGCTGGCCGGCCGACCCCGGGTCCAGAACGAAAGCCTCAGCCTCGGCCAGGTACGCCAGATGCGGCTGGCTGGAGATCAGCCGGAAGTCAGCCATGCCCTCTTTTATCCTCCGCCGGAAGAAACGTCATGCGGCCCGGAAACTTCCGCGGCTCCTGACGCATGCCCTGCGCGATGGAGTCGTCGCGGCGCAGGGTTTGCGCCGGCCGGCGCCTTCGCGCACCGGCGCGGCGCTGGCACCGTGGTTGCTACTGCGATCCCCATGGCCGATCGGGTCGTCGACCACATCGCGGGTCAGCTGGTCCACTGCGGGGTGCGACACGTCTTCGGGGTCGGGGGCGCGAACATTGAGGATCTGTTCGCGGCGGTGCAGCGGCGAAGGCCCGAGCTGCGGGCGGTGCTGGGGAAGCACGAGCACGCGGCGGTCACGGCGGCCGACGCGTACGCGCGTCTGACGGGCACCCTGGGCGTGGTCATGGCCACCTCGGGCGGCGGCGCGATGAACCTGGTGCACGGGCTGGCCGAGGCGCGCGCGTCCGGCGTGCCGCTGCTGGCCCTGGTGGGCGAACCTCCGACGAACCTGCAGGGGCGCGGCGCGTTTCAGGACACGAGCGGACGTGGCGGCGCGGTCGACGCGGCGGCGGTGTTCGGGGCGGTCTCGGTGTTCTGTGCGCGGCCCGCCCACGCCGACGAGCTGCCGGCGGCACTGGCGGCTGCGATCACCGCTGCGACCGGAGCACACCCGGGGCCGGCGGTCCTGTTGCTGGCCAAGGACCTGCAGACGGCGCCACTCGCCGCGGCGCCGGGCGGTCTCGCGGAGCCAGCCTCGCCGCCGCCCGCCGACGACGAAACTCCTGCCGGCGCCGCGCGGCTTCTGGACGGCGCGCCGGTCCTGGTGATCGCCGGTGACGAGGTCGCGCGCGCCGGCGCGGCCGCCGAGCTGGCCGCGCTGGTCGGCCGCCTGGACGCGGCGGTGTGCGTGACGCCCGACGGGCGCGACGCGTTCGACAACGACGACCCCCGGTTCGCCGGCGTCGCGGGGGCGATGGGGCACCCGGCGGTCGCGGCCAAGCTGACCGCCGCCTCGGTGTGCCTGGTCATCGGAACACGCCTGCCGATCCTGGCCCGCATGGGGCTGGAGCAGGCCCTCCGCGAAAAGCCGATGGTGGCGCTGGCGCGCGAGCGGCCGTTCGTGGCACCCGTGGATTGCGTCCACTGGTCGGGCGATCTGCGCCGCAACCTGCGGCGGCTGGCCGCGGCCCTCCCCGCGCGGCCCACCCTGCAGACTCGAGCCGCCACAGCTTCGCCGCCGCCCCCATCGCCCGCATCTGACCGCCTGAACGCCGCGACCGTCGCGAGGACGGTGTCGCGGGCGCTTCCCCCGGGCGGCGTCGTGCTGGCGGACGCCGGCAACACGGGCGCGGAGGCCGTCCACCACGTCGCGGTGCCGCCCGACGGGCGGTGGCTCCTGGCCATGGGGATGGCGGGCATGGGCTGGACGTTCGGCGCCGCGGTCGGTGCCGCGTGCGCGACCGGGCGCCGCTGCACGGTGCTGGCCGGCGACGGCGCGTTCCTCATGCACGGGCTCGACGTCCACACCGCGCTCGAGCACGACCTTCCGATCACCTACGTCGTCCTCAACAACCGGGCGCACGGGATGTGCCTGGTGCGCGAGCAACTGCTGCTGGGCGCTGAATCCGGCTACAACCGCTTCCGCCCCGCGCACATCGGCGCCGGCCTGGCCGCGATGTTCCCGGGGTTGGCCGCCTGGGACTGCACGACGCTCGATCAGCTGGAAGTCGCGCTGGCCCGCGCGCGGCACCTGCAGGGGCCTGCCGTCATCGCCGTCGAGCTGGACGCCGTGGATGTCCCTCCCTTCGCCGCCTTCGCTCAGCCCGCCCGGGGGAACCCGTGAAGATCGCCGATCCGCAGAAGCTGGCCGCCATCTCCGGGCTGGTCCGCTGCGAGCAGCTCGATCGCGAGGCGCTCGGCGAGCTGGTCACGGAGATGACCCACGCCGTGTACCCGCACGACCAGGTGTACGGCCAGTTCTGCACCGTCCACGCCCACATCGACTGCCCGCCCGAGACGGTGTTCGCCTACATGGCCAACCCGCTGAGCCTCATCGAATGGACCTACAGCGTCCGCGCGCTGCATCCGACGGACAGGCCCGGCGTGTTGCAGGGAGTCGACGCCGGCGGCACGCCCATCTATTGCCGCACCGACGCGTGCGCCGCCGCCGGCACGGTCGACTACCACTGCGCGTGGGACCAGGGCGCCGAGCTGTGGATGGTCTACTGGAACCGGATCGTGCCGGCCGAGACCGTCCTCAAGCGGCCCGGGTCGGTGGTGATCTGGACGAACGGGCATCATCCCTACTACGACCGCAACCCGTTCCCCGCGCTCTGCCGCGATCCCAAGCGCGAATGGGTCGGCGACTGGTGGCCGCTGTTCTTCGCGGGCCACAGCCTGGAGCTGGCGAACCTGAAGGCCATCCTCGAGCACCGCCACCGGGCGGGCTTGCCCGTCGGCCCCTACATCACCGACGTGCCGGACGCGGCGCCGCGTCCGACGGAGGGCGCATGACCACCGTCAGCTTGCTGGGCGTCGCCAGCGACCTGCCTCCGAACGTCGTCGGCAACGAGTTCTTCGCGCCCGGCGCCGCCGCCCGTCGCGGCATGTTCCGGGCGCCGACCACGCGCCGGCACGTCGGGCGCGACGACACGGCCGCCGACATGATCCAGCGGGCTGCGGCCCGCCTCATCGACCGGCTGGGGCTGAACGCCGCGCGCGACATCGACATCCTGTTCACGAACGTGACCCTGCCCGACCAGCCGTTCACCGGCTGCGGAGCCGAGGTGGCCTACCGGCTGGGCGCGCGACCGCGCTGGGTGATCGATCTCCACAACACCGGCTGCGTGTCGTTCATCTACATGATCGAGCTGGCGCGCGCGCTGATGGCGACGGGAGAGGCGCGCGGCGCGCTGCTGTGCAACGTCCAGACCGCGGCGGGGCGGGTGTTCGCGCACCCCGAGGTCCGTCTCACGTCGCAGGCGCCCGTCCCCGGCGACGGCTGTGGTGTCGGGTTCGTGGCCGCCAGCGAGGCGTCGCCCGTTCTGTCGGTCGTCCACCGCTGCCAGGGCGAGTTCGCGGGCGACATGACCGTCGCTGCGGCGGACGGGCGCCGCTACTGGGAGCCGGGGCCCAGCCCCATCACCGTGGCGTTCACCGACGAGCGCGTGGCC
>CAZJMY010000213.1:0-11534 GCA_964546845.1 uncultured Myxococcales bacterium | reverse complement strand
CGCGCCCGCGCGCGCGGGCAAGCGCGTAGAGCGGGTAGGGGAGCTCGGGGGCGCGCGTGGCGGCGGCCGCAGCCAGGCGCACCGCCTCGGCCCGGTCGCCGACCCGCAGCCGGATCAGCGCCCGTGCCGCCGCGGCCATGGCCGCCGGCGCGTCGTCGACCCTGTCACCAGCGCGGTCCTGGCCCTCGGCGGCGAGGCCCGCCGCCGCCAGGGCCCGCTGCGCCTCGTCGGCGGTTTCGGCGCCGTAGTCGATGGCCAGCGTGGCGTCGACGAAGGCCAGCGCGGCGGCGGTCTCGCGGTCACGATCGCGCGACAGCAACAGGCGCCGCCCCAGCGCCTGTCCCCGCCCGAGGTCGGCCAGGGTCCCGCGCTCGACGGCCAGCCCCAGATCGGCCTGCAGCCGGCGCTCGTCCGCCCGCCCCCGCCGCGCCAGCAGCAGATACAGCCCGCCGCCCGCAGCCAGCGTGACCGCGAGGACCCAGGCCATCCCGCGCATCTCCCCCGGTGTATCGGCAAAACCCCCCCACGTCCAAAACCCCCCGTCCCCCTCGTTCGGCGAGTAGCACGCTCAGTAGCCCCCCCAGCCGCAATCCGGTTCCGTCAAGCGGAAAGCGGCCGACAAGCCGGCCCGATGGCTGCGCCGGGCCGAGAACCGCACCGGAGTTTACTTTCGACAGGGAACCCTGGGAGGGTTCCCGACCTCCCGCGACAGACTTCGCTGGGCCGAGCCCAGCTTCGTCTACGCGATCGTAAATGAGGAGCGGAAGCGCAGGCCCGGCGCAGCCAGCGGGTCGGATCGCGTTGACTCCGCTCGGCTTCGCCGAGCGGAGTCGTCGCGGGAGGTCCAAGGAACCCTCCCAGGGTTCCTGTCGGATCGTCGGCCGGCCTCCAAGCGGCCCGCTGAGCCCCTCTAATACAAGTACGTTAGTTGGATGCGGCCGCTGTACATGTCGTTGGTCCAGGTGGCGACGGCCCCGTCGCTGGGCTGGAAGAACGCGCGCGCGTAGCCGACCACGCCCTTGATGAACAGCTGTCCGCCCAGCAGGTACTGCAGCGCCGCGAACCCCTGCAGGTGCGAGGTGAAGTCGTTGACGGTGGCGTTCATGGCCAGGAAGTCGTCCGTCTGGCTGGTGAAGTTCACGCCCACGCCCAGCAGCGTCAGGTCGGTCAATCTGAAGTTGGCGAAGCCGCCCACGCTGCGGGTGCTGAACGAACCCTCGGGCACCTTCGAGCCGAAGCCGCTCTTCAGCAGCTGGCTGCCGATGGCGCCGTTCACGCCGAACTCGACGAACGGCGCGAACACGAACTGCAACGACGCGCCGACGCCCTTCTGATCGCGTTCGGCCACGGCGTCGACCTTGCCGCCCGGCACGCCCGGCATGATCCCCTGCGTCAGCGGCGTGCGCTTCTGGTACTCGGCGCCCACCTTGAACTTCAGCCAGCCGAGGTCGTAGATGACGACCGGCCGCGCGCCCAGGGTCGTCGACGGCAGATCGGCCGTCGAGTTGTCGTTGATGACGTTGTCGGTCGCCAGCTTGGCCAGCAGCTCGATGCGCAGGTGATCGCCGGGATAGAGGTGCAGCGCCGCGTAGCCCGCGGCCAGCCCCTCGGCCGGCCGGTCATGCATGTAGCTGACGCCGTAGAGAACCGGCGCGTCGAGCTTCGGGTTGGTGTTCGTGTCGATGTTGAACATCCCGGCGCCCAGCCGCTCGAACGAGTACTGATCCATGCCCATGCCCGTGTGGTAGACCTCCCAGCCCTCGAACCGGCCGACCTTGATGTCCCAGCTGTTCCACGACCCGAAGCGAATCCAGAGGTCGTCGGTCGAGAACGTCCCTTCGTTGCAGACCACGTTGGTCGGGCTCGCCACCTGGCACATGTTGCCGACCAGCTCCGCCTGCCCCTGCAGGAAGAACCGGTCGTGCGTGTACGTCGGGGTCACGCGCATCACGCCGCGCCCCTGCGTGTAGTAGAAGGCCGAGTTGGGGAGCTGGTTCGGGCTGCGCTTGATGGCTTCGTAGCCGGTGTTGACCCAGAACCAGCCGGACACGCCAACGCCGGTGTGGCTCATGTACGGCCACTGCAGGCCGTCGAAGGACGGCTCCAGCCACAGCGAGCCGCCGTAGAGGCCGCGCAGGCGCCCGGGGAACGACTCGGGCCCCAGGTGCTCGATGTACGGGGCCGGCGTTTGCGGCGCGGGCGCCACGCCGGTGGAGACCACCGTCGCGGGGATGGGCGGCGTGCCCGGGGGCGGCGGTTGCGGGGGCTCGACGCCCGCCGCCTCGTTGCTGGCGGCCTCGGCGCCGGCGGCCTCGGCGGCGGTGGCGGCCTTCGGCTTGGCCGCCTTGGGCGCGGCGTCGGGCTCGACGGGGGCCGCCGCCGCGGTTTCGTCACTTTCGGCGCCAGGCTCGGGAGCCTCCGCGGCGCGGGCGGCGACCGTACCGGTCAGGGTCAGCAGGACGGAAAGAGCAAGCGTCGGCGCGTATCGCCGGCGCGGGCAGGAACGGTTCGGTGTCATTGGCGAAGTACTGTCGGTAGAGCTGGGTTTTTGTAACGAAAACGGCTTCACGGTCAGCTTTTGTCGATTTTTGTGCAAGCCCCCAGGGGGGCGGACAGATGCAGAGGTGATGAAGACCAGAATCGCCCTCTCCATGGTGTTTGCGGCGTCGATCCTCCTCGGCTGCGCGCCGGATCGCGGTTCGCGCGGGGGCAGCGGCGGAACCACCGGGCTGGGCGGTGACGTCGCGGCGGGGACGGGCGGCAGTGGGACGGGCGGCGCCAGCAGCACCGGCGGCGACACGGGCCAGGGCGGCTCCGCGGTCAGCACCGGCGGGTCGACGGGCGCCGGCGGAACGACCCCCGGCACGGGCGGGTCTTCAGTCGGGAGCGGCGGCACCACGGGCAGCGGCAGCGGCAGCGGCGCCGCGGGGACCCGCGGTTCGGGCGGAATGACCGCCTCCGGGGGCGCCCCCGGCGCGGCCGGCACGTCCGGGCGTGGGGGGACGACGGGCACGGGCGGCGGGGCGTCGACCGGCATCACCGCGCCGTGCGACATCTACCAGGCCGCCAACACGCCCTGCGTGGCGGCGCACAGCACCGTGCGGGCGCTCTACGGCGCGTACAGCGGGCCGCTGTATCAGCTGCGGCGGGCTTCGGACAAGATGACCAAGGACGTTCCGGTCGCCAGCGCCGGCGGCTTCGTCGACCTCTCGGTGCAGACGTCGTTCTGCTCGGGAACGACCTGCACGATCTCGATCATCTACGACCAGTCGCCGAACCACAACGACCTGGCGAAGTCGCCCCCCGGCGAGACCTGGCTGCCGAACGGCGGCAACGAGGCGAACGCCGCCGACGGCGCCATCACGGTCGGCGGGCACATGGCCCACGGCATCTACGTCAACAACCCCAGCCAGAACGTCGGGTATCGCAACAACGCCACCAAGGGTGTCGCCAAGGGGGACGAGGCGGAGGCCATGTACGCGGTGCTGGACGCCAAGCGCTTCAGCTCGATCTGCTGCTTCGACTACGGCAACGTCGAGACCGACGGCAAGGACGACGGCAACGCCACGATGGAGGCAATCTACTGGGGCTCGTCGACGCAGTGGAGCCGTGGCGGCGGCAACGGCCCGTGGGTGGCGGCGGATCTCGAGAACGGGATGTTCGAGGGCGATTCGGCCAACGCGCCCTCGAACACGTCGGTCACCGGGATGTCGTACGTGACCGCGATGCTGAAGGGGCCGTCGGGAAACGCGTTCGGGCTCAAGGCGGGCAACGCGCAGTCGGGCATGCTGGAGACCAAGTGGAACGGCAAGCGCCCGCCCGGCTACAGCCCCATGAAGAAGCAGGGGGCCATCGTCCTGGGCACGGGCGGCGACGGCAGCAACTACGGCCAGGGGACCTTCTTCGAGGGGGCCATCACGTCGGGCAACCCGCCCGACTCCGTCGACGACGCCATCCAGGCCAACATCGTCGCCGCCGGCTACGGCAAGTAGACGGGCGCGCTCCCCACGGAGGAGGGGCCGCTCCGCCGCGCGCCGGGGGCCGAAATCCTAGGGGCTCGGGGCGGGTTCACCGGCGGCGGGGGCCGCTTGCCGGGTCGCTTCGGCGACCGCCGCCAGCAGGCCCTGCAGGCCGTGGCGCTTGTTGACGTACCAGAACCGCCGCTGCAGGTCGGTGGTGTTCGGGTCGGCGCTGCCCGAGAAGAAGACCGCCGGCAATCCGGGGTATCGCCGTCGGACGGCGGCGGCCAGCTCCGGTCCGCTCAGGCTGCCGGTCACCAGGTCGACCAGCAGCAACGACGGCGCGGGCCCGGCCGGCGCCCCGTCGACCGAGGCGAGCGCCTGCGCGGCGTCCCGCACCAGCGTGAGCCGATATCCGGCGTTCTCCAGCAGCTGCGCGACCTGCGCGCGCACGCTGTCCTCGCCCTCGCAGTAGAGGATCGGTCCCAGTCCGGGCGCGGGTTCCGGCGTCCGCCGCGACGGCGCGACCGCGACGTCGGCCGCCTCCGGCAGGTAGACGAAGAAGCTGGTGCCCGCGCCGGGCGACGTCTCGACCCGGATGCGGCCGCCGGCCTGTTCGATGATCCCGTAGGCGGTGGTCAGCCCCAGGCCCGTGCCGCGCCCTTCGCGCTTGGTCGTGAAGAACGGCTCGAAGATCCGGCGCGCCGTCGCCGCGTCCATGCCCACGCCGGTGTCGGTCACCGCGAGCACGACGTACCTGCCGGCGCGAATCGGCGGGTGGGCGCTCGTGTCGTCGGCGTCGACCGTTTCGGCGCCGGTCGTCACGACCAGCCGCCCGCCCGACGGCATCGCGTCGCGCGCGTTGGTCACCAGGTTGATCACCACGCGTTCGATCTGCGCGGGGTCGACCAGCACCGCGGGCAGCCCGGCCGCGCAGCGCAGCTCCAGCGTGATCGTGCCGGGCAGCAGCCGCTTGAGCAGCGGCGCCAGGTTCTGCAGCAGCACCGACAGATCGACCGCTGAGACGCGCAGCGCCTCGTTGCGCCCGACCGCGGCCAGCTGGCGGGTCAGCACCGCGGCGCGGTCAGCCGCCTGCCGGATGATCAGCAGATTGTCGGCGGCGTCGGCGGCGCCGTCCGCGGTGTGGCCGGCCAGCCGCGCGCTGGCGATCTCGACGCACGACCAGATGACGAAGATGAGGTTGTTGAAGTCGTGCGCGATGCCGCCCGCCAGCTGGCCAATCGCCTGCATGCGCTCGCTGTCGACCACCTTGGCTTCCAGCTCGACCTCGCGGGTGACGTCCTTGCCGATGGCCTGAAACGCGATCCGCTCGCCACCCGGCGAGAAGATGCCGCGCAAGACCCAGCGGTGGGTGCGCCGTTGCCGGGCCAGCGGCCCCTGGCTGGGCGTCGCGTGCGCCGTGATCTCGACGGTCGGCGCGTCCGGACGCAGCGCCATCACCTTGGCCCACAGGGCGTCCCGCTCGGTCGGATCGACCGGGGTCAACACGGACACGCCCAGCAGCTCGTTGACGTCACGGCCGTAGTACGCGCACAGCGCGCGGTTCGCGTAGGTCAAGCTGCCGTCGCTGGCGAATCGGAACACCATCAGCGGGATGTCCTCGACCATGCGCCGGTAGCGCTCTTCGCTCTCCCACAGCGCCTCGGTCCCGATGCGCAGTTGATGGCGCGCGGCCACCAGCTCGCGTTCGGCGTCCTCGGTGAAGACGATGGACAGCATGGGGCGCGGCTCCAGACGCAAGCCGTAGCGGCGCACCTCGAACGCCAGATAGGCGCTCACGACCGGGGTCAACACGGCGGCCACCAGCGCGCGCGACACCAGCAGGCCGCCCAGCTCGGGAACGAACCCCGCGCCGCCCGCGCGCGCGACGGCGACGTAGACCAGCCCGTCGGCGATGAAGACCACGAGCAGCGTCGCGAAGACCCGCGCCGACAGCGGCATGCGCGCGAGCCGGCCGCGCTGCATCGACTCCCACACCATTCCCAGCAGCACCAGGTCCAGCAGCGAGGCCGCCGTCGAGCCCAGGCTGGCCCGCGCGCCGCTGGCGGGAAAGATCGAATCCGGAAAGGTCGGAAACTGCGCGTGCAGAACGACCGACAGCAGCGTGTAGAGCAGGCCCGTTCCGACGACGACCACCACCGCGGCGCGGCCGGCAAAGCGGCCGTCGGCAACGTACAGCAGGAACACGCCCAGCAACGTCGCCGTGAAGAAGACGTTGGAGCCGATGCTGAGCTCGAAGCGACCGATGCTCACCATCGCGTCGTGGGTCGCGATCCACGAGCCGACGCGCATGAACGCCAGCACCGCGAACGAGAAAACCAGGCTGCTCCGCCGGCGCAGCGCGTGCGTCCCCAGCACCACGGCGAACACGATCAACGCCTCCAGCAGCAGATACGCCACTGGCCCGGTCCCGTCGCCCGCCCCGCCCATTCGGGCAGCACCTTACCGCAAAACGCCCGGCGAGGCGGATCGGATGCCCGATCAGAGGCCGGGGCGGTCGATGACGATGGGCGGCGGCGGCGGCGGTGGCGGCGGCACAGCCGGCGGCTGCATCGCGGCCGGTGGCGGTGAATTGGGCGCGCCCGGCGGCGGAACGATGGGCGGCTCGGGCGTGCTCGAGTCGGGCTGAACGCAGGCCGACAGGTCGAAGAACAGGAATTCCAGGGCTTTCGCCTGGCCGGAGAGCGCGGTCGCCTTGCAACCGGTCGGGAACGGCTTGGTCGGATCCGAATCGTCCTTGCCGCTGCCCGCGGGCGGCGGCGCTTCTTTGACGTGGATGTCCGTCAACACGACGCGCCCGCACTGCTTGTCCGGCGTCGTTTCGACCGGCGTGTTGATGGTCAGGTACTGGACCGATCGCTGGATGGCGCCCGTGGCGGGGACGTACATCCATTGCTGCGCCGTGGGCGCCATCGTCGACTGCACCGAGTGCTGGCTGGCGTACAGCGCCATCGATCCGGCAGTCGGCGTGGCGCCCGTGTTCACCATCCACTGCCCGAAGGCGGCGCCCTTGGGGAACGTGGTGTCGATGGTCGCGGTCACGGGGGATGGCAGGTCGCTCTGCGCGCCCAGGTAGACGGCCGTCGTCGGCCAGGGCGCCGGTCCGTTGCGCAACCAGTAGAAATGCAGGTGGTCGTTGAAGATGCGGCCGCCCGAATCGGCGTAGCGCTTGATGTTGGCGACGTAGGGCGCCTTGACGTTGGCGTACTGGCCGCCCTCGCACGAGTGCATGAGGATGTCGTACGTCAGCAGCTTGTTGGCGTTGGACCACAGCGTCGTCGCGTTGGGGAACGTGGCGCCCCCCAGCGCGGCCGAGAAGCTGGACGACCCCTGGCCCTTGTTGGCCGCCGCGTCGCCGCCCACGAACAGGTTGACGCGGCCGGTGCCGGCGTCCGTCGTGAATTCACTGTCGGCGATGCCGATCTCCCGCAGGAAGCACTCGATCGCGTCGGAGCCGCCGGTCGTCAGCGCGATCTTCGGCAGGTGCCCCTCGGCTTGCGAGCGCGGCAGTCGCGTCAGGTTGGGATCGGTGATCTTGTTGTCGACGCAGGACGTGACCGTCGGGATCGTGACCTGCCGGCGCCACTTGCCGACCTGGATGACCAGCGGAATGTTCGTCCCCGACGGCACGCCGGTCAGGTGGAAGGCCCCGGTCGCGTCGGACAGCGTGGCGGCGATGGGGTGCCCCGACACCTGCGCGCTGCACTGGTCGCAGGAGACCCCTTCCGGGATCGCGGCCAGCGGCGCGTTCGGAACGTAGACCGTCACGTTGTAGAGCGGCACCTTCCCCGCGGGGTCGTAGACGGTGCCGGAGAGCGACGTCGTGGCCGTCCCCGTGCAGGTCGCGACCTGGCACTGCAGGCCCGCGCAGCCGCCGCCCGAGCTGCCCGGGCAGAGGTGGGGCGTGCCGCCGGCGCCGCAGGCCATCCCGTTGCCGCAGGTCCCGCAGTCGAGGACGCCGCCGCAGCCGTTGCCGATCATGCCGCAGTACTGGCCGCCGGTGGGGTTGCAGGTGATGGGCGTGCAGGTCGGATCGACGCACAGGTGGGCGACGCCGCCCGCGCCGCAGGCCGCGCCGCCGGGGCAGTCGCCGCAGGCCAGGGTGCCGCCGCACCCGTCACCGATGCTGCCGCAGTAGCGGGTGCCGGCGGCCGGGTTGCACGTGAGCGGCACGCACCCGGGCGAGGCGCAGATGCCCGTGTTGCAGGTGCTGCCCCCCGAACACCCCGAGCAGGTCAGCGTGCGGCCGCACCCGTCGCCGATGCTGCCGCAGTAGTTGCCGCACGCGATGGCCGGGCAGCTCGCGCCGCCGACGCAGATGCCGTCCGTGCAGGTGTAGCCGTCGGCGCACGCGCCGCAGTCGAGCGAGCCGCCGGGGCAGCCGTTGCCGATCGTGCCGCAATAGGTGCCGCCCGGCTGCTTGCAGGCCGTGACGGTGGGGACGCACGGAACGTCGGCGCCCCCGCCGTCGGCGTGGGGGCCGCCGCCGGTCCCCTGGTGCGCGGGGCCGCCGGTCCCGCCGCTGCCGCCCGCGGTCGCGCCCCCGGCGCCGCCGGTTCCGTTGCTTGGTTTCTGCTTCGTGCCGGCGCACGCCGCCAGCAGCAGGCAGAGCAGGGCTGGCAGAAGACGACCACGGCCCGACGGCGTTCGCATCCTGGGGTGGGGGTGTCCGCCGTCCGCCGGGACGGCTCACGCCCGGGCTCAGGGCGCCGCGGGGTCCAGCGTGGCGGTCAGCGTGCCGTAGCCGAGCTGGTCGTAGCCGCCGCTGTTCGGGCCGTAGTCGCCGCCGCCCCCCTCGGGCCGCACCAGCGCCGCGTAAGCCGCCGAGTACGGCGCGGGCAGGTGCCGGCGGTTGACGTAGTGGTTGTAGACCAGCTCCCAGATGGGCCGGACGTCACCGCGGCCGGTGGGCGAGATCACCGTCTGGTTGACCTTGTCGCAGTTGTCGTAGGTCGTGTAGGGGACGTCCTCGCCCAGGTTGTACTTGGCGACGTACTCGGCGCCGGCCAGGAACCGGTTGTCGTCGTAGCCGTAGAGGTCGTCGCCCTGCTTCCAGGCCATCTCGCAGAACGCGCCCATGAGGCCGATCCCCAGCGTGTTGTGCCCCTGGTCGCGCCCGCTCTCTTGCCACTGCCCCAGGCCGCCGGGCTGGATCGTGACGACGGCGTTTGCGATGGCGCCGTTTCCCGCGCCCGTCTTGAAGTACGTGACCGCCTCGTCATAGACGGCGCGATCGTCGACCAGCACGCCGATCGCGAGGACGGCGTCCATGTTGCACAGGTCCCAGTTCGCCCAGTAATGGCTGATGCAGGCGCCGTTGTGGTGCAGCAGGAAGTCGTGGCTCATCGGGTAGAAGACGGCCAGCATCATGGCCTTGAAGCGCGCGAAGCTCGCCGCCGGCCAGCCCTCGTAGGTGCGCAGGATCTCCGCGGCGTTGGCCAGCTGATACCCGTAGAGGCCGGCGGCCAGGAACTTGTCCGACGTGCCGCCGATGCCGACCAGAACGGCGGCCCAATCGTCGAGGATCTCCGCCGCCTTGTCGGCGTAGCGCGCGTCGCCCGACACCTTCCAGCGCACGGCCAGCGCGTAGGCCGCCGCGGCGTCGTTGAAGAGCTGGGCGTAGTTCTCGGGGTGGGTCCCGTCGGCGCCGCGGTAGACCATCGCGACGGGGCGCGCCGTCCAGGTGAGCTGCGCGTGCGCGTTGGCGGTGAGCTTCTGCCAGCCCGACAGCCACGGCTCCGCGCCCGCGTCGACCTTGGCCTTCATGCGCGCGAAGTCGGCGTCGCCGTGCAAGAGGCCGGGGTGCACGAAGACGGGCGGCGCGCCACCCGGTCCGCCGCCACCCGGCGCGCCGCCGTCGGCGCCCGCAACACCCGTTGCGGCGCCGCCGGTTGCCGCGCCGCCGGTCCCTGACTTGCTGCCCGCGCTGCTGCTGCACGCCAGCGCGCCGCAGGCCAGCAGCGCGACGCGGCAGGCGCGCAGACGCAGCATCCCGGGGAGTATACGCGCCCCGGGATGCTGCCCGTCGCTCACATGGTGGCCGGCGTGCTCGGGGGCGGCAGCGGCGGCTTGGCCGTGTTCTTGGCCCAGTTCCAGATCGTCGGATCCGCCGCGGCCTGCGCCGCCGGTGAGGGGCCGGTCAACGTCCCGAGGAACTCGACCAGCTCTGAGATCTCCGACTCGGTCAGCAACAGCGGCCGGACCTTCTGGTCGACCACGCCCACGTACATCCCCGCGGGCGCGCCCCCCGCGTTGTACTGCCGGACCACGTCCTCCAGGCTGTTCACCGTGCCGCTGTGGAAGTACGGGCCGCTCTGCGCGCAGTTGAGCAGCGACAGCGTGCGGAACGCGCCCTCCAGCGTCTCGTCGTACTGCGTGCAGGCCATGCTGGTCATGTCGCGCTTGATGCAGTGGTCCTGGTCCTCCTTCTCGACCTCCAGCAGGCGCTGCATCCCCAGGTCCTGGTTGTCGCTGTACTTGCCGGCGCCGTTGAAGATCATCGCGTTCGGATTGGCGCGCAGCGTGTTCAGGTTGGCGAGGATCGCCGTCATCACGCCCGCGCGGCCCCGGTTGGGCGCGATGGTCGCGTTCGTGACCGGCTGCACGGTCAGGCCCGGCGCGCCGACGTTGTGGAACTTGTTGTCCATCAGCGCGGGGCCGTTGTGGCACTCGTTGCAGGCCGCCTTGCCGATGAACAGCGCCAGGCCGCGCTTGGCCTTGTCCGACAGCTGCGAGAAGTCACGATCGCGCACGTACTTCTGGAACGGCGACTCGGGCGTCATCAGCATGCGCGGATACGCGTCGAAGGCCCGTCCCAGGTTGGCGCGGATCTGCGCGATGTTGTCCTGCGCGTCCTGCGGCATCTTCTCGTACGGGCCGTCGGGCGCGGTGGCGCTCGACTTCGGTCCGCCCGTCGCCGGGTAGACGTTGGTCGGGTCGGTCGGGTCGATGCCCAGGCGCGGATCGAGCGGCGTCTCCGGAAAGACCGCGTTGTACTCGTCCTTGTACTTCAGGTACACGAAGCGCGCCTGCGCCAGCGGCGTCGCCGACGTGCCCCACACGGTCGTTCCGTGCTCGACCATGCTGTCGAAGCGGCCGCTGGACGTCGTCCAGTCGTACCAGGCCAGGTTCGTCAGTGGGCCGGTGTTCGTGTTGAGCCAGCTGCGCCCATGCGAGATCGGGAAGGGACGCGCGTCGGTCGCGTAGTCGGTGCCGTGGCAGGTGAAGCAGGAGACCTTGCGCACGTCCCCGACGTTCCCCGTCGGGCCGGCCACCGTGATCGCCTCCGCGACGTCCTTGTCGAAGTAGAGCATCTGACCGAACTTGGCCAGCGCCTCCTCATCACCGCGCATGTTGTACTTGCTGGGCGGCGGCCCGCCCTTCAGCGGCTCCATCTGGGCAATGGCGGCCCATTGCTCCTCGGTGAAGCCGTCGGTCTGGTTGCAGGCGGCCAGCGCTGGTCCGAACGCCAGGAGCAGGAAGCCCATCTGAAGCGGACTAGGTAACCGTCTTTGGTTCAACATGCGTCCTCCGTGTATTGCCTTCGTCATGGGA
>CAZJMY010000212.1:0-2693 GCA_964546845.1 uncultured Myxococcales bacterium | reverse complement strand
CATCGTCAACATCGACTCGACGGTGGCCTCGATCAAGCAGGCGATCCTCGAAGCCGAGAGCATGTCGGGCTGCGAGATCTCGCAGGTCTACGTGGGGATCGCCGGCGGCCACATCAAGGGCGTCAACTCGACCGGCACCGTGGCCATCAAGGACAAAGAGGTCCGCCCGACGGACGTCGGCAAGGTGCTGGAGCTGGCGCGCGCCATCGCGCTGCCCGTCGACCGGCACATCGTCCACGTGCTCCCGCAGGAGTACAAGATCGACGGGCAGGACGGCGTGCGCGAGCCGCTGGGCATGTGCGGCGTGCGTCTGGAGGCGCGCGTGCACATCGTGACCGCCGCGGCGGCCGCCGCGCAGAACATCATCAAGTGCTGCACCCGCTGCGACCTGGAGGTGCTGGACATCGTCCTCGAGCCGCTGGCCTCGGGCGAGGCGGTGCTGGAGGACGACGAGAAAGGCCTGGGCGTCGCGCTGGTGGACATCGGCGGCGGCACCACGGACATCGCGATCTTCACCGAGGGGGCGGTGGCCCACACCAGCGTCATCCCGATCGGCGGCCACCAGCTGACCAGCGACATCGCGTTCGGCCTGCGCACGCCGCCACACGAGGCGGAGAAGATCAAGATTCGGTCGGGCTGCGCCATGGCCACGATGGTCGGCGAGGACGAGACGCTGGAGGTCGCCTCCGTCGGCGGGCGCGCGCCGCGCGTGCTGTCGCGCCACGGGCTGTGCCGGGACATCATCCAGCCGCGCATCGAGGAGATCCTCTCGTTCGTGAAGGCGGAGATCGTTCGCCTCGGCTGCGAGGACATGCTGGCCTCGGGCGCCGTCCTGACGGGCGGCACGACGCAGCTGCCGGGGATGACCGAGCTGGGCGAGGAGATCCTGGGCATCCCCGTGCGGCGCGGCGTCCCAAAAGGCGTGGGCGGCCTGGCGGAGGTCGTGCACAACCCGACCTTCTCGACGGCGGTGGGCCTGGTCCAGTACGGCGTCTCGCGCCAGAGCGCCTCGCGCGTGACCGATGCGCCCCAGCGACGCGGGCTGTTCTCGCGCTTGCGCCGCACGCTCAGCACCGCGTTTTAATCCGGCGCCCGACCCTCGCCCGGGTCAGACGGCTCGCGTCACAGCCGAAAATGATCTACAAGGGCCTCTCCCAACCAAGGAGACCCCCATGAAGACCATTCTCGCGGCCATGCTTGCCGGTGCGTTCCTGATCTCGCTCCCCTCGATCGTCCGCGCGGACGACAAGGCGCCTGCGGGCGACTCGGCGAAGAGCAAGAAGAAGAGCGACAAGGGCGACAAGGGCGAGAAGAAGGACGACGCGGCCAAGACTGGCGGCGGCTGGTAAGACGCCTAAGCCGGCTGGTCAGACGGCCGGCGACTAGAGATCGCCCGAGTGGGCGACGCCATCGTGGGCACCGTCGGCGGAAGAGACCCCGTCGGCGGTCCCAGATTGGCCCTGAATGCGGGCCAGCACCTTGAGCAGCTCGTCGGGTTGCACGGGCTTGACCAGGTGCTCGTCGAAGCCCGCCTCCCGGCTGGCGATCCGGTCCGACGCCCGCCCGTAGCCGGTGATGGCGACCAGGTGGATGTCGGCGGTCTCCGGCATCGCGCGCAGGCGCCGCGCCAGCTCGAACCCGTCCATCTCGGGGAGGCCGACGTCGAGCAGCGCGATGTGCGGCTCGAATTCGTGGATCACGTCCAGGGCCGCCTTGCCGTTGCCGACGCTCCGGCAGTCGTAGCCCTCGTCGTGGAGCAACTCGCACAACAGCTCGCGCGAGTCCGCGTTGTCCTCGACGATGACGACGCGCGCGCCCGCCGGGACCGGACGGCGATGCGGGCCCGCGCGGACGGCTTCCGGCGCCGGTTCGGCGGCCGCGGCGTGTTTGGCCAGCGGCAGCCGCACGATGAACTCGCTGCCCTGCCCCTCGCCCGCGCTGTGGGCCTCGACGACGCCGCCGTGCATCTCGACCAGCGAGCGCACCAGCGTCAGCCCGACGCCCAGGCCGCCCGCGGCGCGATCGAGCGTCCGGTTCGACTGCACGAAGAGATCGAACACGGAGTCCAGCATGTCGGGCGGGATCCCGGCGCCGTCGTCGCGCACGCGCACGACCGCCCTGTCACCCTCGATGTGTCCGCTGATCCAGACGTGGCCGCCCCGCTGGGTGTACTTCACGGCGTTGCTCAGCAGGTTGACGTGGATCTGTTGCAGCCGCGCCGGATCGGCGTCGACTTTGATCGGCTCCGCGCTGATGTCGAGCGCGAGCTGGATCCCCCGCTCGAGGAGCTGCGGGCGCACCACCTCGCACGCCTCGTCCAGCGCCGCCCGCAGATCGGTGACCGTCTTTCGCAGCTCGATCTTGTTCTGGGTCACCCGGCTGGCCTCGAGCAGGTCGTCCAGCAAGCGCGCCATCTGGCGTGATTGCCGGTTCACCACCTCCAGCAGGCGGCCGTCGCCGCCGCGCTGGGTCTCGCCCTTCAGCAGGGCCGAAGCCGTGACGATGGCGCCTAGCGGGTTGCGCAACTCGTGCGACAGCATGGCCAGGAACTGGTCGCGGCGCCGCACGCCTTCGGTGATCTTCTCTTCGGCGCGCTTCTGCTCGGTCACGTCGCGGAAGATGGCGATGACGCCCACGAGGCGCCCCTCGCGATCGCGCAGCGGGAGCCGGCTCACGACGTCCCACGCGTCGAC
>CAZJMY010000211.1:0-13598 GCA_964546845.1 uncultured Myxococcales bacterium | reverse complement strand
GCGCGACGTCAGCGACGCAGTCGCCCGCGCGGGCCGCCAGGATCGCGTTCCGCTGCTGGTCACGTACAACCACCCGTTTCACGACTGCACCGGGTACGGCGCCAGCGGCGCCGCCGACAGCGCCGCCTACCTCGCCTGGATCGGCGCCTTCGCCGCGGGCATCGGCAACGAGAAGGCGCTGGTGATCCTGGAACCGAACAGCCTGGGGCTGATCCCGTACGGGACGCGCCTGGACGGTTCCGCGGACCCCTGCCGGCCGACGCAGGCCGCGCCGGACGGCACCCGCGTTCCGCCGCCGGGCGCGACCCCCGAGGCCAGGTTCGCGTTGCTCGCCGGCGCGATCGCCGAGCTGTCGGCGAAGGCGCCGAACGCGCGCGTGTACCTGGACGGCACGCACAGCGCCTGGCACAAGCCCGGCGAGATCGCCTATCGCCTGCACCGCGCCGGTGTCGAGCGGACGAACGGCTTCTTCCTGAACGTCGGCAACTACCAGCCGACCCGGCGCGAGCTCCAGTACGGAACCTGGGTCGCGAAGTGTCTGTTCTTCGCGCGCCACGCCCCGGCCGGGCCGGACGCGCCCGACGCGTACCGGAGCTGCCGGGCCCAGACGGACTGGATGAACCCCGGCGACGACCAGGCCTGGGCCGCCGTCGACCAGTGGTATGTCGATCAGGTCGATCGGGCGGCTCACCCGCCGTCGGCCGACGACGCGCTCACGCACTTCGTGATCAACACCAACCGGAACGGCCGGGGACCGCTGCAGGCGGACGTCTACGCCCGACCGCCCTACGACCAGCCGCCGGCGATCGTCGCAGCGCTGCAGGCGGGCAGCTGGTGCATGCCGCCCGGGCGGGGGCTGGGGCCGCGCCCCACCGCCGACACGCACGCCCCCCTGGCGGACGCGTTTCTGTGGACCGACGCGCCGGGCACGGCCGTCGCGGCCTGTGATATCGCGGGCGGCGCGCGGGCCTGGGATTACACGCGCTACAACCCCTGGGGGATCAGCGGCGACGCGCAGAACCACTTCGACCCGCTCTGGGGCCAGGTGCTTCCCCCGCGCGGGGCCTGGTTCCCGGCCTGCGCGCTGGAGCTGGCGCGCAACGCCGACCCACCGCTGCGCCCCTGAGGACGCCCGCGGACGTCCGGCGGACATCCGCGCGGCGGGCCGCCGCCGTCGCGCGGGTGGCCGCTCCGTGGAAACACCGCCACTCGAGCGGGCGCGAGCTGGTTCGAACGGACGCGAGCCGGTGGCTCGGACGTTGCTAAGCGTCCAGGCGACTCGCCAACCCTCAGGAGGTCCCGATGCGATTCGTCTCCAGCTCGCTCTTCGCCTGCATGTCGTTCGCCGCCTCGATCGGCGCCACCCAGGCTGCACCCGGCGGCGGGCGCGCGCCCGACGGTTCGAACCCGTTCGCGGGCGCGCGCATCTACGTCAACCCCGACTACACGGCCGCGCTGCGGGGGCTCACGCAGCGCCACCCCGAGGCGGCCCCGTTGATCCGCAAGATGGAGACGTTTCCGACGGCGATCTGGGAGAGCTCGATCCAGGACACCCCGTCCGTGACACGTCACCTGGACGCCGCCCGGCGGCAGCAGCTCACCAGCGGCGCGCCGGTCGTGACCGTGTTCACGGTCTACGACCTGCCCGGCCGCGACTGCAGCGCCGAATCCTCGGCGGGCGAGCTGAGCCCCAACGCCGCCGGCGAGGCGCGCTACGAGCACCAGTTCATCGACCCGATCGCGGCGGCGTTTCGCGCGCATCGCGACCAGCGCATCGCCGTCGTGCTGGAGCCCGACTCGCTGGCCAATCTGGTCACCAACCTGGACAGGCCGCGTTGCGCGGCCGCCGCGGAAACCTACAAGCGCGGGATCGCCTACGCCATCTCGACGCTCTCGATGCCGCATGTGTCGATCTACCTCGACGCTGCGCACGCCGGCTGGCTGGGCTGGCCGAAGAACCTGGTCCGCGCCGTTCCGCTGTTCAAGGAGGTGCTGCAGATGGCCGGGGGCGCCCACCGGGTCCGCGGGTTCGCGCTGAACGTGTCGAGCTACGACCCGGTGAAGGTTCCGGAGACGCGGCCGCGCGATCCGCACTACGCGCCGAACGACGAGCTGAGCTACGCCGACGACCTCGCGCGCGGCCTGGAAGCCGCCGGCGTCACCGGCATGACGTTCGTGATCGACACCGGCCGCAACGGGCGCGCCGACATCCGCACCGTCGCCGGAAGCTGGTGCAACGTCAAAGGGGCGGGCCTCGGCGAACGCCCGCGCGCCGCGCCCGCGCCGCGGGTCGACGCCTACCTGTACATCAAGGTCCCCGGCGAGTCCGACGGCACCTCGGATCCACGCGCCCCGCGCTTCGACCCGACCTGCGCCTCCGACGACGCCACGCCGGGCGCGCCCCAGGCCGGCCTGATGTTCGACACCTACCTCATCGATCTGCTCCGCAACGCGCAACCGCCGCTCTGAGCCCCCCCCCGGCGTTTCCGCGGAAACGTCTCGTCCTTCGCGCGGCACTCCCGCAGGCGGCCGTCACATCGCCAGCGGGGGCGCCGCGGGTTGCAACCGCGTGCCACCGCCGCCGGGCGTGGCCGCCGTGTTGTTGTCGACCACGGCCAGCGCCCCGAACAGGCGGTCCATGTCGCGCGCCCAGGGTGTGTTCTTCGACGACGGTGTCATCGTGAAGCCCCAGTCGGATTGGAACTGCTGGGCGAAGTCGCCGTCGGGGCCCAGCTCGACACACAGCGCGTAGACGGGCCACGCCGTGTCGTCGACGACGTACGCGCCGTAGTTCTGCAGCGTGAACGCCAGCATCGCGGCCGCGCCGGTCTCCAGCCCCAGCTGCGCCACGTCCACCGTCGCCGGGATCGCCAGCAGAGCGCCCGGCTCCAGCGCCGGGTTGGCGCCACCATAGCGGCTGGTGGCGTACGAATCGGCCTGGGTGGCGGGCCAGCGGTAGCACCCTGAATACGCCGCGCACCTGCCGTAGTTGAGCGCGCCGTCGAGCTCCACCTTCAGCGCGTGACGCACCGGCGGCCCGCCCGGCCGGAGCTCACCGACGCGCAGCGTGCCGCCGATGGCCGACAGGCCCGAGCCCCCATGCGCCCCTGTCGTGCCGGCGCCTGCGATGTCGACGTCCGCGGAGTCGTAGTGAGACGTCGCGGGCCCGCCCGCCGTGCAGCGCGAGAATGGCTGCGTCTGCTTCAGCGTCCGCCCGTCCGCCGCCAGGATGGCCGCCGAGGCGTTCGGGGTGTCCGGCAGCACCGGCGCGAAGACGAAGTCGTCCGGCACCGGCGCCGTGAACCGCGCGGGCGACGCCGCCGGGCAGCGATCCCGGGTGTTGTCCCAGTCCGCCGTCGTCGTCATGACCGCCAGCGCGGGCGCGTTCGGACGCATCACGATCAGATCCCGGTCGGCCGTCATCCCGTAGGCGGTCGCCGGAACAATCCCGGCGGCGACGTAGACCGCGCCGTCGCCGATCGGCATGTTCCAGATGCTGGTCGTCGCGAACGGCCAGCGCAGCGGATCGCGACTGGCCGCCGCGTCGCCCCCCGTCCCGGCATCCACGGCAGGCCCCCCGGCACCGTGGCCGCCCCCGCACGAGGCAAGGACAGTCGCCGCCAGGCAGACCCACGCGACACGCGCGACCAGCTTCAAGGTTGATCCCCTAGCTTCACTTCAAGCCAGCCCGATCTACCATGCCGCCATGAGCTCCGAGGTGGATCTCCTGGCGGCCGCCCGCGGCGGAGACGAGACCGCCTTTGCCCGCCTCGTGAGCACCCACCGCCGCGGCCTCCTCACGCACTGTTACCGGGTCCTCGGGTCACCCGCCGACGCCGAGGACGCGCTGCAAGAGTCGCTGCTCGCGGCCTGGCGCGGGCTGGCCGGATTCGAGGGGCGCAGCTCGCTGCGGACCTGGCTCTACCAGGTGAGCACCCGGGCCGCCTTGCGCGTCGCGGAGCAAAGATCGACGCGTCTCCTTTCTCCCGATCGGGCGCCGTCTCGACAGAGCACGAGCGATCTCGGTGAGCCGGTCGGCGGGCCGGTTTGGCTCGAGCCTTTGAGCGACGATTTCGGCGCGGAGGCCGGCGAGGAGGCGGATCCTTCGGCACGTTACCTGGCACGCGAGACCGTCGAGCTCGCCTTCGTGGCGGCCCTCCAGCACTTGCCCGCCGCGCAGCGGGCCGTGTTGCTTCTGTGCGACGTCATCGAGCTCTCGGCGGCAGAGGCCGCCGAGACGCTCGGCATGTCGGTCGCCGCCGTCAACAGCGCGCTTCAGCGCGCGCGCAAGGCCGTCGAGGCGCGCGTCCCGCCGCTGTCGCAACAGGCCGAGCTTCGCGCCTTGGGCGACGAGAGACAGCGCGGGCTCCTGGCGTCCTTCGTGGCGGCGTGGGAGCGTCGGGATACCCCGGCCCTGCTCGCGCTCTTGACCGAGGACGTTCGTTTCACGATGCCCCCGCTGCCGGCCTGGTACGCGGGCGCGACCGACGTCGGGCGCTTCTTCGCGGAGCGGATCTTCGCCACGCCGTGGCGGCTCGTTCCCGTCCGCGCCAACGGACAGCCGGGCTTCGCCTGCTACATCCGGCAGCCTGGGCAGGACCGCTTCGAGCTGGGGGCGGTCAACGTCCTCAGCCTCCGCGGCGAGAGAATCGCCTGGATCGCCGCCTTCCTCGATCCGGCGGCCGTTGCGTCCTTCCGGCTGCCAGCAGTCCTCGCGTAAAAAAGTCGCCCTCGGGCGATGAGTTTTTCGCGCGCGCCGTCTCTCAACTTCTGAAAGCCGGGCGGACCGCCCGGCGGTTCACGAACCCGAGGAGAGACCCATGCGCAAGCTCATCGTCAGCAACATCGTGTCCCTGGACGGGTCCTGCGAAGGCCCCGGCGGCAACGTCATGGCCCTGCCCATGGACGCCCGCTTCGACGCGTACAACCTCGAGCGCCTGCAGACCGCCGACACGCTCTTGCGGGGAGCCCGGACCTACCGTCTCTTCAAAGGCTTCTGGCCGTCGATGCGAGAGAATCCGAACGCCTCGCCGACCCACCGCGAGATCAGCCGCCTCGACGACACCCTGACCAAGGTGGTGGTGTCCGACAGCCTGTCCCCGGCGGACACGAATCCCTGGCGGGAGACGACCCGGATCCTCCGCCGGGCAGACGCCCACCGCGAGACCGCGGCGCTGAAGAAGGGCCCCGGCCGCGACATCCTCGTCTTTGGCAGCCACACGCTGTGGAACGACCTTCTGGAGGCCGGGCTCGTCGACGAGCTGCACCTGATGGTGGGCGCGGTGGTGCTCGGTGGGGGCACCCCGGCGTTCACGCGGCCCGTGACCTCGTCGTCGCTCCGCCTCCTCGGCGCCCGCACCTGGGAGGGCTCCGACAACGCGCTGCTGACGTATGCGAAGACCCCCTGAGAGCGCGAGGCCCTGGAAACGAAAAGCCCAACGAAAGCTGGGCTCCAGGTGAGCGGGAGAAGGGGTTCGAACCCTCGACGTCCACCTTTGCAAGGTGGCAGGGCTCGACGCGGTCATCAATGATTTCAATCGGTTCAGCGGAACCCGCTGGCTCACGCGAGGCCGTCCGAGACCTGAAAACGACGTGCAACGAACTTCTCTGGCTCCCTCATTTCTCCCTCATGATCGCCGGCCCAGCTCCTCGCCAAGCTGGATGCCACGTTCCGCGGACGCGACCTGCGCCCCTCGGCTGAACTACCACGGGAGTCTCGCATTCCGATGTGATCTCGTCGTCGCTCCGCCTCCTCGGGGCCCGCTCCTGGGAGGGCTCCGACAACGCGCTGCTGACGTATGCGAAGACCCCCTGAGAGTGAGGGCTCCGAACTCCTCATGCGCGGCCGGATGTCGGAGTCGACCGGGCGCACTTCACAACCGAAAGTCCGCTGGCTCGCTACGAGCACGAGCACTGGTCTTAAGCGAAGAGAGCCGCCAGAGCGCCACGCCGCCCCCCAGCACCGCTGCGACGGTGATTACCGCCAGGAACGACCGCCCCGCCGCGGGTCGCCCGCCGACAGCCTGCCATGCTGCGGTGACCTTGGAACGCAATCTCAATTGACGAGTCGGGAGGCATTGCGAATCGCGTCCGCCCACCGCGGGTTGCCCGGTCTGAGCGGCTTCTGCGGCATCTCGATGCCGGTGATCGGACATTCCATCCGTGTCAGCTCGGCAACAATGCCCCGAGAACCTGCATTCCGACCGCGTCGATGGACCGCAGGCGCGATACGTCGACCTGGACGGCGGACGGGCGGCGGCGCGCGACGGCGACGAGCTGAGTCCGGACGGGCGACGGTGGAAACGAGCAGATCGCCCCCGAGCGCGATGCGAGTCGCGCCCGAGGAGAGAGAGACGACGGAACATGGCATTCGATACCTGCTGGAGCAATTGCACGACGCACACTCCGTTCTGCCCTCGTAGATCGCCGCCCCTAGCCGTGAGCGGGAGAGAAGGGGTTCAAACCCTGGACGTTCACGATTTCCTTCATCAGGCGATGTTGGGTGGCACTCGCCGCCCTTGGGGTGGGGGGGTTGGCCGATGGACTCGCCTGTCTTCGACCGCTCCAGCCTGCGGGTCGACCGATGACACCCCGCTTTTGGGGCTTACGAATGTCGTATCACCTTTCCTGTGGCGGGACGCCAGATGCACATCCGCAAAGCTGCTCCCTCATTCCGAGGACCACGACGGCTGTCTCGCAATGTCGCTGAGCGACACCTGCCCAGGAGGCCGCCGTTCGGATACTCTGGCGCAGCCGGAGTCGAATGAACCGCATCGTCCTTTTTGCGAATGCCTGGGGCCCTCGTCGTGGAGGCATCAACTCATTCAACTTCGATCTGTGCGCCGGGCTGGCCCAGGTAGTCGACAATCGCACGGAGATTGTCTGCGTTCTGCTGGGGCCCGCCGTGGAGGACGCGAAGGTCGTCGACTCTTGGATGGAGGAGGCCAAGAATCACAACGTTCGGCTTGCGTTCCTGGCGTTGCCTTCGGAGCGCAGCGTCCCGACGGAGCAGACATTGGATGATCTCCGCAGGCGCGACATCGCGGGGGGCCTCTACATCGGGCACGACATCTTCACGGGCGCGTGGGCGATCGAGCTTGGGAAGGCCGTTAACGCCCCGAGCGTGGTCGTGAACCACATGGCGCCGTTCCTGTTCAAACCGTTCAAAGGCCACCGCGGCGACGACATCTGGGTGGAGACCGAGAACCAGGACGCGCTCTTCCGACAAGCCACCTACGTGGCTGGTGTCGGACCTCGACTGTATCAGCACGCGCGGAGCAGACTGCCCGACGCGGACAGCACGAAGGTTTTCGAGATAGTTCCGGGGATGCCGGATCTGCAGCCGGGGACGCCGCCACACAGATCACTGAACGGCATCACGATTGGGCGCATTTCTCCCGACGATGACGTCATCAAGCGCGGACGCCTCGCGACGAACGCCTTTGGCGCTGCCATTCGTGATCTCCGGCCGCTCCACTTTGGGTACGATTTCACGTTCCAGGCCATCGGCCTTTCATCTGCAGATCGCGAGTACCAGGACGAATCGGATGCTCTCTATAAAGAGCTCAAGGCGCAGGCGGGAATAGAGATCGCCTTTCACGGGCACCGGTTCAACGAGAATCGCCGGCGCATCTACGACGCGCTTCGCCAGCATGACGTGTTTTACATGCTCTCGTTGCACGAGGGGTTCGGGTTGTCAGGGCTGGAGGCCATTGCAGCCGGCGTACCCCTGATCTTCTCTGCGCGTTCGGGTCTGTACGACTATCTTGCAGAGCAGAGGCTGGATGGCTACGTCACGCCCGTATCTCTCGCCGGTGACGACCATTGGTGCGACGACCTAGAACAGGTCGTCGCGAAGACGAAGGAGGTGCTCCTCGACCGCGCGACCGCGCGCTCCAACGCGCGACGCCTCCGGGAAGAATTGAATGAACGCGCTGTCAATTGGCGAAGCTCCGCGCGACAGCTACTCGTCGGCTCTGCCTGTGAGAAATACTTGCGCAAGGCCCCGGCCGCCATCTCGCATCGCGTGGAGACGAACAAATCGTGGCCATGGAGGGGCCTCGACGATGAGGAAGAGACTGCGATGCGGGCTCTCCTGGCTTGGTCACTGACCCGCTCCCCGCGTTTTGCCTACTTAACCGGTCCACCCAGCGACCGAAAGGAACGCATCGTCGCGCGTTTCGTCGATATCGTTCGCTGGGACCTCGGCTCCCTTTACCACGGGCGAGTCGACAGAATCCTGGCAGGTCCCACAGACAGCATCACCGAGCGACTGTCTGCGCTATGGGAAGCTCGGCGCCTCGACAAGGTCCAGCGCTCATCACCGCCCCTGGTCGTCCTCGACCCGCCGGCCGACGGCAAGCAAGATCCGATCTTCTGGTCCTCGCTTTTCGCGGGGGCGCTCGCCGCGGATACAGACTTGCTGCTGACCACGGCGCCATCGGCTCAGGATCTTCCGGCGGCGCCGATGCTAGCCATTTCATTGCCGCCGGCCGGTGCGAGCGCCAGCGCAACGATGGGCCTCAGTTTCGCTCCAGGAGTCGCAGATGCCCAGCCAGACACGATACGGCTTCTTGCACAGAGTGCCCTGGGCCTGTCGTCGGATGAGATCTTCCACCTCCTGGATGCTTTCGACGAAGATCAACGCTACCGAGTGATCTCCAGTCTCGGGACCTCACCGCTCTTCATTGCTTCGGAGGGTCGCTGGAGACTCGGCCCCTCTTTCGTAGCCACGCCCCAGCGGGATCCGAAGGTGTCGTCACGCCTGGCACGCGTTCTCGAACCTGCCTTGACGGGCGCGCTGGCTGCCGCGGCGGCTCGAGACTGGAGCACGTTGCGCGCCGTGCTTCCGAGCGCGCTGGAAGCGATCGTTCAAGGCTCGCGCGCTGGCCAGGCGGATCATGCCTTCAATGTATTCCGAACGGCGTTGCTCGATCCCACTCTGTATCGGTTTGGGCGCTTCGATCTCGTATTGGCAGTTCTCGAGACCTTCTTCGAAGATGCGGGGCTGACGCGCTCTCGCTTTTCGGATCCGGATCTCGGCTTCTTGGCGCAACAAGACGCGGCCCAGGCCATGGCCAACCTGGGTTTCGTCAGGCGCGCCGTGCAACTTCTTGAGCCCCTGACCGGACCGTCGGCGACGAGATCCGTGCTGTTGAAGGCGGCCTTCTGTGCCTTCCTTGCCGGTTCCTATGACGCCGCCGAACAATGGTTGCTGCGATCTTTGAGTTCGCCCGTTGCCGGCGGCGCCCCCGACCCTGATGTGGCAGTGGCGCACCGTTCCCTCGGCAAGCTCTACATTCGCGAATTGCGGCTTGACGAGGCCGCGCGCGAGCTGAACGCTGCTCACACCGGGTATTCGCAGTCGAGCGACGAGCAGGGATTGGCGGGAGTGGAAGCATATCAAGCAGAGCTCAGCCTGGCACGAGGTCTCCCGGGCGCGGCGCTGAGCCACGCCGACGCGGGGATGGAGCGATTGATTCGCCTGAATGAACCAACGGCAACCCGTTGGGACACCCGAGATCGATTGCGCCTCCTGCTGGCCCGCGGCCGCGCGCTCCTGCAAGTGGGTCCGACGTCCAGCATCCGGGAGACCGTGAACGCTGCGATGATGGCCGCATTGCAGACGGGTGCCCAGGACCTACTGATGGAGGCCCACGTGCTCAACGCCGCGCTCGTCGGAGAGTCGGCGGAGGCGGAAGCGCGCGAGTCAGTGTTGGCAGAGCTTGCAACGCTAGCAGAGGCCAGGGGTCTCCGCCGCCATCAAGCGGAGCTGGTCTTAGCGCAAGCGAAATTGCGCACAGTGAGTCGGCGGCCAGGGGTGCATGAGCTCGTTCAACGATCGCGCGCTCTCGCCGAGCTCGATGGAGGCGTGCACCGGGATGCGCGGCTTCAATCGCAGGCAGACGAAGCATTGAAGGACGCCGCTGCTCAAAGCTGAGGATGCACTACCAGAAGTAGCATGGCTCGCGCTAGCGCGTTGGCTGGGCGAACGACCAACTGCGTTCCGCGGGAATCCAGCCTGGGCGACACCAGCTGGCGCCACGATCGCCTTGCGCGGGCGCTACGCGCTGAAACTACAATCGCGGAGCCTTCGACGCAGCGCCCGCATCTCACTCGCTGAGATCGAGCGAGATGCTTCGATGCGGTTACCCGAGGGGCAGCGAGTGATCATCTCACTCCTCTGGTTGGACGCAAGATCGGCCCGCCTTCGAGAGTCGCCCGACGTGCGCCACGTTGAGCCGGCTTTGTTTATGCGGCGACTGGACCCCGGCGGCTTCCGCGAGAAGGTAGCTCGGGACCCATCCTCCGCGATCAAGCTCGCCGGTGACTTTGGCGCGGTGCTGGCCGCCTTTCACGGTCGATCGCCGATTGTACGCACCGGCACACCCGTCGCCGAGCGCGAAGCAGAACATCTATCGATCGCGAATCGTTCGCTCGAACGCCATAGTCGATCCCTCGCGCTTCGACACGCTCCCCGCCGGATGCTGGGCGGTGTTGCGCGGCGAGCCGAGCGCTGGCTCGAGGCGTCGCGACCGCTGCTGTCCGCTCGGGCGCAGGTCGGGTGCCGCGTCGATGGCCACGGCGATCTTCATGTCGACAATCTGCACTTCCTGAATGGCAAGGTGACGCTGTTGGATGTGCAGCCCCATCGCCGGTATCGCATCAACGACGTTGCCAGCGACCTTGGCCGCCTCGCGTTCGAGGTTCATCGGCTATGCGGGGAGAGGGCCCGGAGCCACGCGGTTCACGCCTACGAGCACCGCTCGGCAACCGTGCCAGCTCCGCTGGTGAGCTACTTCGAGGCTAAATCACTACTGGTGGATCTGTCCGTGCTGGCCAAGTACCGCGCCCAACGTCGACCAGAGCCACAACGCGCCGCCGAGCTTCTGGAAGACGTATCGTCGCTCTGTGCGAGAATTCTGGCGCTACCTCAGAGGTAGCAAAGCCTGGCGTCGTCGGGCGATGCGGGCGAGGCGGGCGCCGCCTCGCCGCCGCGGAGTAGCAAGTCCTTTGTAAGGCCCCACGCTGCATTATACATTTCGTTACCGAGCGCATTGCCTGCCGCCAGCGCATTGACAAACTGGACGCCAGCGTGTGGTCGCGCAGCGATGAGACGCTCAAGCGTCTCAAGCCCTATGATCAGCCGCTCGGTTCCCGGTGGATGTGTACTTGGCGAGGCGATTCGTTTTCCCGCATCGACCAGGACGCGATCGCACGACGCCAGCTGAGTCATGAGGGACATCAGGAAGCCGAACGCAAATAGATACAGGCTTCCTGCATCGTCCGGATGCTCGGAGTGCATGCCGACTTGCATCAGATAGGCGATTGCGAGGCCGTCCGCTTCCCGTTCGAATTGAAGTCGCGCGGCTGTACCCAAGGATGGCGAAGCACTGTGATTGAGAGCGACATGCGCAGCTTCGTGAGCCAGCACCACGAGCACGAGCGCGTCGAGAAGAGTTGCCGGTTCCACGCGGCGCCGTACCTGAAGGGCCCGATGCTGGCTCTTGAAAGATCGAAACGGGGGCCGACGCGCCGGGTCGCCGAGGGCAGCCAGAACGTGGCCCCAGCAGAAGGCGTAAAGAGGGTCGCGTCGAACCGCGGCGCGTGCATCCAGTGCGCCTAGGAATTCTGGCAAGGCACCACCTTCCGGTCCGAGCGCTTCAGAAGCCAGATTTGCGCTTTCTCTTAGCGCGCTCAAAAGGCCCCAGTCGAGGATGATGACACGAGCGGTACTGCCGCTAGGTGCGTATACGGCAGCATGACGTTCGTGAGTCGGCAATGCGCCGGCGATCGTCGGTTGAAGCGGAATCGGGCAAAGGGCAGAATGCGCCGCGGAGATCGACTGCAAGGCGGTCGCGAGCTCCGACTGGAACGGATGCTCCCCTTCTGAAGCCAACTCGATGGGCTCCCATAGTTCCGCCTCGGTCAGCAGGTGCCAGTCCGGGGCGTTCGAGTCCATTTTTGCCTGTCGCAGAAGATCGACCCGCCAATCGTGACTGTCCTGGGCCCAGGATTCTTCAGTCCCCGTAGCCGCGGCGGCGCTTACCGATGCTCCCAGAGCTTTACGTTGCTGGGCGTGCAGCCAGCGCTCCGCTGCGATGAGGGTCATCGGTCATCTCGGTCCAGGGCAGCGAACAATCGATACGGCCGAATCTTCGGGTTGTAGGCCTCGAACAGCTGCGAGATCTCTCGATATTGTGCCGCCTCCGCGCTGAGCGTGGACGTGGGCCGCCCGGCAACGACGGCTACCAGATCAGTCGCGAGGATTCCCGCAATGCCGAGGGGCGTTTCACCGGGATGGCCGAAGCGAGACGCCAGGTCCACCCCGATGGTCTCACAGCAGGCGTTCGCAAAGATCATCGCCTCGAGAACGGCAGGGATGAAGGTCTCTCGAAACGTCCGTTGCTGATCGGCGCTGAATCGAAGATGCGTCACACCTGGCGGGCCACCCGACGCGTCGAGCTGTCGCAACAGAAAGACATTGCTGAGGTAGAGCATGCGCGCAAATGCTGGTGGGTGCCCGGTGCCCAGCGGCTCCCGGCCCGCTTCCAGTAGCGCTATCGCGGAGCACGCGGCATGGAAGGTCAACCGTTCGGCGCTGCGCCGGACGCTGCCGGCGACGTCGATCGTTGACCGGCCCGCATGAGCGTACAGATCGCGGACGTCCCCGTCGGCCGTGAAAATCTCGAATGCCAGCGCCAGCATGCGATCGAGGGCCACCTCGTCTGCTTCGAGTTCGAGCAGCCACCGCAGTCGATGGTCTTCCCACCCTGGCTGATGGATCGGTAGGTCCGGGCCGGCCACTTCGGAGTGGACATTCCCGTCCAGCAGCGGAAGAACAGAGAAGTGGCCACAGAGCACGTGAGCCACTTCGTGTAGCCCGATGAAGATGAGGACCTGCGCGACCCAGCTGCCGTAGGTGACGCTGGAGAATTCGGCGCTACCCAGCAGTTCTTCAGCGCGATCGGCCATCTCCTCGTCAATGCCCGGGGCGTCCGCCAGCTTGATCGCTGTCTCGCGCACCTTTTGGATGGTGCCGTCGTTGAGCAAGACCCGATAGGTGCCGTCAGCAGCTGGCTTGACTTTGGCGTCGAAGAGACTCGACGCTGATCTCTGCATCCGCACGATCCCGGGCCGGACGGAGAGAATGTTCGCCAGTCCCTGGCAATACTGGATTACCTCGTCCGAGAGATCACCGACTTCGAGCAACTCTGGAGCCGGCACCGCATCGATTATAGCCGACCAACACGAACCGCCTGCGGGTCTGCCCCTCCGCACGCCGGCGTTCGGATGTCAGACTTCCCGCGCCCCGTAGCCATCGCGGCATCGATCCCCGGAAGCGCCGCGATCAGGGGTGACTGCAACCGGAAACCAGGGTGGCACTCCCGCCCGACTCCCTCATTCCTCCCTCATGCGCGCCGACTCCCTCATGCGCGCGCAAGACAGCAGCTAAATACGCGACTTCTTGAGCGGGAGAAGGGGTTCGAACCCTCGACGTCCACCTTGGCAAGGTGGCACTCTACCACTGAGTTACTCCCGCGAACTGCGGCAGGCTTTCTAGGGCAAAACCTCGTCGGGGTCAAGGCGCTCGAACA
>CAZJMY010000210.1:0-3065 GCA_964546845.1 uncultured Myxococcales bacterium | reverse complement strand
GGCCGAACCGCGGGCGCGGGCGCGGCGGTCGCCACGTGCGTGGGACGTGTCAGACGGACGCCCGCGAATGCCATCAGCCCGACGGCCGCCGCCGCTGCGACGACGGGCCGCCACTTTCCACGCGGAGCGGGCGCCGCGCGCCGCTCCATCTTGGTCAGGACCAGGTCGGCCGGCAGCGGGCGCGGGGTCACCTCGCCGGCCAGCACCGCCTCGCCGCGGCGCAGCTGTTCGGTCAGAGCGGCCCGGTGGCGATCGCGCGCGGTCGCGAAATGCCGATCCATGTAGTCGGCGACCGTCATCGACCCCTCGGTCGCCAGCAACGCGAAGAGGATCGTCTCCAGGCGGGCGGCCACCTCCAGCGCGGTTGCCGGCCGCCCGGTCGTGTCCTTGGAGAGCATCTCCAGCAGCAGCTCCGCCAGCGCCTCGGGCACCTCGGGGCGCACCGCGCGGATGTCGGGCGCGGGCTCGCTCAGGATCCGGCGCGTCCCCTCGAACCCGGCCTTGTTCGAGTACAGGCGCGCGCCGCTCAGCAGCTCGAACAGCGTCACGCCCAGCGAGAACAGATCCGATCGCCGGTCGGGCTCCTCGAAGCGGAGCTGTTCGGGCGACAGGTACCCCATGTTCCCCTTCAGCACGCCGGCGGTCGTCTGGCTCGCGTTCCCCAGGGCCTTGGCGATGCCGAAGTCGGTGACGCGCACCGAGCCGTCGAACCCGATCAGCACGTTCTGCGGCGACACGTCCCGGTGCACCAGGTTCAGGGGCGACCCGTCCTCGGCGCGAACTTCGTGCGCCGCGTGCAGGCCGATCGCCGCGTCCTTGCCGATGCGGACCGCCACCTGCAGGGGGATGCGCCGCCGATCGCCGGCTGCCTGCCGGAACAGCCGCGAGAGGGACACCCCCTCGACGTAGTCCATGATGAGGTAGGGTCCGTCCTCGTCCTCGCCGACGTCCGACACGCTGACGACGTTGGGGTGACGGACCAGACCGGCCACCCGGGCTTCGTCCATGAACATCGTCCGGAACACGGGGTCGCCGCGCAGCTGCGCGTGCAGGCGCTTGCGTGCCGCCCAGCGGACGAACCGCCCCTCGCGGCGGCAGCAGAGCTCGACGTACCCCATCCCGCCCTGCGCGATCGCCGCGACGAAGGTGTAGGGCGAGCGGGCGGCCGGACCGTCGACCTCCACGGGATCTCCCATCGGGTGGTTCTCCCGTCTCTGAACGATGGAGTCGTGCATCGACCGGGGGAGGACCTCGTGTTTGTTAAGAGCAGTAATCGCGCCAACGGTTTCTTGGTCGGTAAATACGCGATGCCGGCCGCACTCGGGTCCCGATGTCGGTCGACGACCCGCGTCGTTGTTGTCTGTGCAGCCTCACCCCTGTTGCCGCCCCCGCAACAGGCGGGGACTCTGTTCCTCGGGGACGGAGGCTCGGCGTTCGAGAGTCGGGCTGTTCAGAGCGAGTCGGTGACCATCAGGTCCCAGTCCGTCTCCGGACCGCCGTCGTAGTTGGTCGTCACGCCGATGGTCGTGCTGCGCGCGGTGCTGTTCGCGACCAGGTACCCGTTGGTCGCCTTGTTGCGGATGATGAAGTGACCGTTGTGGTCGTCGAGCGCCCAGTTGTCGGTCGCGCTGCCGTTGTAGCTGTTGATCTGGACGTCCGACGAGGAGCCGTTGCGGTTCGTGAGCGCCTTGCCCGAGTGCGAGTCGATGATCTTCCACTGGCTGCTGGCGACCTGGAAGATCTGGAACCGCTGATTGGCGGCGCCGGTGTCCACGTACTGGTTGACCGGCGTTCCGTCGGTCGTGTGCGCGCCGTAGACGTCCAGGATCAGTCCCGACCTCACGTTGCGCAGCTTGTAGAGGTAGTTCGTGTCGAACACCGGGTTGTAGCTGGCCTGACGCCAGACCGTGAGCGGGTTGCTGACGCCGTTGCACGACGTGTAGCCGTCCGTCGAGTGCGCCGTGCAGTGGTTGTCGCAGAGCGCGCCCGCGCCCCACGGGTTCTTGTAGATGCCCGTTTCGTCGGAGCCGAGGCGGCCGGGGACGACGCCGTTCTTCCAGTCGCGCCCCTCGCAGTACCAGGCGTGAACGGTGCCGTCGCTGGCGGTCCGCATGATGTTGCCGAAGAAGCTCCCCTCTTGATACGGGTAGGCCGAGCTCGTTCCCCAGCCAACGCTCGTCGCCCCGGAGACCATCCACAGCGGCACGTGCATCCCGGCGGTGTTGAGGCGGGCCAGCATGCAGGCCGAGACGTTGGCCTCGTCGGTGGCGCTGATGGCGCCGTTCAACCAGCCGGGGGCGAGGCCGATCGCGCCCGCGTAGGTGTGCGTGGTGCCGTTCTGATCCGCCTTCACCAGCGACTGGCTGGCCGTGAGCGCGCACGACGCGATGTAGGAGACCGTGCGGCGTCCCATCGCCGTGGTCATGAGGCCGTTGGCGGACGACAGGCCGTTGGCCGAGGAGAGACCGTTCGCCGACGACAGGCCGTTGGCCGAGGAGAGGCCGTTGGCGGACGACAGCCCGTTCGCGGAGGACAGGCCATTGATCGAGGAGAGGCCATTGACCGCGGCCTGCGCGAACGAGGCCTGGTCGCCTTCGATGGCCGCGCCTTCTTCCGTGCAGCCGAGGAGCCCGGTTGCCGCGCCGCCCAGAATCAGCGGGAGAGTGAGGGAGAAACGGGAGCGCTTGCCGGAGAGGTTGGAGAGCATGTTCGCCATATGAGCAGTAATCGAGCCAACGTATTTATGTGTCCAAGATGGGGTTCCAGGCCGTCCCTGCGGGCGAACTTCGCCGGCCGTGGGGCGGACCGGCCCCGGCCCGTTGCCGCCGAACCAACAATCGATGGCGCCCTTTCAACAAGGCGTCCTCCGAGCTCTTACGGCGCAAAGGTTTCGGTGCCGGCTTGCCCTCTAGAACCGCGATGCGTCTGCACCTCGGCAACTGGACCAGATGGCTGGCGTTCGGGCTGTGGGCGCTCTGCGCCGGGTCCGGGGGACCAGGGTGTGGGGGCTCTGGAGCGGACGGGGCTGCGACGGGCGGTAGCGCCGCCACCGGTTCGGGCGGGCT
>CAZJMY010000209.1:0-2512 GCA_964546845.1 uncultured Myxococcales bacterium | reverse complement strand
GACTGGTTCGGCTTCTTCGCCGGTCACGGCTGGCGCGCCGCCGACATCAAGTACCTGGCAATCGAGGCCGAGCGCCTGGGGCGCCCCGCGCCCCTGCCCGCGCTGCTGAAGGCGGCCGTGCGCGTGAGCAAGCTCCTCGGCCCGCCGCAGGCGCCGGACGCCTTCAAGAAGTTCGCCGGCTACGTGCTGCTGGAACCGCTGGCGCTAAAAGAACAGGTGTGACACGACGCCGAACAGCGGGACCAGGATCGCCAGCGACCAGAGCGTGTAGCCGAAGAAGCTGGGCATGCGCACGTGATGCTGCTCGGCGATCGCCTTGACCATGAAGTTCGGTCCGTTGCCGATGTACGTGATGGCGCCCATCAGCACGGCGCCGCACGAGACGGCCGCCAGCAGCTGCTGCCCCATGGGGTGGACCGCCAGCGCGCCCAGGTTGTCGATCGACATGGTCCCGTGCGGGCCGTTGGCGACGCCCACCGCCAGCGACGCGAACGTCAAATAGGTCGGCGCGTTGTCGAGCACGCTGGAGAGCGCGCCCGCCGCCCAGAAGAACTGCCAGGGCTTGGTGACGCCCAGGCTGGCGCCGCGCTCGCCCAGGAAGGCCAGCGCGGGGATCATCGTGACGAAGACGCCGCTGAAGACGGCCGCGACCTCGACGATCGGCGCCCAGTTGAACCGGTTGATCGCGTGGACCTCGCGCGGGGTGGTCGCCAGCGACAGTCCGGCGCAGGCCAGCATGCCGGCGACCTGCACACCGGCGCGCAGGTAGCCGTCGCCGAACAGACTGCTCCCGAAGCTGCCCATGACGAAGACGACCACGACGATCCCCAGCAGCCACACCAGGTTGATCGCGCCCTGCACGCGCAGCGGCTCGATGACGGCGGGCCCGTCGGCGGCCAGGGGCCCCAGCCGCCGGCGCTCGCGCGCGGTCAGGGTCCGGTCGATGACGGCGAAGATGGCCAGCAGCGCGCCGTTCACCAGGGCCCAGGGGGCAACCAGCCGCAGCGTCCACGTGAAGGGGACGCCCCGCAGAAAGCCGAGAAAGAGCGGCGGGTCGCCGAGCGGGGTCAGCAGCCCCGCCCCGTTCGACACGATGAAGATGAAGAACACCACGACGTGCGTGGCGTACGACCGTTTGGCGTTCGCGCGCAGCATGGGGCGGATCAGCAGAACCGACGCGCCGGTGGTCCCGATGACGCTGCCCAGGACGGCGCCGATGGCCAGGAAAGTCGTGTTGACCAGCGGGCTGCCGACCAGCGTTCCGCTGAGGCAGATCCCGCCGGAGATCGTGAACAGCGCCCCCAGCAGCGCGATGAACGCCGCGTAGTCGCAGGCCGTGTGCAGCAGCACGTGGCCCCCTTCGCCGCCGAGGCCACGCATCAGATACGCGATCACGGGCGCCGACACGATGGCCGCCACCAGCAGCTTGTTCCGGTTGTGCTCCCAGAAGGCGCTGGCGAACAGCGGAAGGACGGCGATCGAGATCAGGTAGACGACGAAGGGCGCGACGGCCCAGTTCGGTGTCGGGGTGTAAGGCATGGCTCAGTGCTGCAGGTAGAGGGGGATCTCGGTGGTGTCGACCAGGCTGCGGGTGACGGACCCCGAGAACAGCTCGCGCAGCCGCGACCGGGTGAACGCGCCCATCACGATCATCCCGGCGTCCAGCTCCTTGGCGAGGCGGGTGATGACCTCGACGTTGGACAGCAGCGACACCAGGTTGTGTCCCTTGGCCGTGATGTCGGCGGCCTGGAGTTGCTGCACGGCCCAGTTGGCCATGTCCCAGGCGATGGCGCCGTTGTCGTCGATGGTGACGACGTGGACCTCGCGCCCGCGGGCCAGGCCGCTGGCCGCGAAGCTGGCCAGCGCGCGCTTGGCGGCGCCGCTGCCGTCGTAGGCCACCAGGATCTTCGAGCCCAGCGTGGCGGGCGCGCTTTCGGGGCAGACCAGCACCGGCGTCGACGCGCGATGCAGGATCGCGTCCCGCGTGTGGCTGTCCTCGCTCTCGATCTCGAAACGAAAATTGGCGTCGCGCCCCAGGATCGTCAGGTCACGTGTGACCATCTCCTCGAGGATCGCGTCCACGGGCCGCCCGACGATCTCCAGCGGCCGTCCGGGGACGCCCGCGTCGCGGCAGCGGCGCTCGAACAGCGCCATCGCGTCGGCGGCGTGCTTGTGCGCCTCGGCCACCAGCGCGTCGTCGCGCTCGTGCTTGAAGGATGAGCCACCGATGCTGGTCGGCGTGCCCGCGCGGATGTCGGGCTCGTCGACGATGGCCAGGCCCACCAGGTGCGCCTCCAGCGGCTTGGCGATGTCGATCGCCAAACGGACCGCCGCAGCCGTGCTGGGCGATCCTTCCAGACAGACGAGGATGTTCTTGATCATAAGGAGGTCCGGGACCCGACGCACCATTGCGCCGGGTCCCGGAATCGTGATTCAGAGTGTCAGGTTCAGTGACTGCCGACTAGGTCCCGCTGGTGATGGCCAGCGCGGGCACCGACGACTTGGCGGCGGC
>CAZJMY010000208.1:0-7236 GCA_964546845.1 uncultured Myxococcales bacterium | reverse complement strand
ACCACCGCCTCCGTCATCGACGAGACCCAGGAGGCCGAGGCGGACATCGTCGTTCGAGAGCGCGCGGTCGTCTGCGGCCTGGGCGTCGTCGAGGCGGTGTTCACGCGGTTCGACTGGCGGACGCGGCTGCGGATGAAGGTCGCCGACGGCGACCCGGTCCAGCCCGGCACCATCGTCGCCTCGGTGCGCGGCCCGGCCGCGGCGCTTCTGGCGGGCGAACGGACGGCTCTGAACTTCCTGCAGCACCTGTCCGGCATCGCCACGGTGACCCAGGCGTTCGTCGCGGCGGCCGAGGGGGCCAAGGTGCGCGTCACCGACACGCGGAAGACGACCCCCGGCTTGCGGTCGCTGGAAAAGTACGCCGTGCGCATCGGCGGCGGGGCCAATCACCGGTCCGATCTGGCCTCCGGCATTCTCATCAAGGACAACCACATCGCGCTGGTCGGCTCGGTGCGCGAAGCGGTCCGGCGGGCGCGCGCCAGCGCCCCCCACACGCTGCGGGTCGTCTGCGAGGTCGACGACCTGGCCCAGCTCGACGAAGCGCTGGAAGCCGGGGCCGAGGGGGTCCTGCTCGACAACTTCCAGATTCGCGAGATGGCCGACGCCGTCCAGCGCATCCGCGAGCGGCGCCCGCAGACGGTCATCGAGGCCTCGGGCGGCGTGACGCTGGACCGGATCCGCGAGATCAGCAAGACGGGCGTCGATGTGATCTCGACGGGCTCGATCACCCACTCGGCGCGCGCCATCGACTACTCGTGCGAGATCCGGCCCGCCGAGGGCACCGCGCCCTCGCGCTGAGCGCCAGACGGTGGAGGGGGAGCTCGCGCCGCCGCCGTCGGCAGACCGGCTGTCCGCCGTCCTGACGACGCGCTGGCTGGGCCGCGCCTACGAGTGGTGGCCGGCGTGCGCCTCGACGAACGACCTGGCCGGCGAACGCGCTCGCGCCGGCGCGCCTGCGGGGCTGGTGATCGCCGCCGACCAGCAGACGGCGGGGCGCGGGCGGATGGGGCGCACATGGCACTCGCCGCCCGGCGCGAACCTGTACGTGTCGATCCTGCTGCGGCCCAGGCGGCCGCCGCCCGAGATCCCACCCCTGACGTTGCTGGCCGGCGGCGCGCTGGCAAGCGCGTTGGCCGCCCTGGGGTTCGCGCCGCGCCTCAAGTGGCCGAACGACGTCGAGCTGGTGGAGGACTCCGCCGCCGGCCGGCGGCGCAAGGTGGCGGGCATCCTGACCGAGATGTCCAGCGCCGGCGAACGCGCGCTGCACGTGGTCATCGGCGTCGGCCTGAACGTCAACGGCCTCGACTTCCCGCCGGAGATCGCCGAGCGCGCCACGTCGCTGCGGCGGGCCGCCGGCGGCCGGCCGCTGGACCGCGCCGCCGTGCTGGGCACGTTCCTGAACCAGCTGGAACCGCTGCTGGACGACTACGAGCGGCGCGGGCCGTCGGTGGCGATCGCCGCCTTCGAAGCCCACGCCGCGCTGCCCACCCCCTGCCGGGTGACCGCCCCGGGGAGGCCGAACGAGCGGCTGGAAGGGATGGCCCTGGGCGTCGATCCGGATGGCGCCTTGCGCCTGCGCGACGAGACAGGGCACATTCACCGCGTCCTCTCCGGAGAAATTCAGACATGACCAACTTCGAGTCCTTGGTTCTGGGCATCGTCCAGGGCGTCACCGAGTTCCTGCCGATCTCGTCGACGGCCCACCTGCGCATCGTGCCCGCCCTCCTCGGCTGGTCGGATCCGGGGGCGGCGTACACCGCGGTCCTGCAGCTGGGCTCGCTGCTGGCGGTGGTCGGCTACTTCCTTCCCGAGCTCTGGAAGATGCTGCGCGCCGCTGCCGCCAGCGTCAGCGACCGGAGCCGCCCACCAGAGCGTCCCGCGCGCGAGCTGCTCTATCTCGTGGTGGGCACCATCCCGGCGGGGCTGGCCGGCGTCGTGTTCCGGCACGCCATCGAGGGGTCGCTGCGATCGCTGTGGGTGATCGCCACGGCGCTGATCGTGGTCGCGCTGCTGCTGGCCGTCGTCGAGCGGCGCGCCCGCCACGTGCGCGAGTTCGACGAGATCACCCTGCGCGATGCCCTGCTGATCGGCTGCGCGCAGGCGTTCGCGATCATCCCGGGCGTCTCGCGATCGGGCAGCACCCTGATGGCGGCGATGGCGCTGGGCCTCAAGCGCGAGGCGGCGGCGCGGTTTTCGTTTCTGCTGAGTGTCCCGGTCGTCGCCGCCGCCGGCGTCTTCGAGATGCCGAAGGTCCTGCGGGCGCACGACCTGCAGGGCAGCACGCTGGTCATCGGCCTCATCGCGGCGGCCATCTCGGGCTACGCCAGCATCGCCTGGCTGCTCCGCTTCCTGCGCGCGCGCAGCACCGTCCCCTTCATCATCTATCGCGTCATCCTGGGCCTGGCGCTGATCGCGATGCTGGCGACCGGGCGGCTGTAGTCGCCCCCTTCATCATCATCCCGGACAGCGCCGCGTAGGCGGCGGCCCAGGCCGCCTTCACGTCGGCGGTGAACGCCGGGCCGACGCCCTTCTCCAAGGTCCAGAGCAGCGCGGCGCCCACGGTGGCGTAGTCGCCATCCTTGACGCCGTAGCCGATGTGCTTTCGCCCCAGCCCCTCGACAGCCGGGACCAACACGTCGGGGGCGTCCAGGTTGCTGACGGCGTAGCCAATCATCTGCATCAGCTTCTGTCCCTGCGCGCGGAGGTCGTTCTTGAACAGCGGCCGCAGCGACGGATCCAGCTCGAACAGCCGGCCATAGAACAGCGCCGCCGCTTGATCGGCGATGGGCACCACCTGCGCGAACGTTTGTTGAACGAGCGACTTCTGTGACGGCGTCATGCTCCCCTCCCGGCCGACCAGTCTCCGCCCGCAGCCGTTGCCCGCCCGTTTCGTCTCCGTCGAATCGCCGTAAATGGCCGCACGACGTCATTGGTGGCGAAGCCGCGCGACGTCGCGGACGAGCATCCCGGCCCGCGAGCCCGTGACCGGGTGGGTTCAGAATGTTAGGCTTGCTGGCCGCCGGTCGGACTCTTACCTTCAGGAACCCTTTTGTCCGGCGGAACCAGAACTTAGGAGGCCCCATGCGGCGAGCCGCGTCTCGTATCTTTGCGACATCCTTGCTTCTTTTCGGATTTGGCTGTGCGTCGCCGTCGACGCTGGGCGGGAGTGGCGGCAACAGCGGCAACCCGGGCGCGGGCGGCTCGACGGGCAACGGCGGGAGCAACCCCGGCAGCGGCGGCAGCAACTCCGGCAACGGCGGCAGCACCCCCGGCAACGGCGGCAGCCCCGGCGCAGGCGGCACGCATACGGGCGGCACCACGGGTTCGGCGGGCGCGGGCGGGCCGGCCTGCACCCCCAACGACACCCAGCTGGTGAACGCGAACGCCTACTACTGCACAAGCAGCGCGCTCGGGATGCAGGGCTCGATCTATCCGTACGGCGACGGAATGTCGTGCCCGTACTCGCCCACCAGCCCGCCGGCCACCAACTTCTGCGCGGGCGGGAAGTGCTGCCTCATGGGGACGACCAAGGTCGACACCACGTTCGCCGCCTGGGGCTGCGGCATCGGCGTCGAGCTGGAGGACGTCAACATGGTCAAAAAGCAGTACGCCGGCTCGGTCAACTGCTTCCAGATCACACTCACAGGGTCGAGCGGTGGTAACAGCGTGCAGGTCGGATTCACGCAATCCGCGACCCCGCCCGCCGGTGCCGTTGCGCCGTTCACGCTCATTCCCCCCTTCACGGACGGCTACTCTGGCAAGGTCTGCTTCAGCGACGCGACGTGCCCCGCCTGGGCGACCACCGCGCAATGCGCAAAGACTGGAACCAACGGGACCCCCGTTGACATGCAGATCCAGATCAACGGCGGCAGCACCGCGGGTGCTTACAACGTGTGCTTGACCAGCATCGTACCGGTCACTGGGTCAACCGGAACGGGCGGATCGGGCGGCGGCGGTACCTCGAGCTGTGCCACCCCCGGCGGGTCGGGCACCATCAGCGATCAGTTCGGCGCAGCCCACGTGAGTTGTCCCAAGGACTACATTGTCCAGAACAACGACTGGGGCGTGTCAAGCGCGTCCCAGACGCTGAACTACGGCCCTGGCACCAAGTTCAAGGTCGCCACACAAAATGGGACCGGCGCGAATCACGCTCCCGCGTCTTATCCGAGCATCTTCACCGGCATCGGTGGCGTTGGCAGCACCACTGGGAGCGGCCTCCCGCTGGCCGTCTCGTCGATCAGTGCCACCGGGATCTCGACCAGCTGGTCGTTCAGCAATGCTGGCGTGAGCGGCAGCTACAACGCCGCCTACGACGTGTGGTTCAGCACCTCATCTAGTGGCGACTCGAAACCGTCCGCTCCGAGCGGTGGATATTTGATGGTTTGGTTCTACATCCCCACGGACAACCAGCCGGTCGGGTCTCTGGTGCCGAACGGCAGCGTCACCATCGGCGGCAAGACGTTCAACATCTGGTACGGGACAAACAGCGGTAAGCCCGTCGTGTCCTACGTTCCGACGTCAAATTCGAACTCGTTCACTTCGTGGACGTACCCACTGGGCGCATTCATCCAGGACGCCGCCGGTCGGAATTGCTCCGGCAGCACCAAATGCATATCGAGTAGCTGGTATCTCGAGACCGTCTACGCAGGCTTCGAGATCTGGAGCGGCGGCGCCGGGCTGCAGACGACCGATTTCGGCGTCACCGTCCCGTAGACCGAAAGGAACATGGCCGGCCGCCCGGGGCCGGCCAGTCCGGGTGGTCCGTTCGGAACGTTTGCTGACGGAGCGCCGCGCAACCAGCTAAGCTCCCAGCCGATACGAGGTCATGAGAGCTTCCCAGCGCATTCCCTTACTCCTCGTGTCCCTCGGCCTGTCGAGTCTGGCGTGCCCCACACGCACCGTGGTATCGCCCGATGCAGCAGCTGGAGCGTCAGGAAGGGGTTCGGGCGGAGGCGCCGGGGGAGGCGCGGGCTTCCTTGGGGGAGGGACTGGCGGCGGCCTGGGGACCGGCGGTGTTACATCGGCCAGCGGGGGACATTCGGGAACTGGCGGCACGATCTCGGCGACTGGCGGAACAACCGGAACCGGCGGAATGCTCGCATCGACCGGCGGTGTCAGAGGCACTGGTGGCATCATCTCGGCTTCGGGGGGTGCTGCGGGGGGCCTGGCAGGCATCGCCGGCTCCGGAGGCGCGACCCATGCCTTCACCGGCAGCCCGTGCGTGACGACGGACTTCAGCAGCGAGTTCGTTTTCGGGCATGCCAACGACGGAGCGATCTACCAACGCGCGTACCTCAACGCGACCTGGCAGCCATGGGTCAAGCTCGCCATTGACGCGTCCAAAGTCGATCCTGCGTCGGCGCTCGATTGCGCCGGGAATTCGAACACAATCAACCTGATCGCGACGAGCACGGCGCCGCACAAAATCCTTCGCACAAGCGGCTCAGGAATCCAGTTCAGCTCGTTCTCGTCCCTGCTCGGCAACCAGGCATTCGATCCGGCGGCGGCATCCATCGCCGTGCGGGGAAGCGGAGACTCCTTTTACATGTTCGGGGCCATCGATTCAGGCCTCGTCGTGTGGACGGTTGATTCGGGTACGTTCGCGCCGATGGATCAGATCTCTGGGCAGACCAACGTGTTCAGCAGCGCGATTCATGTCGCGATCCAGCAGAACAACCCCGCGGAGTCGAGACTCATCGTGGGGTATGAAACCTCCGGGCAGCTCGCCATTTACGGCGAGATCTACTACCAAGGGACCGGAACCTGGCACGCGCCCGTCTACCTAGCGCCTCCGAGCGGAGCGGTCTTCGCGTACGCGCCAACCATCTGCGTCGATACCGAGGCTACCGGTAAGTACACGGTCCATGTCGCTGCAGCGACGACCGATGGGCGTGTCTGGGACGCCTACACCAACAATTTGTGGGGAACCGCCTTCGCCGCCTGGGAGCACGTCGGAGACGCAGCGGCGTCGGCTGTAGATTGCACGATGATGACCGACGAGACAGTGCGGATCGTGGCACTCGACGCGAATGGCCATCTCATGGATTTCCACGGGACGCCGGCCAACTGGCAGAAATCCGACCTCGGCACGTTCTGACGTTGTGACGCGCCTCAGGAAATGCGCCTGGCTTACGCGGGGCCGGGTCTCTCAGGGTGTCCAGGTCCCGGCGCCCACGTCGATCTTCCAGGTCGCTTTGTACGTGGGCAGCGAGATCTGCTGCCCGTTGAAGACGATGGGCTGGAAGACGTGGGTGCTGAGGTAGTTCATCTTGCCGGCGTCGGTGGTGCTCTCCGTCCCGCTCCAGTGGTCGCCCCAGTAGACGTACACGGTGCCCGCGCACCCGCGCACGGGGAGCACCCACGTGCTCTGGGAGAGCCAGGTCCGCTCGGGCGACACGTCGTTGGTGGGATCGGTGACGGGCGCCAGAAACCCCCGGTAGGTCCAGGGTCCGGTGATGGCGGGCGCCGTCGAGTAGAAGTTGTTGTTGGCGCGCCACCCCGTCTTGTACGACCCGATCCAGTAGTACGTTCCGTCAGCCCGGAACACGGTGGGCGACTCCGATCCGCCGGAGTCGCCGTTCACCGTCGAGAACGAACGGTCCGACGACCAGCTGTGGCAATCGGCGGCCAGCGGGAACAGGTGCGCGCTCTCCGTCAGCACGTAGGCGCCGGTTTCGTCGGCGTACGCGCTCATGTCGCTGTGCACGATGAGGGCTCCGCTCGCGTTCTTCAGCGGTCCCTTGTAGGTGTACTGCCCGTTCACCGTCGGTGACGTGGCGTAAACGACCTCCTTGTCCGTCTGGTAGTCCTCGGAGGCCGCGTGGGCGAACAGCACGAACTCGCCCGTGGCCGGGCAGCGGATGATGTGGGGGCGCTCGCCCTTGCGGTTCGGACCCAGCTCGCCGCTTGGCTGGCGCGGCAGGATGATGCCCTCGTTCGTCCAGGTGGCGAGATCCTTCGACGAGTACATCGTGAACCCGATGAAGTCGTTGTCGGTGTTCGTGCTCGAGAACGACATGCCGTGCATGTAGAAGGTGTCGCCCACCTGGATGATGCCGCCGCCGTGGGCGTTCACGCGCGCGCCGGTCGTGTCGAGGAACGTGATGCCGGTGGCAAGCGCGCCCGACAGCGTTCCGACGGGGCCGGACGCGCAGCCGCCCGCCCCCGCGGCCCCCGCGCTTCCGGCCCGGCCGCCAGCGCCCGCCCCGCCACGACCGCCGATCCCGCCGGCGTTGG
>CAZJMY010000207.1:0-1521 GCA_964546845.1 uncultured Myxococcales bacterium | reverse complement strand
GCTGCTGGAGACGTCCGGGCACATGGCCCACTACAAGGACAACCTCTTCGGCGGAATGGAGCTGGACGGCCAGCGCTACCTCGTCAAGCCGATGAACTGCCCGTTCCACATCGCGATCTACCGGTCGCAGATGCGGTCGTACCGGGATCTGCCGCTGCGCTACTCCGAGCTGGGCACGGTCTATCGCTACGAGCGCTCCGGCGTCCTGCACGGGCTCCTGCGCGTGCGCGGCCTGACGATGGACGACGGCCACCTGTTCGTCCGCGAAGACCAGATCGCCGCCGAGATCGAGGACTGCCTCACCTTCGCGCTGCAGATGCTGCGGATGTTCGGGTTCGAGAAATTCGACCTTTACCTGGCGACCCGGCCGGACAGCTTCATGGGCGACCCGGCCGTGTGGGACCGCGCCGAGGCCAGCCTGCGCGGCATCCTCGAGCGCACGGGGCGCCCGTTCGAGATCGACGCGGGCGGCGGCGCATTCTACGGCCCGAAGATCGACCTCAAGATCAAGGACGCGCTGGGGCGCGAGTGGCAATGCTCCACCTTCCAGCTCGACTTCCAGCTGCCCGAACGGTTCGCGCTGGAGTACGTCGCCCAGGACGGCACCCGCCAGCAGCCCATCATGATCCACCGCGCGCTGCTGGGGTCGATGGAGCGGTTCATCGCGGTGCTGATCGAGCACTTCGCCGGCGCCTTCCCGCTCTGGCTGGCCCCCGTGCAGGCCCGGGTCCTGGCCGTCAGCGAGAAGGCCGCCGCCTATGCCGCCGAGGTCAAGGCGCGGCTGGCGGCCGAGGGGCTGCGGGTCGAGGCCGACGTCTCGGCGGACAAGCTGGGCGCCAAGATTCGGCGCGCTCAGATGGAGAAGATCCCTTACATGGTCGTGGTGGGGGAGAAGGACATGGCGGCCCGTGTAGTCTCTCCTCGCACCCGCGAGGGGACGCAACAACCGGCTACGCCGATCGATGATTTCGCCAGGCGGCTGGCCTCTGAAGCTAAAATTCCAAATCTCGGGGAGCCCTCGACTGGGTCCCCGGCATTAGAATGATTGGTCTATATCGCTCGACGACAGCCGACCTGACTTAGCCACCTCGAACCCGGAGAAAGATCATCCCAAGGCCATTCAATCAAGCTCCCCCAAGCGCCACGGACAACTACCGCGTCGGACGTCGTATCCGCGTGCCTGAGGTCCGCGTCATCGGCGCCGACGGCGCCCAGGTTGGCGTCATCCCGACTCAGGAAGCGCTCAAGCTGGCGGAAGACGCCGGGCTCGAGTTGGTCGAAGTCAATCCGCGGGCCGTTCCCCCGGTCTGCAAGATCATGGACTTCGGGAAGTTCAAGTACGAGACGTCGAAGAAGGAAAAGGCTTCGCGGAAGCACCAGTCGACGATCGTGCTGAAGGAGATCAAGCTCCGCCCGAAGACCGACGAGCACGACTTCGATTTCAAGGTGAAGCACATCCGCCGGTTCCTGGCGGAGGGGAACAAGTGCAAGCTCGTCATCGTCTTTCGCGGCCGCGAGATC
>CAZJMY010000206.1:0-2137 GCA_964546845.1 uncultured Myxococcales bacterium | reverse complement strand
TAGCGTGCGCGTCTTCCTCTGTTCCGCCGGTTCGGAGACGGCGCTGCGCGAAGAGCTGGCCCGCGACGGGCACCCGGGCCACCAGGCGGCGGCGGGCGTCGTCACCGTCGAGGGCGAGGCGACGGCCCTCGATCCCGTCTTCGCGCGGCAGGCGCTGCCGGACGCACGCCCCGTCGCAGGGCCGTCGGTGCGCGCGCTGGCGGAGGCGGCATACGGTCTGGTGGAAGGCGCGGTCGACGCGTGGCCCGGCCCGTTCCTGATCCACGACCTCGCGCACGCCGAGCCGCCGCCCGGGCTGGCCAGCCGAGCGGCGGGCGTCGCCCGCGAGCTCCGGGCGCTGCTGGCGGCGCGGCGCAAGCGGGCCTCGCGCCGGGAACGGCCACCCGCGGAGGTGGCGACCGTGGCCGGTGCGGCCGCCTTCGACGACCGCTGGCTGCTGGTCCAGCTGCTGGCGCTGTCCCGCGACCGCCTGCTGGTCTCGGCGGCGGCGCCTCGCGCGCTGCCGCGCGGCGGGGTCGACCTGGCGCCCTGGCCGGGCGGCGGTGCGCCCGTCGACATCGACCGCGCGCCCCCGTCGCGCGCTTACCAGAAGTTGGAAGAGGCCTTCCTCTGGATGGGCGCCGAGCCGGGTCCCAGCGACCGCTGCGTCGATCTCGGGGCATCGCCCGGCGGGTGGACGGCGACGCTGCGCAAGCGCCGCGCTCCCGTGATCGCCGTCGACCGCGCGCCGCTGGCCCCCGCCCTGGCCCGCGACCCCGGCGTGGAGACGGTCCTCGGCAACGCCTTCACGTACACGCCGCCCCGCCCCGTCGACTGGATGGTGTCCGACGTCGTGTGCGAGCCGCCCCGCAGCTTGGGGTTGGCCGAGCACTGGGTCTCCTCGGGTCTCTGCCGTAATTTGATCGTCACCGTCAAGTTCAAGGGGCAGTCGGGATACGGCGTACTGGCCGGCGTCGCGCAGCGCCTGATCGACGCCGGCGCGCGGTTCGCCCGGGTGAAGCAGCTCGCCCACAACAAGAACGAAGTGACCCTCTTCGCCCGACGGTGAGAGCGTCGACAGGCCGTAGCGACGGCGCGTAAGCGGATATACACTCCGCGAATGGACGACGTGTTGGCGATCATCCTTGGCGGTGGACGCGGGACGCGGCTGTTCCCGCTGACGCTGAAGCGGTCCAAGCCCGCCGTGCCGATCGGGGGCAAGTACCGCCTGATCGACATCCCGATCAGCAATTGCCTGAACGCCAATCTGCGGCACATGTACGTGCTGACGCAGTTCAACTCCGAGAGCCTGAACAAGCACGTCGCGATGACGTACAAGTTCGACGTGTTCTCGTCGGGGTTCGTGACGGTGCTGGCCGCCGAGCAGACCGAGGAAGGCGGCAACTGGTTCCAGGGGACCGCCGACGCCGTCCGCCAGAGCCTGCGCCACATGCGCCGCACGCCCGCGCGCGACCTGCTGATCCTGTCGGGCGACCAGCTCTACAGCATGGACTACCGGCAGATGCTGAAGACCCACCGCGAGAGCGGCGCGGACGCCACCGTCGCGGTCATCCCCGTCGCGCCGGAGCAGGCCTCCAGCTTCGGCATCCTGAAGATGGACGCCACCGGGCGCATCGTTCACTTCGACGAGAAGCCGCCCGCCGATCGGCTGCCGGCGCTGGCGTCGGACCTGCCCGGCGGCGGACAGGGGCACCTCGCGTCGATGGGCATCTACCTGTTCCGGCGGGACGTGCTCGAGCAGGCGCTGGCCAGCCCGCGGCTCGTCGACTTCGGGCGACACGTGATTCCGGACGCCGTGCCGCGCCAGCGCGTCCAGGCGCACGTCTACCGCGGTTACTGGGAGGACGTAGGGACGATCCAGTCCTACTTCCAGGCCAACCTCGCGCTGTGCGAGCCGATCCCGCCGTTCGATTTCTACGACGCGGCCCGCCCGGTCTACACGCACCCGCGGTTCTTGCCGGCGTCGAAGGTCGAGCGCTCGACGATCCACAACGCCCTCATCTGCGAGGGGTGCATCATGCACGGGGTCGAGGTCGACCGCGCCGTCATCGGCATCCGCAGCCGCATCGGCAGCGAGGTGCGCATCCGGAACAGCCTGCTCATCGGGGCCGACCACTACGAGACGCTGGACGAGATG
>CAZJMY010000205.1:0-2771 GCA_964546845.1 uncultured Myxococcales bacterium | reverse complement strand
CTCCTGCGCCAGGATCGGCGCGACCAGCTCCATCTCCTGCGCGACGCGCGCCATGGCGGCGTCCAGCGACAGCCCGGCTTCCACGCAGGTCACCAGCAGGTCGATGGCGTCGGGCAGCGGGTTCTCGAGCGCCTGCTTGCGCTCGGTCACCTTCGACGAGACCACCAGGTTGGGCGCGAAGAACGCGATGGCGCACGCGATCAGCGCCACCGCGAAGCTCATCGGAAATTCGTAGGGCTGCTCGAGGTGGATGTTGATCTGCCACAGCACGATGATGGCGATGGGGGTCAGCAGCAGCTTGATCCCCAGGAACACCTCCACGGCGTTCTCGTTGCGATAGCCGGCCTGCACCAGCGTCGTCTGGATGCGCGACAGCTCTTCGCCCTGACTGGGCTTCGCCAGCCGCGCGAACGGACGCAGGATGGTCGCGATGCGGGCCAGGGTCTTCTCCCGCTCGGGCGCGCGGGTCCCCTCGAAGTCCGGGAGGTCCATCCCGTGCGTCGTGCGCTCGAGACGCTCGATCACCTCGTCGCGCTTGCCGCCCAGGAACGCGCGCGCGCCGATCGCGATGACCAGCACGCAGACCAGGCCCGCACCAGCGGCGACCATGAGCTCGGTGCTGACGCCCGCGAACAGGTCGCCCATCAGATGGTCACCTTCGTCATGCTCTTCATCCAGAGGAACCCGAGCGTCCACATGACCAGCGCGCCGCCCAGGAAGTAGTGGCCGACGTCGGTCGTGAACAGCGGCATGATGTACGGGCGGTTCGCGAACAGCAGGAACAGCAGCGTGAAGAACGGCAGCGCGCCCACGATGTAGCTGGACATGCGCCCCTCGGCGGTCAGCCCGGCCAGCTTGCCCTGGAACTTGTAGCGCTGGCGGATCGTGTCCGCGATCTTCTCGATGATCTCGACCAGGTTGCCGCCCGTCTCCTTCTGGACGATGACGGACAGCGCGAAGATCTTCAGGTCCTGGTTGTTCGGCGCGCGGCGGGTCATGTCCGCCACGGCCCGCTCGAACGGCAGCCCCAGCTCTTGCGCCTCGAACGCGCGGCCGAACTCCAGCGACACGGGGCTGGGCATCTCGGTGGCGACCATCTTGAACGCGCTCGACAGCGCGTGACCGGCGCGCAGCGAGCGGGCCATCATCTCCAGCGCGTCAGGCAGCTGCTCCGACAGCTTGCGGCTGCGGCGCGACCGCATGAACAGAACGAACATCAACGGCAGCGCGCCGAACAGCAGCACCAGGATCACCGACAGCGGGCCGCCGTCGCTGAGCAGCCCCAGCACCAGCCCCAGGAAGGCGCCCGCGCCGCAGTACGAAAGGAGCCGCGCGACGGTGATGTCCAGCTCGGTCTGCTCGAGGACGTTCTCCAGCCGCGCGGTCACCTTGATGGACCGCAGGATCGCGTCGACGGCCGGGATCGCGGAGAGCTTCCCCTTGCGCAGCAGGCCGGTGATGGCCTTGCCGCCCTCGGCCGTCCCCAGCGACGACAGGCGCCGCTTCAGCTCGTCCTTCTTCTTGTCCTTGACGAAACGGAACGTGTAGACCAGCGCCTCGAAGACGGCGACGCAGGTGAACGCGAGTATTCCGACCAGGATGATCTGCATGACGGCCGCTCCCTACAGATACGGCTTGATGATTTCGGCGGGGTCGATGCCGTAGCGCTCGATGCGATCCAGCGCGCGCGGCCGGATCCCGGTGAACCGGAACTGACCGACGATCTTCCCCTGGGCGTCGGTCCCCGTCTGCTCGAACTTGAAGATGTCCTGCATCGTGATGACGCCGGCCTGCATGTCGGTGATCTCCGAGATGGCGGTGATGCGGCGCTTGCCGTCGGTGCCGCGCGACAGCTGGATGACGATGTTCAGCGCGCGCGCGATGGTCTGGCGGATCAGCGCCTCCGACATGTTGACGCCGCCCATGCCGACCATGGCCTCGATACGCGACAGCGCGTCGCGCGGCGTGTTGGCGTGCACGGTGGTCATCGACCCCTCGTGGCCGGTGTTCATGGCCTGCAGCATGTCCAGGACCTCGCCGCCGCGGCACTCGCCGATGACGATGCGGTCCGGGCGCATACGCAGCGCGTTCTTGACCAGGTCGCGCGGCAGCACCTCGCCGCGCCCTTCGATGTTGGGCGGGCGTGTCTCCAGCCGGACGACGTGGCGCTGCTGCAGCTGCAGCTCGGCGGCGTCCTCGATGGTGACGACGCGCTCGCCCTCGGGGATGAACGACGACAGCGCGTTCAACATGGTCGTCTTGCCGGTGCCGGTGCCGCCCGAGATGATGCAGTTCAACTTGGCCTTCACGCAGGCGGCCAGAAACGCCAGCATCTCCGGCGTGGCGCTGTTGATCGCCACCATGTCCTTCACGCGCAGGGGCGAGCCGCCGAAGCGGCGGATCGACAACACGGGGCCGTCGATGGCCAGCGGCGGGATGATGGCGTTCACGCGCGCGCCGTCCGGCAGACGCGCGTCGGCCATCGGCGACGACTCGTCGATGCGCCGGCCGACCCGCGAGACGATGCGCACGATGATCTGCTGCAAGTGGGCGTTGTCGCGGAAGCGCACCGGCGTCAGCTCCAGCTTGCCGAAGCGCTCGACGTATACGGTGTTGTAGCCATTCACCATGATGTCGGAGATGGTCGTGTCGGCCAGCAGCGGCTCCAGCGGGCCGAGGCCGGTGACCTCGTCCAGCAGCTCCTCGACCAGCTGCTCGCGCTCGATCCGGTTCAGCGGCAGGTCGCTGGCCACCAGCAGCTGATTCATGAT
>CAZJMY010000204.1:0-8863 GCA_964546845.1 uncultured Myxococcales bacterium | reverse complement strand
GCCAAATCGGTCAAGGTGACCATGAACAGCGTGACGGCCGAGGGCGTCGGCGCGTCGATCGGAACCATCACGATCAAAGAGTCCAAGGACGGCGTGACGTTGGAGCCCAAACTGAAGGGGCTGGCCGCGGGGGAGCACGGCTTCCACATCCACGAGAACGCCAGCTGCGACCCCGCCGACAAGGACGGCAAGAAGACGGCCGCGCAGGCGGCGGGCGGCCATCTGGATCCGGATGCCACCAAGGCCCACAAGGGGCCGGGCGGCGGCGGGCACAAGGGCGACCTGCCCAAGCTGGTCGTGTCCGACAAGGGCGAGGCCAAGGACAAGATCGACGTGAAGGGGCTGACGCTGGCCGACTTCCAGGGGCACGCCCTCATGATTCACGAGGGCGGCGACAACTACAGCGACACCCCCAAGCCGCTGGGCGGCGGCGGCGCGCGCATCGCCTGCGGCGTCGTGAAGTAGGGCGATGGGGCGCCTGATCGCCTTCGTGCGCCTCGGGCGCCCCCAGTTCCTGGTGGGCGGCTTCGTGCTCTACGGCCTGGGCGCGGCGCTGGCCGCCACGCGAGGCGCGCCCTTCGACGCTGGCCGTTACGCGTGGGGGCAGGTGGTCGTCACGCTGACGCAGCTGATGACCCACTACGCGAACGACTACTTCGATCTGGAGGCGGACCGCGCCAACCTGACGCCCACGCGCTGGTCGGGCGGCAGCCGCGTGCTTCCGGGCGGCGTGCTGGCCCCGGTCGTCGCGCTGCGCGCGGCCCTGGCTTTGCTGGCGGCCGCCAGCGTCGTCGCCGCCCTGCTGGCGTGGCGCGCGGGCGCCGAGGTGGGGCTGCTGGCCGGCGCGATGATCGCGATCGCCTGGCAGTACAGCGCTCCGCCCGGGCGGCTGTGCGCGCGCGGCTGGGGCGAGGCGGCGACGGCTCTGGTCGTCACGCTCATGGTCCCGGTGTTCGGGTACCTGCTGCAGGCCCGGGCGGTGGCGGCGCCGATCCTTCTGGCGGCCGCGCTGCCGTGCGCGCTGCAGTTCGCCATGCTGCTGGCGATCGAGCTCCCCGACGCGGCCGGGGACGCCGCCGTCGGCAAACGCACGCTGGTCGTCCGCATGGGGGCGCTGGGCGCGGCGCGCCTCTACGCGGCGCTGACGCTGGCCGCGTTCGGCGCGCTGCCGGTCTGGGCGCTGCTGGGGCTGCCGGCGCGGGTGGCGCTGGCGCCCCTGCTGCTGGCGCCCGTCGCCGTCTGGCAGGCGGTGCGCGTCGCGCGCGGCGGCTACGGCGAGCCAAACCGCTGGGGCAGTATCGCCTTCTGGTCGGTGGCGCTGCTCATCGCGGGCGCCGGGCTCGAGCTGGCGGCGACGATCCTGGGCGCCTGAATCGAGGTCCCGCCCGCGACCTCGACCAGCGCTCGCATCAGCGGCGGCACCGCCCGCATCACGTGCAGCGTCGCGCGCGCCAGCAGCGGGCGCCGCACGATCCCGACCAGCCCGCGCGTCAGCCAGGCATGCGGGCGCAGCAGGCGGCGGCGCTCGCGATCGAACCGGGCGAGCACGGGGTCGCCGTCCACCAGGTACGCGGGGACGGCCGCGGCCAGCCGCTCGGCGGTGACCAGCGCGTGCGCGAGCCCGCCCGCCGTCAGCGGGTCGGTCGACGCGGCGGCGTCGCCCAGCAGCACGGCGCCCGGCGACCACCCGGCGCGCGCCTGCCGGGCGAGGCCCGTGCGCCCGGCGGGCGTGGTGAGGGGGTCGGCGTCGTCGAGAAGGTCGCGCAGCACCGGCGTCTCCAGGATCCAGCGGCGGAGCGCGCGGCGCGCCCCCTGGGCCCACTCTTCCTGGTCGGCCAGCCCGGCCAGCAGCAACTCACCGTCGGGCAGAGGCGCGGCGTACAGCTCGTAGCCGCGCCCGATGAAGATGGACAGCCGGTCGCCCGGATCGCGCCCGGTGGCCAGGCGGAAGTGCATGCGCGCGCCCACGCGGCGGCCGCGCGCCGGCGCGTCCAGGTCCAGGCTGCGGCGGACGCGCGAGGCGAGCCCGTCGGCCCCGACGACCAGCGCGGCCCGGCAGATCTCGCCCCCGACGCGCAGCCCGACGGCGCGGCCGCCCGCGCGTTCCGCCCCCTCGACCTCGGCGTCCTCGAAGACGGTTACCCCCTGGGTGGCGCGGGCCGCGTCCAGCAGCGCGCGATCCAGGTGCAGCCGGCGCTGCGCCAGCGCGACGACGCCCCGCCCGAACGGGCTCTCGGCGGTCAACCCGAAGCCGTGGTAGCGGACCGACTGCAGCGCGCGGCCGCCGACGGCCTCCCGCAGCCCCACCCGCTCGAGCACCGCGACCCCGGCCGGCAGCATCCCCTCGCCGCAGGGCTTCTCGCGCGGGAAGCGGCGCGCATCGTAGACGTCGACCTTCAGCCCGGCGCGACCCAGAAGGAGGGCCAGCGTCGTGCCCGCCGGACCAGCGCCGGCGATGGCGACGTCTACCGCCCGGGCCAGGGCACGAACCTCGGTTTCTGCGCGAACGCCCGCCGGTAGCGGTCGTCGGCCATCAGCACCGATTCTTCCAGCGCGATCCGCCGACGCAGCACGACGAGGTGCAGCAGCCCGCCCACGGCCGCGGTGACGACCGCGCCGTGCACCAGCGGCAGCGCCAGCAGCTCGACGAACACCGCCACGTAGTTGGGGTGGCGCACGTAGCGGTACGGGCCGCCGGTGACGATCCCCAGCTCGGTCGAGCGCACGACCCGCACGTTCCAGTGCACGCCCAGCGTCGCGATGACCCACCAGCGCAGCAGGTTCGCCAGCAGCAGCGCGACCAGCGCCGGGATGCCGACCGCGGGCACGAACCGGCGGTGCAGCGCCACCACCTCGATCGCCGCGCCCGCGATGACGCCGGTGTGCAGGATGACCATCGCCAGGAAGGCCCGCTCGGGCAGCAGCGGCGCGCCCTGCTGGGCCAGCGCGCGCTGGTGGCGGCGCGACAGGCTCATCTCGATCAGCCGGCCGGCACCGACCGCCGCGCACAGGACCAGGTACCAGCCCACCGAGCTCACGCGGTCAGCTCCACTCCAGCAGCAGCATCTCGGCCGACAGCCCGGGACCGAACGCCGCCAGGATGCCGTGCTCGCCGGCCGCCGGCTGCCGCTTGGTCAGCCACTCGTGCAGCACGAACAGCACCGACGCGCTGGACTGGTTGCCGAAGTCGCGCAGGACGTCCCACGAGGGTTGAGTGTCGTTGCGGGCCAATCCCAGCTCTTCTTCCGCGAAGGCCAGGATCTTGCGGCCCCCCGGATGCAGCAGGAAGCAGGACAGCTGGTCGCGCGACAGGCCGCGGCGGTCGGAGATCGTCCGCACCAGGCGGCCGATCTCGGACTTCAGCAGCGCGGGGACCTCCTTGGACAGCACCGAATGGAAGCCGTCGTCCTCGAGATCGAACCCCAGAGCCCAGGTCGACTCCGGGAAGATGTGGGCCAGCGTCTCGAGGATGCGCACGCGGCGGCCGGTCCCGCCGGCGTCGGCGCCGTTCAGCACCACGGCGGCGGCGCCGTCGCCGAACAGCGCGGTCGCGACGAGGTTGGCGGGCGACACGTCGGCGCGCTGAAGCGACAGGCTGGGAAGCTCGACGGCGATCACCAGCACGCGCGACTCGGGGAAGCCGACCAGGAAGTCGTGCGCGCGCGCCAGCGCGGCGGCGCCGCCCACGCACCCCAGCTCCGTGATCGGCAGGCGGCGGACGTCGGCGCGGAAGCCGAGCTCGTTCACCAGGTGCGCGTCCAGCGACGGGATCATGATGCCCGTGCACGAGACGCTGATGATGAGGTCGATGTCGCGCGCCTCGACGTGCGCGGCGGCCATCGCGTCGGCGGCCACCTGGCGCCCCAGCTCGATGGCGCTGGTCCGATAGCGGGCCTGCATGTCGCTGATCCCGTGCAGCGTCCCCAGCTGGGCCAGCGGCTCGACGCTGTAGCGGCGGTCGACGGCCGCGTGATCGAACATCTCCATCGCCGCGTCCATGCGGCGCGGGGCCAGGGGGAGCATCGCGCGCAGGTGCGTCTTGACCTCTTCCTGCGTGGCGGCGTGGAGCGGCACCGCGGTGGCCGTGCTGGCGATGGTGGGCGCGTTCATGGTCGCAGCAACCTAAGCGTTGCACACAATGGCACAAGCGTGGCGCCGGCGCCCAGCCACGGCGGATTTTGGCCGGCGCGCCTCGGGACAGTGTCCAGGACGGGGGCGGCTGGGCGCATGGATTTCCTTTGGCTCGCCAAATTCCGGGCTAGAGTCACGGCGATATGTCGCGGCAAGACGAGCTCGTGGAACGGGGGAAGCGGCTGCTCCTCAACAACTACCGGCAGGCGCCGGTGGTGATGGCGCGCGGAGAAGGCTGCGCCCTTTACGACGTCGACGGACGCCGTTACCTGGACATGGCCGCCGGCGTCGCAGTGGCGATGCTGGGGCACGGGCACGCCGGGCTGGCCGAAGCGATTGGCGCCCAGGCCCGCCGCCTGCTGCACGTCTCGAACCTCTATTTCATCGAGGCGCAGCTGGAGTTCGCCGAGGCGCTCTCGCGGCGCGCCTTCAAGGGGCGGGCGTTCTTTTGCAACTCGGGCACGGAGGCCAACGAGGCGGCGCTGAAGCTGGCCCGCCGTTATCAGGCCGTCGCCAAGAAGCAGCCCCAGCGGGTCGAGCTGATCGCCTTCGAGCAGAGCTTCCACGGCCGCACGTTCGGCGCGCTCAGCGTCACGGGGCAGGCCAAGTACCGCGAGGGGTTCGGCCCGCTGGTCGGGCCGGTGCGCTTCCTGCCGTTCGGAGACACGGCGGCCGTGCGCGCCGCCGTCACGGGCGAGACCTGCGCCGTGATCGTCGAGCCGATCCAGGCGGAAGGCGGGATCAACCTGCCGCCGCCCGGCTTCCTGCAAGAGCTGCGGCGGATCTGCAGCGACACCGGGACGGTCCTCATCTTCGACGAGGTGCAGACCGGGGCCTGCCGGACGGGGACCTTTTACGCCTTCGAGAGCGAGGGGGTGGTCCCCGACGTGGTGACGCTGGCCAAGGGGCTGGCCGGCGGCGTCCCGATCGGCGCGATGCTGGCCAACGAAGAGGTTGGCCGCGGCTTCGAGCCGGGATCGCACGCCTCGACGTTCGGGGGCAACCCGTTCGCGACCGCCGCCGCGCTCTACATCCAGAAGACCATCGACGAGACGGGCCTGCTCGATCACGTGCGCGCGGTCGGCACGCACCTCGGCTCGTCGCTGCTGCGCCTGGGCGAGCGGCGGCGGCCCAAGACCCGCGGCGCGCGCGGGCGGGGGCTTCTGCAGGGGCTGGTCGTCGACGTCGACCCGGCCGACGTGGTCGCGAAGGCGCGGGCGCGCGGCCTGCTGGTCACCGTGGCCGGCGGCAACGTTGTGCGCCTGGTGCCGCCCCTGGTCGTCACGAAGGGTGAGATCGACGAGGCCATCGAGATACTGGACGCCGTGCTCGAGGAGGCACGCTGATGAAGGACAGACCGAAGCGATTCCTGGCATTCGAGGACCTGCAACCCGGCGGCATCGAGGCGCTGTTGCGCCGCGCGGAGGAGCTGCGGGCCCTGCGCGCCGCCGGAACGCCGCACGCCACCCGGCCGGGGCGCGTCCTGGGGATGGTGTTCGAGAAGGCGTCGACCCGCACGCGCGCCAGCTTCGAGATCGCGATGTACGAGCTGGGCGGCCACGCCCTGTACCTGGGCATGCAAGGGTCACAGCTGGAACGCGGCGAGCCGTTGCGCGACACCGCGCGCGTGCTGTCGGGGTACTGCCACGGCATCATGGTCCGCACTTTCGGGCACGACCGCGCCGAGGAGATGGCGCGCTACGCGACGGTGCCGGTCATCAACGGGCTGACGGATCTGTTGCACCCGTGTCAGGTGCTGGCCGATCTGCTGACCGTCGTGCAGAGGCACGGCGCCGCCAAGGATCCGATCCGGGCCCTGCGGGACGGAAGTTACGCGTGGATCGGCGACGGCAACAACATGGCCAACTCGTGGATCGAGGCGGCCGGCATCCTGGGGCTGGACCTGGCGATCGCCTGCCCGGCCGGGCACGACCCCGATCCCGCCGTGCTGGCGCGCGCGCGGGCCGGCGAGCGCGGGCGCGTCACCGTGGTGCGCGATCCCGCGGAGGCGGCGGCGGGACGGACGGTGCTGTCGACGGACGTCTACGCCTCCATGGGGCAAGAGGCCGAGGCCGAAGCGCGTCGCGTCGCCTTCGCCGGCTACACGCTGGACGCGGCGCTGCTGCGGACGGCGTCGCCGGACGCCATCGTGCTCCACTGCCTGCCCGCGCACCGCGGCGAGGAGATCACCGACGAGGTGATCGAAGGACCGCAGAGCGCCGTCTGGCAGCAGGCCGAGAACCGCCTGCACGCCCAGAAGGCGTTGCTCGAGCTGGTCCTCCCGTAGCCGACACGCGGCGACCCCGGCTTGCGGGTGATGTGGTTCAAGGGGCGGGGGCCGGCTGCCGAAGCTACGGGGAGAATGAAGCCAGGGGACCAATCCGTGCCTGCCGCCGTTCCGGCGGATCGCGGTGCCCGGGCGGTGACGCGCGAGATCCCCGACGACACCGACGTCGACGCGATCGAGCTGGAGACGACGGACCTGGTGGCGGCCGTGCCGCCGCGCGTCCCGGCGCACCCGCTGGACACGGCCGAGATCGACTGGGGACGCGATCGCCGCGTCACCGTGATCTCGACGATCCCCGCCCAGCTGGCCGCCGAGATGCTGGAGTCGAGGTCCCGGCACGACGACGACCCCGACGAGGACCACCTGACGCCGCTGTGGCGGGATCCGGCCGCGCCCCAGTCCGAGCCCATCCCGGTGCGGACGAACCCGGCCGAGCAACACACGCGCCGGGTGGGCGACTCCGACCGCCAGCCCCTGGGGGCCACGCCGGCGAGAGCCGCGGGCACCGGCTCCGGCCCCCTGTCGGCCAGCGGCTCGGGCCCGGTGTCGGGCGGCGGGTCCGGCGGGTCCGGCGGCGCGAGCGGCTCCGGCAGCGCCAGCGGGTCTGGCAAGACGGGCGAGCCCGACGCGATCGCGCGCCGCCGGCAGCGCGCCGCGACTCTGATCGACCGGGCCCGCGCGGCCCTGGACGACGGGGACCTCACCACCGCCGTCGACGCCGCCGAGGGCGCGATGCGCGAGGCGGACGAGGCGCCGCCGCCCGGAATCGTCGAGGTGATCGAACCCGCGCGCCCGCTGCTGACCCGCGTCTTCGCCGCCTACGTGGGCGCCCTGACGGAGGTGCCGGTGCTCGCCCCGCGCGCCGCCGAGATCGCCCGGGAACGCCTGGGCGACCGCGAGCGGGCGCTCATCGGGAGGATCGACGGCCTGCGCACGCTGGAGGAGCTGTTCGACGGCTCGGGCCTTGGATCGACGGACGCGTTGCGAATTGCGGCGCAGTTGATCCGCACCGGCGCGATCCGCGTGATCTGAACCGGCGTCTGCCGGGCGACGAAGGGGGTGCACGCGGGCGGCGGGATGTGGTAGGGCACTGCCCATGAAGATCGTGCTCGCGTATTCGGGTGGTCTCGACACCTCGGTTGCCATCGTCTGGTTGAAGGAGAAGTACGACGCCGAGATCGTCGGGTTCTGTTCGGACGTGGGGCAGGGCGAGGACCTGGAGGCCGCCCGCAAGAAGGCGCTGAAGACCGGCGCCGTGTCGTGTCACGTGCTGGACCAGCGCGACGAGTTCGTGCGCGACTTCGTGTTCCCGGCCATCCGCGCCGGCGCCATCTACGAAGGCGAGTACTACCTGGGGACGGCGCTGGCCCGCCCCTGCATCGCGCGCGGCATGATGGAGGTGGCGGCGCGCGAGGGCGCGACCGCGATCGCCCACGGATCGACCGGCAAGGGGAACGACCAGGTCCGCTTCGAGCTGGGCGCGTACTGGTTCAACCCGTCCATCAAGATCATCGCCCCCTGGCGCGAGTGGGACTTCAAGTCCCGGTCCGAGCTGATCGCCTTCGCGGCCGCCAAGAACATCCCGGTCGAGGCCACCTCGTCGAAGCCGTACTCGATCGACCGCAACCTGCTGCACACCAGCTACGAGGGCGGGATCCTGGAAGACCCCGACGCGGAGCCGCCGCCCGAGATGTTCCAGCGCACGGCCGACCCCCGCAAGGCGCCCGACAAGCCGCGCGAGGTCGCGATTTCGTTCGAGAAAGGCACCCCCGTCGCGGTCGACGGCAACACGCTGGGACCGGCCGCGCTGCTGTCCGAGCTGAACGGCATCGCCGGTGAGCACGGCATCGGCCGCGCCGACGTGGTCGAGGACCGCTTCGTCGGCATGAAGAGCCGCGGCGTCTACGAGACGCCGGGCGGAACGCTGCTGCACAAGGCGCACCGCGCGGTGGCCTCGCTGACCATGGATCGGGAGGCGATGCGGCTGCGCGACACGCTGGCCGTCGAGTACTCGACGCTGGCCTACCGCGGCTTCTGGTTCTCGCCCGAGCGCGAGGCCCTGCAGAAGCTGGTCGACGCCGTCAACGAGCCCGTCACGGGCGTGGCGCGGCTGCGCCTCTACAAGGGCAGCGCGACCGTGATCGGGCGGAAGGCGCCGCGGTCGTTGTACCGCAACGACATCGTCACCTTCGAGGATGACCGAGGCGCCTACGACCAGCGCGACGCCGGGGGTTTCATCCGTCTGAACGGCCTGCGGTTGCGCACCACGGCCATGGCCAACAAGGCCCGATAAGGCCGCCTCCATCGGTTAAAGATCGGGGTCCGCGCTGTCGATGCAGACCCACGATGCAGGGTAGAGCCACCGTGACCGAAACGACCGGTCATGGAGACGCGGCACGTGCGCAAGCTGGCGCGGCCGAAGTGCTGGTGGTCGACGACGAACCT
>CAZJMY010000203.1:0-16760 GCA_964546845.1 uncultured Myxococcales bacterium | reverse complement strand
AGGCCGGCACCGCCGCTGCCAGCGGCCCCGAGACGGCCCGCCGCCCCGCCGGAGCCGGCCGTGCGTCCACCTCCGCCCCCGCGGCCGCCGTGCCCGCCCGAGGTCCCGCCGCTGCCGCCGGAGCCCCCTCCACTGCTGCAGCCTTCGCAGGCCACGCAGGCCGCAAACAGAGCACCGAAGATCGCCGCCCAGCCCCGGACCCTCGCGAATTGTGAACGCATGCCGCGGCGAACATGCGATCCGGAAGCGCCCCGTCAAACCCACACGGCCGCGGGCCCGGCACATTGCAACTCCGCCCTACAGTCAGCGAACCTTCAGCAACTGCTTGGTCCTCCGTGCGCGCTTGCCGACCACCGTGGCGATCGAGCCGCCGATGCCCATGCCGCCGTATTCGCTCTCGAGAGCGCGCGCCAGCTGCCGCGCCCTGTCGGGCAACGCTTCGGCGAGCTCGAGAACCGCCTCCTCGAGATAGCGGCCGACCCGTATCGACGTCGCGAGGGCGCGCCAATCCTTGCCGCTGACCTGACCTGGGTCCGCCTTCCCGTGAATGCTCATCGCGAGACGCGCCGTCACGTTCGGGTACACGGCGGTGCAGAGGAGATCGTAAAACGACGCGAGGCGAGGGCCATTCGGCCCGACCAGCAGCGAAAGGTTCTTGGCGTGTCCGTCGGCATTTCCGACGATCAGATTGAAGGCGAGCCAGCGGAGCAACCCGCGCGTATCCAGCGCAGGTTCGACCGACGTCGCCTCGACGAGCGCAAAGCATTGATCGAACCGGGGCCCGCCTTCCTGTTCGTACTTTCGTCCCGGAGCAACGCCGAGGGCTTGACAGAGATCTTCCTGATGCAGGCGACGAATCGTTCCGTCGGGTTCCACGACGCGGTCGTATCGGGTGACGAGCAGATGTCGACCTTTTCCGACGGTGCGAAGTTCGGCGTTGACGGTCGGAAGCCCGCACAGCGCGGCCAGCCTCGTCACGAAAAGCTCGTTCTCCGGAAAGCCGCTGTAGTTCGGGTTCGCGAACTTCAGGATGTGGGTGCTCGGCGCGTCCTGTTCCGGCAGAAGAAGCGTTGCTCCGTCGACCTTCACCGGCAATTTGTCCTGAGCGCCCGCCAGGGAGAGCCGGATGCCGTCGGTGCCGCTCGTCTCTGCGAAGGCGAGGCCCCGGCTCGCTCGCTTTGCGATCGTTTTCTCGTCGAGAGGTCGGTACGAGGGGCGCTTCGCGATCGGTGGAGAGCGGCTGATCACCAGGGCACCCGCGCACTCGCCGCCGAGCGCATCGAGAAGAGCGAAGTCGTTTCCCGTCGACACACCGAGATGGCTCGCCACCAATTCCCGAACGTGGCCCTCGGGCAGCAGGTTCGAGAAAAACGCGTGCCCAGCGTGCGCGCCGACCTGACCGCCGCGCAAGGGCAGCGACCGTGAAATCGCGAACGCGTGCGGGTCGGCCAACCAGCTGGGTGCGTATTCGAAGGTGAATCGGCCGCTCGCGTCCACGGCGACGGTTCCGACCGGACGCCGCTCGAAGTAGACGCCGAGTTTGTCCAGCTCAACCGCCATTCGAAGTTCCACCGCCTCTGGGCGCGATCGAGACGTCGAGCCCCAGCCGCCTCAGAACCTGCAGCACCTTACCGATCTCCGCCGATTCCTTGCCGTTTTCCACCTCCGACAGAAACCGCGGACCCACACCCGCCAGCGCGGCGAGCTGTTCCTGCTGCATCCCGATGGCGAGGCGTTTTGCCCGTATCGCCGCGCCGATATCGGCGACCGTCACGATCTTCCCGTACGGGAAGTTAGAGGCCGTGCTTTTTTGGTGTCTTCCCATATCTTCCCGATCGGGAAGATTACGCGCGAATCTGGGCTGCGTCGAGGAAATCCTCCCGATCGGGAAGACCCTACTTCTTGTTCAGCTTGACGTAGAAGTCTTCGGATTTGACGTTCGCGAACGGGCCCGTCCAGAACTCGAATCCGACGGCGATGGCGCGGACGGTGTCGCCGGGCAGCATGAGAGCGGCCGTCGTCGCGCTGCGCATTTTTGCGTCGTTGATGAAGTCCATCACGTTGAACTCGAACGCGCAGGCGTCTTGCCCTTCGGTGCGCACATAGTTGACGATGGGCGCCCCGTTGACTGTGCCGTAGATGATCCTCCAGGTGCCCGGCTCGCCGGCGACGGTCACGTTGTAGATGTAGCCGCTGCCCGCGGGCTGCCGGAGAGGCGGATCCCGCAGCCACACCATCAGATAGGACTGGAACGCGGAGGCCGTGCCCAGCCAGATGTCCCACGCGGCGTTGTGCTGCCCGGAGCTGGGCGGCGCGCTCCACTTCCAGCCCGTCCACAGGCTGTCGACGTTCGCGTACGCGACCGGGAGGCCGCAGCTGCCGTGCGCCCCGCTCTCGGAATACTGGCCGCAGTAGGTGGCCGGGTACCCGATCGGCGTGCCGTCGGGCATCGAGGTGCCGGCCGCGCTGGTGACCGTGAAGGACGTGCCGTTGTACGAAACGTCCGCGCTGCCCCAGCCCATGCCCCACCAGTTGGTGATGAATCGATACATCGTGCCGTCCCGGGTGACGTCGGCACCGAAGTACTTCGCGCCCGACTGCCCCTGGCCGCCCTGACTGGGCGCGCCGAACCCGGGCGCACCCGTCGTCGGGCCGAGCGTCGAACAGCCCATCGAGCTGCCGCCCGCGCCCGTCGCGCTGGCGCCGCCGGTGCCGGTCGAGGTCGAGCCGCCCGTGCCGGTCGCGCTGCTGCCGCCCGTGCCCGTCGGGCTGCTGCCGCCCGTTCCGTCCGTCGACGGGGAGATGATCGCCCCGCAAGCGCCCAGCGCACACGCGGCCGAAAAAACCAGAACACCTGTTCCGATAAGCGAGCTTCGATTCACCAAGACCTCTGCGGTTAAGGGGGGACGACATTGTACCCGAGCCCTCACCGCCGCGCCGCCGCCGGCCGCGTCAGAACCGCGTCAGAACCCGTGCCAGTTTCCGAGGATGGGCGCCGGGTAGCCGTCATCTGCACGGTCTGCAACCGGGTCGTAGCGGATGTACTGCGTTCCTCGGAAAAAGTAGGCCTTGCCGTTGTTCCACATGACGGCGGCGTCGATCCCGTCCGTGAACGTCAGACCCGGCCAATTTCCCGCGATTTTCTGCGGGTACCCGGGCAACACCGTGTCGGCCGCCACGTCGTAGCGCACGTACGAATTGCCCTTGAAGAAGTAGGCGGTGCTGTTGTTCCAGAGGACCGCGGCATCGATACCGTCGGCCCACAACTTCGGCCAGTTCCCCTCGATGGGTTGAGGATAGTTGGCGTCGGGCTGCTGGGTCGCCAGATCATATCGGATGTACTGGCTGCCTCGGAAGAAGTACACCTTGCCGTTGTTCCACGTGACCGCGGCGTCGATACCGTCGGCCCACAACTTCGGCCAGTTGCCGGCTATGGGCTGGGGATAGCCGAGGTCCACGCGATCGTTGACCACGTCGTAACGGAGGTACTGGCTGCCTCGAAAGAAGTAGGCCTTCCCGTTGTTCCACACCGGCACGCCGCGGATTCCCGAAGCCCAGCCGGCCGAGACGGGGACCCGGAGGCGCAGGAGGAGGGCGACGACCTGCGCCTGCAACGTCGGATCCGACAGCGCCTCCAGATGGTTGAGCACATTCGTGGTGTGCGACGTCGCGAAAGGCAAGCGCGCTCTCGCATCACTCACCAGCAAGTCTCCGGCGCCCGGTGCGATGTCAGGGGTCGTCGCCGCCAGCGCGGCCAGCGTGGTCACGAGCTCCGTGACGAAGGGCGCCGGCGAAGCGAGGACCGCGGGCACGAACGATGCGACGTTCAAGGGAACGCCGACGATGGCAGGTGCGCTTCCCCAGTGGAAGACCGGGAATGGAACGAATGGAAGGAAGAACGGGAGGGTGCTGTCAGGGGTGTAGACGTCCGCCCAGAGACGGGCGAAATCGGTGCTGATCCCCCCGAAGGTATGATAGGTGACGCCCGCTACCGGCTCTGCCGCGGCGATCGCCGTCAGCGTCGCGCTGCCCGGGACGAGCTCCGCTCTCGCGCGATTCAACACCAGCCCACTGAGGGCGGTCGCGAAGGCAGCGCCGCCGGGCAGGCCCCCCGCGGTAAACGCTGTCGCGACGCGACCGAGTAGCGCTGCGACTGTCGCAGCAACGGTGGCCACTCCCGAACCGGTATTCGGCGAGTGCAGCGTGATCAGCGAGGTGAATCGCGGCAGGAACCCGGCCAACGACGGATTGGCTCCGGCGCCCCCCAGGAAGGATCGCGCGACCAACCCTCCCCGGCTGTGCGCGACGATGGCCACGCGCAGGCTCGACAGCGACGGAGGGACCCATGGCAGGGCGCCCGCCATGAGCACCTGTCTCACCAGCAAGGTGAGCTGCGTGACGTCGTTGGCGATCAGCAGGCCCGCCTGGCTGTACGTGATGGTCGTGAAACCGGCGATCTTCAGGGCAGCGTTCCAGCTGGTGAGAGGGCCAGCAGGGGGATCGAGGTAGAAGCGTGCGACCGGCAGGACCGGCGGCCCAAAATTCAGGCCCTCGTCCTTGTAGAGCGCAGGCAATCCGCTGCGATTGAAGGACAAACCCGGATATGCCGCTGCCGGTGCGGTCATGTCCACGCTGCTGCCGCCCATTCCGTGCAGCAGGACGACGACGGGCAGGCTGGGATCGAGAGGACCGTCAACCGTCACCACGGTCCCATCAGTCAGCGCGCCGACCCAGGTTCCCATTATCGTTTCTCGATGCGCCGAAGCAGCAATACCTGGCTTCGCGCTTCGACGCCTCTCGCGCTGGCGACTGTCTCGATCAGCGAAAGGACCACGATCTCGTCGTCTGGCGGAGGCTCTGCGAATCGAGAGATGGTTCGGGCCGCATCCGAACCGCCGGCAGTGATGTACGCAACCAGTTGAACGGCTCCCGGATACTTGCGCTTGTATCGCTCGAACGCCTGCCGCATCGCGGCCGGCAGGTCGGCTGCCGAAGCCGTCTTCGTCTTCGTCTTGGCAGAGGCGCGCGCTGGGCGCGGTTGATCCTCACCTTCCGGCAATGCCGCGTATCCGCTCAGCAGGCCGCGATACTCCCGGATGATGTGCCTGGCTCGATCACCACGGCCTTCCCAGGTCGTCGCAATCGATTTCGTATCGGTTGACTTCACGAAGCGCTCCTTGGTCGATCGAGCTGCAGCTCTCAAACGTGCGGCGGCCTCCTTCTTCCCAAACCGGCACGTTTAAGTCACTGACTTACCCAAAACGTCAACCAGCGCCGCAATTGGTTTTGTTAGAGTGAACAAATGAGCGGCGGAACACCTGGCGGCGTACCAACTGGCGGTGGCCCGGGGGGCGGTGGCCCGGGGGGCGGTGGCCCGCCGGGATTCCCCAACGACCCGTGCGCGGCCCCCGCGTGCGTGAGCGCGAAGAGCGAATTGAACGCGGCCCGTACCGCTTTCGACAAGGCGTGCCGCGCTCTGGGCATCATCAAGAACATTGTGACGTTCTTGCGTCAGATCATCGCCATCCCGATCTGGACCCTGATCGTCATCGCGATCGCTGCCGTCATACTGGGCCTTTTCGGTTTCTGGTTTCTGGCGCTATTGCTCTGGGTGATCATCCTCGTCTACCTCGTTGCGCTCATTCTGGTGGTGGTGTTCACGCGTGTCGCCGTTTCGTTAGGCCAGGATCTGGCCACCCAGCTAAAAGCGATCACTGACGCAATCACCAAGGTTTTGGCGACATGCCCCGAGACATGTCTCGCGGACGTGGATCTCACGATTCCGACTTGCAGCGCGGCCACTCAATGACGGCTCGAACGCGGCGAAGAACTTCTCACGGCTCTCGTCCGTCGGCCGGAAGCGGGGCACTGGTCACGCACGTGCTGCTGTTCCTGCGCGAGATGACCGTCGCCGGAATGGGCCTGGCCCTGCTGCCCGCCGACGCCGTGGCCAAGGACGTCGACGCCGGCCGCTTGGTCCGCGTGCTCCCCCGCTACGGCCTGGGCGGCGGCGGCGTCTATCTGGTCTGGCCCCGCGGCGCGCCGGATCAGATGCCGCACGGCAGATAGATGCCCCGGGCGCATTGCTGCCGTTCGCAGGCGGAGAAACCTAGCGGACTGGCGTCGCAGGCCTGGTGGCACTCGGCGCATGCGTCCCGGGTGACACAATCGTTGCCGCAGTACAGGGAACTGCCGTGGCCGGGCTGCCATCCGCCGCTGGGCGGGTCACACGTCTCCCCCGGATCGATGTTTCCGTTGCCACAGGTCGGGATCTGGCAATTCGAGTCGCACCAGGGCGCCGGGAAGCCGCCGCCCGCTCGGGGCGGGTCGCACTGTTCGCCCGGATCCAGGTGCCCGTTACCGCACGCAACGATGTGGCAGGTGTCGTCGCACAACGGGTATTGCGACGCGCGCGGAGGGTCGCAGTCTTCGCCGGGGTCCACGCGACCGTTGCCGCAGGTCGGAAGCAGGAGGCACGAGGCGCTGCAGACGTACTGCACAGGCGGATCGCACTGCTCCCCCGGATCGACGAACCCGTCCCCACAGGTCGGAATTCGCTGACAGCTCTGGTCGCATGTCACGCCGTTCGGCGGATCGCACTGTTCGCCGGATTCGAGTTGGACGTCGCCACAAACCGGCTGCGTGTCCGTCGTGCTGTGCAGGTGAAACAGGGCCCCGCTGGAGGTTGCCTGGCCGCCGCTCCAGACCTCGCCCGACCGGGTCGCACACACCACGTCGGCGGCAGTGCCTGGAAGCTCGACGAGGGAGGAACTGCCGTCGCGGTAGTGGCCGAGGAGAGCGCGGCGGCCGTCGGACAAAGGAAACCAGATCTCGTGAGCGCAGGACGCCGACGGGAATCCCGCCACGCCGAGCGGGTAGAAGCCGGCAGCCTTGACGAGGGTGACGCCGTCGAAATGCCACAGCGCCGCGCCGTTCAGCCCGTCATATCCGGTCAGCCAGATATCATCTGCGCCCGCGCCTGTGGCGCCCACGAAGCTCTGGGCCGCCCGGGCCGGATCCGCCAGGTCGCCCCAGGGCTGCCATCGACCGTCCTGCCAGCGGAGAACGGCGGCGGAATATGTCACCGCGTTCGGGGGCAGCGCCAGGCCGAATGCCCAAATGTCGTTCGCAGATGAGCCCCAGACGGCGAAAATGGTGACCTGAGCTCCGAGATTCGTCAGTCCGGAGGCAGCGCCGGTCTCTACCCAGCCCGCTCCGTTCCAGTGGTAAACGGGATTCGACGTTTCAAATTCGCGCGTGGCGACGATCCAGACGTCATTGGGCCCGAGCCCCCACAATTGGGCGACCGGATTGGAAACCGGGAACATCGTGTCGGTCAAGGTCCTTCCATCCCACCGGCGAACTTCGTCCCCGGCAACCCAGACGTCGTTTGGCCCCGAAGCCCAGATCGGGCCGAAGGGGACGCCCGTCGTGCGCGTGAGCATCGGAATCCAGGAGCTTCCGTCCCAGTGCTGAACGGAGTCAGCGGTCGACAACCAGACGTCGTTCGCCGCCAGAGCCGTCAACCCGATGACCGGGAGGTCCGGGTGTTCGGTGGTCCAGACACCGTTCGGATCGGACCCCGTGCAAGCGCTGATGCCGCCGGTCCCCCCCATCGACCCGGCGTCGCGCGCGCCACCGTCCCGGACGCCGGCATCGTGTCCCCCGCGCCCCGGCGGCCAGTCCCCCACCGGAGGGCACTTTGCTGCCAACGTCAGAGACGCAAGCAACACCACGGTTCCTACGCCAGCCAATCGACGATGCATGTCCATCCCGACCTCCCGCTGACCGACGCTGTCACGCGCAATCCACAACCACTCGAGCGCGGCTGATTGCGTTCACCTCAGCAGCGCCAACACAACCGTAACACCAATGTGCCGAGCAAGCCGCAACGGAGCGTGAGCAGCCAGCGGGGCTGAGCGCCGTTTCCGGTCAGGGACGAACCGGCAGCGGCGGCTGGGGCCGGGCGCCCTTCGCGTGCCGCTGGAAGAAGCTCCAGGCCTCGTCGGCGAAGTCGAGGTCCTGGTTGTTCTTGCCAAAGCGCGCCCATAGGCCCGCCCAGGATTGCACCGGGCTGGGCCAGGCGTGCCCCATGCCGACGGCCTTGTAGTACCAGAGCTCGCGCCCATCGGGCCCGGGGCGGTACCGCTGGCGTTCGATGGTGCTGCTGGCGCGGCCGGTCTCCGGCTGGTACGAGTCTCCCGACATGACGTCGGGGATGCTGTCGATCTCCGGCGGTCCCGAGAGCCCCAGCGCCGCCAGCCAGGCGTCGCGCGTCTGCTCCATGCCTGGGTAGCGGGCCTCGGGGTACTCGCGCGAGTTGCCGGGACCATATGAGATGAAGGGGTCGTCGGTGGCCGCCACCATCGCGATCGAGACCTGCTCCGCGCCGGGTTTCGGGTGGCAGAACAGCCGCCACCCGCCGGACGGCTGAAACGGGATCGGCACGTCCGGCGCGATGGCAGCCACCAGATCCGGCGCTTCCAGCGCGAGCTGGAAGGACATGCCGCCGCCGGCGGAAATGCCGGTGGCGTAGATGCGCGCGCGGTCGATCGGCAGCTCGGCCGAGACCTGGTCGAGCAGCCGGCGCACGTACGCGACGTCGATCCCCTCGCCGTCGTGCGGCAACAGGCATCCCGAGAGGAATCCCCCCTGCGGGACCGAGGCGTGCTCGCGCGGTGTCGGCGGGTTCGGCAGCCCGTTGCCATAGATGACGATGAACCCGTCCCGATCCGCCAGCGTCTCGAACCGGGTGTGCGTCGTGTAGAACGCCACCGACTCGGCGCTGCTGGAATACCCTGGGAAGACCAGCACCAACGGCACCGGGTGGTCCGGTAGGTTGGGCGGCGCATAGATCAGATAGCGGCGCTGAACCTCAGCCGCGCCCAGGGACCGGATCGCGGCCGGATCGGTCAACCGCTGGCGGAACGCGGCGACGCACCCGCGGGACTGGCGCTCGCCGGGCGGTCCTTGCAGGTGGATGGGCGCCTCGGTGCACAGGCGCAGGCGAAAGCGCGCGACACCCGGCGGCGCGGCAGTCGCAACGGCGCGTGGGGTCGGGGGCACGGCAGCCGGCGGTGCGGCGCTGCGGATGCCGCCGCAGCAGGCCAGGAGCAACCCAGCCACAGCAAACAGCCTATTGGACGGCGATGTCACGGCTTTGTTCCTCGGCGCGAAATGGGGCTCTCCATTCGCACGGCCAGCATAGGCGGACCAAGCGGGCTTGGGGGGATGACCGCAGCATTCGCTTGCGTCTATATAACGACTCGGTTATATAAGCTCCATGCAGTCGCCTGGCGCGCTCGACGTCACCCTTGCGGCCCTGAATGATCCCACGCGGCGGGCGATCCTTGCGCGGCTCGCGCTGGGAGAGGCCACCGTATCCGAGTTGGCGGAGCCGCTGCCGATCTCGCAGCCGGCGGTCTCTCGTCACATTCGCGTGCTCTCGGAAGCCGGCCTGGTGGTTCAGCGCGTCGAGGGAGCGCGCCGGCCTTGTCGCCTCGCGCCGGGCGGGCTCTCCGAGCTGGACGCCTACCTCCACATGTTGCGGAACGCACTCGAGCAGAACTACCGACGGCTCGATCGAGTGCTTGCGATGAGCCGACAGCGAAAGGGCAAACCCACATGAGCAGACTGACGTTGACGACGGAGGGCGATCGATTCGTCGTGGTGAAGCGCCGCTTCACCGCGCCTCCCGAAGATGTCTACCGCGCCCACATCGATCCGGAGCTGATCCGACAATGGATGCTGGGCCCCGAGGGGTGGAGCATGCCGGTTTGCCGCGTCGACGCGAGGCCGGGCGGGGCGATCCGGTACGAATGGTCGAACGGGAAGGGCGGCGGGTTCTTCCTGACGGGCGAATTCGTCGAGCTGGATCCGCCCAACCGGATCGTGCACATCGAACGGATGCACATGCCTGCTGTGACCCCCGACAACCACGTCATCACCACCTTCGAGAAGGACGGCGCAGGAACCTTGATGACCATGCGCATGTCTCTGCCCAGCGCCGAAGCGCGCAAGGCCATGCTGGCGTCGGGAATGGAGCACGGGATGGAGGCTTCGTATGCGCGCCTCGAACGTGTCGCGCGCTGGAGGGCCGTGTCGTGAGCAAGAAGAAAGTATCTGACAAACCGAGGACCAGCGTCCACGTCAGCATCGACGTTCCGAATCTGGACCAAGGCCTGACGTTCTACGGGGGCGTCTTCGGATTCGTCGAGTCCGCGCGCCCTTTCCCGACGATGGCCGTGCTCGACGCGAACAACGTCACCGTCTGCATGCACGAGAAGGCCGATGGCACGGCGCCCTCCCCCGGCGCAACGGACCGCCGCCGTTACAGCCGCCATTGGACACCGGTGCACGTCGATCTTCACGTATCCGATTTCGACGCGACTCTCGAGCGCGTGCAGGCCCACGGCGGCCGGATAGAAAACGAGTTCCGAACGGAAGGGCCGATGCCGGCGGCGTTCTGCAGCGACCCGTTCGGCAACGGCTTCTGCGTGATTGGCGAGCGCTCACCTTGACCAGGTAGCGCCGTCCGGTGGGGCCTGTCATTTCCGCCCGTTGACGGTGTGGCGGATGCGTCCTCGTCGACGAATTCCTCAACGACTTCGCTTTGTGCCGGAGACGAGACTTGAACTCGTAAGCCCGTGAGGGCGGTGGATTTGAGACGGTCAGACGATGCGGAGGCCTCGCGCAGGGACTGGCCCGCTGGTCCCGCCGTGTGTGCGCGAATCCGTGTCGCGCGTGCAGCGCGATGCACACGACGCGTCCCCGGCTCACGCGCGGCAGACCAGTGGCAAGCATCTGAGAAGGTCGTACCGGACTGAACCCGCGGCGCGCCTGCGATTCAGCCGGTGATTCGAAGAAGGCGGAGACCAGACTTGAACTCGCAAGCCCGCAAGGGCGGCGGATTTTGAGTTGACGCGGCTCGGACACCAAAGTCAAAGGCGCGGCTTGGCCTCGACCCGGCAAATTTTTGCCGGCGCGCGCGGCAACGCCGACGATTGGCTGGGGCGAAGTAACCTAGCCCCCGCAAAGTTCGCTCAGCGGTCCATTTGAGGCCGCAACAGCACCACAAATGCTCGCTCCTTACGCTCGTCGCTTCGTAGACCTCTCAATTGGCGTGAGCTACAGTGCCCGCGCAGGAATGGTCCTGCGTGCAATGGAATGGGCGAGAGTGGAGAAAACAATGGATTCAACGAGCGGATGGATCTTTTCGACCGAGTTGCGCTTTGCGACCCTAGCAACGATGTTGCTTCTGAGCGTCGCCGCCGCTTCGACCGCGGAGGCAGCCACGATAACGCTGAACCACAACGCAAACCCGTGCACTTTCGTCAAGGCCGTTACATCCATTAATTCAAGATCGACTCAGTCACCATGCACGGCGTCGGGATCCTACGGGACCAACGACACCATCGTCATTCCCAACGACCCCAACAACAACACGTTCAACATCACCTCGGCCGTTACCATCACCAGGAGCATGACCATTCATGGAGCGGGCAAATGGACGACGAACCTGCAAGCCTCGGCTGACTTCGAGAGTCAGGTGATCCACATTACCAACCCGAACGCCGTGGTAAAAATGGACAACCTACAACTCGCTGGCGGTCCTTCAAACTATGACATCGGCATTTACGTCGAGGGCGAGAGCGACACGAACCTGAATGACAACAATTTGGAGCTGACCTACGTCATCCTCGCCGCCTTCAACAACACCGCGCTTCTGAATTTCGGAGGCCGGGTTCTGATACAAAATACGCTCATCTATTTGAATAATGGGTACTGGGGGGGCGGCGTTCAAAACGTCAACGGATTGACCGGTTCGAGCACCTGGTGGGTCGCCAAGTTCGTCGCCAAGAACTCCGCGATTTCCTACAACAATGCCAGTACGGGTGGTGGTATTTGGAGCAATGGACGGCTCGATCTCGAGAGCACGCTGCTGCAAAACAATTACAGCAGCGGCGATGGCGGTGCCGTGTGGGTGACCGTCGTGTCGGGCGTTCCCAGCCCTTCTTGCAAAGTGGGTACGATCTCGGGCTCCTACCCGTCGGAGTTCGATAGCAACACTTCGGACACTGGGTTCTCCATCGTGTCCAGCTCGATTCCCTGCTCGATAACGGGCGCAACTGCGACGGGGAACACGAATCCTTACTGCTCGAGCTCCGTCACCGGCTGCCCCCAGTAGCGTCGGTTCGTGAACGAAGAGGCGGTCTTTGCCCGCCCGCGCTGCCGCCCTGGAGGGCGCGGGCGGTGATCGCCTCGACCACTTCCGTCCTGGCGCGCGCGCATTCATTCCCGTCGACCAGTCGCGCCCAGAGAAATTCCGCTCGCCGCGGACCAGGCGCGGCGACCTGGGCGAGAACGCAGGCAGTTTCGCGGGGAGCGACCACATAGCGCCCGCGCCGTTTCTGCTCCCTGCCGGCCTCGTCGACGTCGCGGCCGGATTTTGACGACTTCGCTGTGTGCCGGAGACGAGACTTGAACTCGTAAGCCCTTGCGGGCGGCGGATTTTGAGTCCGCTGCGTATACCGTTTCGCCACTCCGGCGGTGGAGTGAGGGACGAATGTATACCGCACGAGGCGGCTGGGGGTGAAGGGCGTCCGAACGGCTCCGTCAGGGGTCGCCGCGGCCGCCTGACGCGCCGAAGACCTGGCCGGTGATGTCGGTGGCTTCGCCGGAGGCGAGGAGGACGTAGACGGGGGCGATCTCGACGGGCTGGCCGGGGCGGCCGAGCGGGGTGTTCTGGCCGAAGTTGACGAGCTTGTCGGGGAACTGGCCGCCCGTGACCTGAAGCGGCGTCCAGTAAGGGCCCGGCGCGACGGCGTTCACGCGGACGCCGCGCTTGGCGACCTGCTTGGCCAGCGCCTTCGTGAAGGTCACGATGGCCGCCTTGGTCGACGCGTAGTCCAGCAGGTGCGGCTCGGGAGCGTAAGCCTCGACGGACGCGGTGTTGATGATCGCGCCGCCCGCCGGCATGTGCGCCATCGCCGCCTTGCACAGCCAGAACATCGCGTAGACGTTCGTCTTGTAGGTGGCGTCGAACTGCTCGGTCGTCAGGTCCTCGATTCGCTCCACCGCGTGCTGCTTGCCGGCGTTGCTCACCAGGATGTCGAGGCCGCCCAGCTCGCGAGCCGCCTGCGCGACCAGCTGTCGGCAGAAGCCCTCGTCGCGCAGGTCGCCCGGAACGGCGACCGCCTTGCGTCCCGACTCCTTGATCAGCGCGACGACCTCGCGTGCGTCCGGCTCCTCGGCCGGCAGGTAATTGATCGCGACGTCGGCGCCCTCGCGCGCGAAGGCGATCGCGGCGGCGCGGCCGATGCCCGAGTCACCGCCGGTCACCAGCGCCTTGCGCCCGACCAACCGGCCCGTGCCGCGATAGCTGCGCTCGCCGCAGTCGGGCCGCGGGGTCATCTTGCTCTGCAGCCCCGGCCAGTCTTGCGTCTGCCGCGGGAACGGCGGCTTGGGATGGGCGGTCACGGGGTTGGGGAGGCCGGCCGGCGCCGCACCGTGGCCGCCACCGCCACCGGCGCCGCCCGCCTTCGGCTCCGCGGCGACCGCCGGTGACGCGGCCACGCCGGCCGCCACCGCGGTCGCGATGCCGTACACCACCTCTCGGCGCGAAAACCCGCTGTCACCACGATCCATGATCCGCTCCTTCTTCGATTGCGCGCAGCCGCTCAGCCTGCGCCGCAAAAGAAGGTGGAGCGCGCATCACGCTTGCACAAGCGCGCACCACTCCCGATCCCGTGACGGCCGCCATGAACCGACGCGGCCCTTGCCATCGGCCAACACGCGCGCACATTCGGCGCATGCGTAAATGCCTTACGGGCCTGCTTGGTGCCTTCCTGGTCGCCGCGACGTTCCTCAGCTGCGACGCAGCCGACGAGGCGTTCGACTGTCAGTCGGTCTGCCAGCGCTACCACGACTGCTACGACCAGGGCTACGACGTGGGCAAGTGCCGCGACGTATGCCGCGCGCGCGCCGCGCACGACGACTCGGTCAAGCAGGCCGCCGACACCTGCGAGGCCTGCATCGGTGACAAGTCCTGCCTCTCGGCGACGTTCGAGTGCGGCAGCAGCTGCTCCGCGATCGTTCCGTAGCCGTCAGACGCCCGACGATTCGACGCCCGCCGTGTTGATCGCGGCGCGCGACATGGCCGGCGTGTTGAAGGCGAACCCGACCCGCCCGGTCGCGTCGACGCAGATGATCCCGCCGTCGCCCGCGTAACGCCGCACCGCCGCCAACGCCTGGCGCGCGGCCGCGTCGGGCGGCGCGCCCGCCAGCATCGCCTCGACGGCCATCTTGGCAGCGGCCGCCTTCATGAACGCCTCCCCCTGCCCCGTGCACGACGCCGCGCCCGCCCGATCGTCGGCGTAGGTCCCCGCGCCGATGATCGCGGAGTCGCCGACGCGCCCAGCGACCTTCAGCAACGTGCCGCCCGTAGACGTCGCGGCCGCGACGTGCCCCTGCGCGTCGCGCGCGACACACCCGACGGTGCCGTGCCCCGCCGGTCCCCCGCGTGCCGCGCGCGCCGCCTGCCACTTCGCCCGCATGCGGTCGGTGACCAGCGCGCCCGCGTCCAGCCGCCGCACGCCCTGTTTCGCGGCGAAGGCTTCGGCGCCGGCCCCGACCAGCAGCACGTGCGGCGTCCGTTCCATCACCAGCCGCGCCAGGCGAATCGGGTTCTTGACGTCGCGCACGGCACCGATCGCGCCTGCGGCCCCCTGTCCGCTCATGACGGAGGCGTCGCACTCGACGGTCCCCTCCTCGGTCAGCGTCGACCCCGTTCCGGCGTTGAAGATCGGGTTGTCTTCCAGCACGGTCACCGCGGCCACCGCCGCATCGACGGCCGATCCGCCCGCCTTCAGCACGCCGTGGCCCGCGCGCGCCGCTGCCCGGCATCCGGCGATGTGCACCGCGCCGTCCGGATCGCCGTCATCGGCCAGCGACCCGGCGCCGCCGTGCACGATCAACGAAAAGCCCGCGGCTGTACCAGCGATCGGCGCCGTCATTGATGGAGGTCCCCCCGATTATAGGCTGCGAGGTCGCGGATTGTCCCCGTCGGCTGCGTGAAGATCACCGCCTCGCCGACCGCCGCGCCCGAGAGGCCGTTGATGAGGCCGCCCGTCCAGTGATTGAAGCCCAACCCTTCGAACAACACGATGCCCAGGTTGAAGACGGCGTTTCCCACGTGGGCCCACCACGCCGTCGTGGAGTGCTCGTTGCGCGCGTCGCGCACCAGCCTCTGCTCGGCGTCGGCCAGCAGCCGGCACACGTCCGCGTCGTTGCGCGGCGGCGATTCAGCCAGCTGCGCGTGCAGCTCGCGCGAATCGGCGATCACCTTGGGGGGGGACAGCACGAACGGCAGGACGCCGATCGCCGCCGCTCCCGCGCCCGTGTAGTAATCGATGCGATCGTCCGGATTGACGAACGGAACCGCAATCAGAGTTCCGACGCCCGCCGCGCCAATCCCGATCCCCCACCCCCAGTTCCAAAAACTCATACGGGGGGCCTCGTGCGCCAGGCGATGGTCGATCCACTCCAGGCGCGCGTGCCCGTCGATCTCCCCCAGCTGCGGCTCGGCGCCCGTCGGGGCCGCGCAGGAGACGTGCGCCTGCGCCAGCGCGGCGCGCGCCACGAGGATCGCGGTCAGGCCAGCCCGGATTGTCCATCCGCCCCTTGTGCCCCGGCGCTCGCGATTCACGTTTGTCACTATGCCAACCAAGAGCACCGTGCAGAAGGCCAAGCGCGACCTGCGGCAAGGCAAAAGCGCCTCGACGGCAGCCGGCGAGTTCGTCCACGAAGAGATGGATCACATTCGCGAGCACAAGCACGGGGCGCGCTCGCCCCGCCAGGCGATCGCCATCGGCCTGTCGAAAGCGCGCCGCGCTGGTGTGCCGCTGAAGGCGCCCCGGCGCGGGCAAACCTCGGAGCGAACGCGCAAGTCGGCGGCGCGCGACGAGGCGACCGGTCAGGGGCGGCGCAAGCCGCGCGCGTCGTCACCCCGCCGGCGGAAGGCCACCACCCGCGCCCTGCGCCGCGAAGGTTCGGCCGCCGCCAGCACGCGCGCGCTGTCGCGCCAGGGGCGCAACGCCGCTCAGCGCCGCAGCAGCGCCGATCGGTCGCGCGCCGCCAAGAAGGGGGCGGCCACGAAGGGGGCGCAGGGTCGGTCGCAAGCCGCCAAGCGCGGCGCGAAGACCCGCCGGCGCAGCAGCAGCCGCTGATCAGCCACCGCCGACGGCGTCGAGCGCGCCTTCCAGCTCGCCGCGCGCGTGGCTGTCGCCCCGCTGGATCGCCACCTCGATCCCGCGCGCGTACACGGCGCGCGCGGCCGCGCGATCGCCCAGGGCCAGGTGGGTGTTGCCGGCGTGCAGGTACCCGGCGACGTAATCGCCGTGCTCGCGCAGCAGGATCTCAAACTGCTCCCGCGCCTCGGCCAGCTTGCCGCTGTTCTTGTACTCCAGCGCCAGCGCGTACTTGGGGAACGGATCCTGCGGCTTGCTGGCGATGAACGCGCGGAGCGTGTCGACCCGGGACATGCGCGCGTTCAGACGGACTGCAGCCGGCGTTCGGGGCCCGGGACCTCGCCCGCGATGGGCAGGATCCGGTTTTGCGCGTCGACGTGCACGACGATCGGGGTCCAGGCGCGCGCCTCCGCTTCGTCGGCCGCCTCGGCGAACGTCGCGATGATGACGATGTCGCCCGGCCGCGCCAGGTGGGCCGCCGCGCCGTTCACGCAGATGACCCCCGACCCGGGC
>CAZJMY010000202.1:0-1676 GCA_964546845.1 uncultured Myxococcales bacterium | reverse complement strand
GCAGCGCGCGCGCCACGGCCATCCCCAGCATCGCCGTGCCGCTGTCGCTGGTCGGCACGTTCGGGGTCATGTACCTGCTGGGGTACAGCCTTGACAACCTGTCGTTGATGGCGCTGACGATCTCGACGGGGTTCGTGGTCGACGACGCCATCGTCGTTACGGAGAACATCGCCCGCCTCATCGAGGACGGGATGAAGCCGCTGGACGCCGCGCTGGAGGGGGCGCGCCAGATCGGCTTCACGATCGTGTCGATCACGATCTCGCTGATCGCCGTCTTCATCCCCATCCTGCTGATGGGCGGGATCATCGGGCGCCTGTTCCGAGAGTTCGCGGTCACCCTCAGCGTGGCGGTCGCGCTGTCGGCCGTCGTCTCGCTGACCGTGACGCCCGCGATGGCCGGGCGGCTGCTGCGGCCGGCGGCGGACCAGAAGCCGGGGCGGTTCGGGCGCCTCGCCGAGCGGTTCTTCGACGGCCTGGTGCGCGGCTACGACCGCGGCGTGCGCTGGGTGCTGCGGCACTCGTTCCTGATGCTGCTGGTCACGATCGGCACCGTCGGGCTGACGGTGTTCCTGGCGGTCAAGATCCCCAAGGGGCTGTTCCCCCAGCAGGACACCGGGATGCTGTCGGGCTTCTCGGAGGCCTCGCAGGACATCTCCTCGACGGCCATGCGCGCCGCGCAGGAGAAGCTGAACAAGATCGTCCAGCAGGATCCGGACGTCGACCACGTCATCGCCTTCGTGGGCGGCCCCAGCGGCGCCGGCAACACCGGCACGATGTTCATCAGCCTCAAGCCCTACGACAAGCGCAAGAGCACGGCGGACCAGGTCGTCGCGCGGCTGCGCCCCAAGCTGTCCCACATCCCCGGGGTCTCGCTGTTCCTACAGTCCGTGCAGGACCTGCGCGTGGGGGGCCGCATGTCACGCACGCAGTACCAGTACGCGCTGGAGGACGCCGACCTCGCCGAGCTGCAGGCCTGGAGCCCGCGGGTGCTCGCCAAGCTGAAGTCGCTGCCGCAGCTGAAGGACGTCACGACCGACCAGCAGACGGCGGGGCTGGAGCTGGCCGTGGACGTCGACCGGGACACGGCGAGCCGCCTCGGCATCACGTCGCAGGCCATCGACGACACGCTGTACGACGCCTACGGGCAGCGGCAGGTGGCCACCTCGTTCACGGCGCTCAACTACTACCGCGTCGTGATGGAGGCGATCCCGGCCCAGCAGGCCAGCCCCGATCAGCTGGTTCACATCTACGTCCGCACGCCCGGCGGGCAGCTGGTCCCGCTGCCCAGCCTCGCCAAGATCCACCCCACCGCGACGCCGCTTTCGGTGACGCACCAGGGGCAGTTCCCGGCGACGACGCTGTCCTTCAACCTGGCGCCCGGCGCCGCGCTGGGGGACGCCGTCAAGCTGGTCGACGGGGCCATGCGGCAGATCGGCCTCCCCTCCGGCGTGCACGGCAGCTTCCAGGGGACGGCCCAGGCCTTCGGCGCGTCGCTGAACAGCGAACCCTGGTTAATCGGCGCCGCGCTGTTCGCGGTCTACGTCGTGCTGGGGATGTTGTACGAAAGCCTCATCCACCCGATCACGATCCTGTCGACGCTGCCGTCGGCGGCGGTCGGGGCGCTGATCGCGCTGATGCTGCTGCACTTCGACTTCAGCATCATCGCGCTCATCGGC
>CAZJMY010000201.1:0-6392 GCA_964546845.1 uncultured Myxococcales bacterium | reverse complement strand
GTGCCCATACGTTTGGAAGTCTCACATGTGGCTCCGTGCTGGAGGTTGCCCAAGTGACGTGACCCGCCGCCCGTGAAGACACAACCGCTGCTGGCCCTAGCGACTGTCCAGTATGAGCATGTGTTGTGATTAAAATTCGCGGCAACCCACCGATCCGCAGCAAATGAGAGGCGGAGGCCCGCGCAGGGGCCACGGATGCGTCATCGGCCTGGCGGTGTATTCTCCCGGGCGATGCGCGAGACGGCTCGCTACCGTGTGCTGCGAAAGATCGCGCATGGGGGGATGGCGGAGATCTTCCTGGCCCTGCAGCTGGGCGTGGAAGGCTTCCAGAAGCAGGTGGTCTTGAAGCGGATCCTGCCGGCCCTGGCCGCGGACCCGAGCTTCGTGCGGATGCTCGTCGACGAGGCCCACATCGCCTCCACCCTGAACCACAGCAACCTCGTGCAGGTGCTGGATTTACGGCATTCCGGCAGCGAATACTTTCTGGTGCTGGAGTTCGTCGACGGCTGGAGCCTCGAGCAGGTGCGCCGGCGGGCCCAGAAGGCCAAGCTCAAGCTGCCCCTGCCGCTCGCGCTGTCGATCGTCGGCGCGCTGTGTCGGGCCCTGGCCTACGTGCACGGGCGGACGCGCGACGGGCGGCCCCTGGGGATCGTGCACCGCGACGTCACGCCGCAGAACGTCCTTCTGAGCGCGGAAGGGGACGTCAAGCTGGCGGACTTCGGCATCGCCAAGGCCCTCGGCAAGCGCGAGAAGTCGGCCACGGGTGTCATCAAGGGGAAGTTCGCCTACATGTCGCCCGAGCAGGCGGCCGGCGAGACCCTGGACGCGCGCTCCGACCTCTTCTCCGTCGGAACGCTGCTGTACCTGCTCACGACGGGGAAGAAGCCGTTCGACGGCGCGACGGATCTGGACGTCATCATGCAGGTGCGCAAGGCGCGCTATGAGAAGCCCTCCGCGTTCGTGCGCGACTTCAACCCCGACGTCGAGCGGTTCATCGCCCGGGCGCTGCGGGCGAACCTGAACACGCGCTGGCAGACGGCCCAGCAGATGGCGGATCGGATCGACGCCATCCTCATCAAGCTGGGCCAGCCCACGGGGCCGACCGCGCTGAAGCGGTGGCTGGAGACGCTGTCGGGGCGCGACGGAATCAAGTCCGCGGCGCACGCCGAGAGTGAAGGGACCATCGAGGTGCTGACGGGCGACCTCGAGCTGGAGGCGGTCACGGCCGACGACGCGGGCCCGGAGCCAGACGGGGCCCGCGATCGCGAACCGACGGCGCCCGAACGCCGGCAGCCGCCGACGTCGGTCTCGACGCCGACGGCGGCCACCCGGCCCGTCTACGCGGCGGCGACCGTCGTCGACGCCGGGCGCTCGGCCCGGCTGGCGGCCATGACGCGCGTCGCCCCCGGGTCGGCGCGGGCGATCGAGCCGGCCGAGGCACCGGCCGCGGAGACCCCGGCACCCGTGCCCGGCGGATTCGGCCGCTGGGTCCGCAAGGCCGCGCTGCGGACGTTTCTGGTGGTGGTGATCCTGGCGGGCGCCGGGTATCTCGCGCGTCCCCACCTGCCGCCGGCGGTCACCGTCCCCGTCGAGGGGTGGTTGCGCGCCGTCTCGCAAAAAGTCAGCGCGGCCTTGCTGGTGCTTCGCTTCCGCTAGAGCGGTGCAGCTCGGCGATCGTCGCCACGAGGGCGCGGGGGTCGAGCGGCTTGGCCAGGAAGACCTGAAAACCCGCCTCGCGCGCGCGCCGCGCGTCGTCCGGCGAGGCATACGCCGTCAGCGCGATCGCGGGAGTCTCCCCGCCGGCCTCGGGCGGCAGCGCGCGAACCTGACGCATGAATGCATGGCCGTCGGTCTCGGGCATGCCGATGTCGCTGACGATGACGTCCGGCTGGAAGGCGGCGATCTGCTCGAGGCCGGCACGCGCGCTCACGGCGGTCGCCACCACGGCGCCGGCGTCTTCCAGCAGGTGGCGCGCGACCTCGCGCGCGTCGGGCTCGTCGTCGACGACCAGGACGCGCACCCTGGCCAGCGAAGCGGCAGGGGCCGCGACCGAGACGTCCGCCTTCTCCGGATGGCGAATCGCCGCGGTGGGGATGGGGATCGACAGCGTGAAGACGCTGCCGCGGCCGGGACCCGTGCTGTGAACGGCGACGGAAGCGCCATGCAGGTCGGCCAGGTGTCGGGCCAGGGCGAGCCCGATCCCGAGTCCACCGTAGGCGCGCGTCGAGGCGCCGTCCCGCTGGCGGAATCGATCGAACGCGTGCGGCAGAAAGTCGGCCGGGATCCCGATGCCGTCGTCCGAGACGTCGAGGACGGCGGCGTCGCCCTGGCGTGCGAGGCGCACTTCGATGTGCCCGTCGTTGGGCGTGAACTTCACGGCGTTCGAGACCAGATTCGCCACGATCTGTTGCAAGCGATCCGGATCGCCGGAAACGACCGGGATGCTCCGGTCGACGTTCACGGATACGGCCAGGTTCTTCTGTTCGGCCGCGGGACGAAAGCTCTCGACGACGCGCTCGACGATCGGCTGCAGCAGCACCGGCTGCACATCCAGACGCAGCTTGCCCGCGACGATCCGCGAGATGTCGAGCATGTCGTCGATCAGCTTGGCTTGCGCCTTGGCGTTCCGGTCGATCACCTCCACCGCGCGCTCGAGCGACGCCGGATCGAACCGACGGCGGCGCAGCAGCGCCGTCCAGCCGAGGATCGCGTTCAGGGGCGTGCGCAGCTCGTGCGAGAGCGTCGCCAGGAAGTCGTCCTTCAGCCGGCTGGTCTCCTCGGCCTCGACCCGGGCCTTGTGCTCCGAGGCGGCCACGCTCTCTTGATCGGCGGCGCGCCGGCGCAGCTCCTCCGTCTCGCGCTCGACGCGGCGGTGCGTCTCCCAGCGGACCCGCTCCGCGATGAGCTGTTCCTGGTGGTCCTTCTCGGCTTCCTGTCGGACGCGCTCGATGCGGCGCCACAGGTCGGCGATGGTTCGCACCTTGGCGCGCAGGGCGGCAGGGTCCAGCGGCTTTTGCAGCAGCTCCGAAGCCCCCACCGCATAGGCCTTGGCCAGCTTGTCCTGGGTGGCGTCGTGGGCGGTCAGGAACATGATCGGGATCGGGCCGGATTTCTCCTCGGCGCGGATCGCGGCGGCCGTGTCGAACCCGTCCATCTCGGGCATCTGCACGTCCAGCAGCACCAGCGAGAACTGATCCTTGCGAAGCGCTTCCAGCGCCGCCCGGCCCGAACCTGCGCGAACGATGGTCCAGTCGGCGTCCCCCAGAAGCGCTTCGAGGGCGGTCAAATTGCTCTCGACGTCGTCGACCGCGAGGATTTTGACTGCCATGAGGGGCCCCTCGGAATATGGGGCGCGCCGTGACGATCATGTACAACTTTGTCTCGTTTCCTCGTTGTTTTTCTTAGACGACGGAGCGGGATCCAGGTTCCCGGAGGTTCTGCGCCGGCGTCAGCGCGGGTTCACGCGCCGACCGGCGCGAACGCGATGACGCTGTAGGCGACGGCTGGGGTGCCGGCCAGGTTGCGGTAGCCGTGGCGCTGGTCCCCGCGGAACACGACCACGTCCCCCGGCTCCAGCGTGAAGGTGGCGCCGCCCGCGGACAGCTCGATGTGGCCACGCTCGCAGGTCAGGTACTCGCGGGTGCCATTGGTGTGCGGGACCCCGGCCATCGAGGACCGCGGCGGCAGCTCCATCCGTTCGATCTCCAGCCCGGCGATGGTCTCGGGCAAGAGCTTGCGGACCGTCACCGCGCCGCGCGTCCGGGTCGGCAGAGACGAAGCGCGGTAGAGGCGGCCCACGTGGCGGGGCGCCTCGATCAGCTCTTCCAGCCGGACCTGCAGCGCCTGGGCGACCCTGATCAGCACCGCCAGCGTCGGGTTGGCGGCGCCCGATTCCAGGTTGGCCCAGGTCGCGCGCGGGACGCCGGCCAGCCGAGCGATCTGCTGCTGGGTGTGGCCGCGCGCCTCGCGCAGCGACTGGATGTTGCGGCCCAGGTGACTGGCGGCCTCGCGTTCCGGGTTCATGCCAACACTTTGGCGCCCTGCCCGTATGTTGGCAAGACGGACGATATATTGGCAGGGCCCGTCATCCTGGGATCAGGAGGACACGCCATGACGTTCACGCTGACGAACCAGACCGCGATCGTGACCGGGGGCGGCCGGGGGCTGGGGCAGGCGCTGGGGGTGGCGCTGGCCGCGGCGGGAGCGCGGGTGGTGCTGGTGGCACGTCGCGCGGCGCCGTTGCAGGAGGCGGTCGAGACCATCCGCCGTTCCGGGGGGGAGGCCCACGCGATCGTGGCGGATGTCGCCGACGTCGACGCCGCAGCTGCCGTGGCCGGGCAATCGGCCGCGCTGGCTGGCCCCGCCGACATCCTGATCAACAACGCGAGCACGCTGGGCCCCGTTCCGCTGCGCCCGCTGCTGGACACGGACTGCGAGGATCTGCAGCGCGCGCTGGCGGTCAACCTGGTGGGCCCCTTCCGACTGACGAAGGCCATTGCCGGCCCGATGGTTCTGCGCGGCAGCGGCACGATCGTCAACGTCACGTCGGACGCGGCCACCGAGCCCTACCCGGGATGGGGCGCGTACGGCGCGTCGAAGGCGGCGCTGGAGCAGCTGTCGCGCGTCTGGGCGGCGGAGCTGGAGGGGACGGGCGTCCGCGTGCTGAGCGTCGACCCCGGCGAGATGGATACCGTCATGCACGCGCAGGCCATGCCGGAGGCGGACCGCGCCGCGCTGGCGGATCCCGCGCGGGTCGCGGCGCGCATCGTGCGCTTGCTCGCCGAGCCGGCGCAGGCGCCGTCGGGCGCGCGGGTGGCCGTCCGCCTGGAGGCCGCCTCGTGAACCCGGCGCGCACCTATCCCGAACGGCGCGACGACGTGCGGCTCCTCGTGATCGACCCCCGCGCGGCCGCTCGCCCCGAGGGTCCCGCCGCGGGGTTGCGTGAGACCCGCACGCGGGCCCTGGCGGACTTCCTGGCGGCGGGCGAGCTGCTGGTCGTCAACGACGCCGCGACTCTGCCCGCTTCGCTGCGCGGCCAGGACGCAGTCGGGCGGCCGGTCGAGGCGCGGCTGCTGGCGGCGCGCGCCGGCGAGCGCTTCGCGGCGGTGCTGTTCGGCGCCGGCGACTGGCAGGTGCGAACGGAGGATCGGCCGCTCCCGCCGGAGCTGCCCGTCGGCGCGTGGTTGCGATTCGGCGCGCTGGGCGCCCGCATCGCCGCCCGCGACGCGACCTGGTCCCGCATCGTCGAGCTGGAGTTCGACCGCCGCGGCGACGCATTGTGGGACGCGCTCTACCGCGAGGGGCGGCCCGTGCAGTACGCCCACGTCGCCCACGAGCTGCCGCTGTGGGCCGTCCAGACGGTCTACGCCTCGCGCCCCTGGTCCTTCGAGATGCCCTCCGCGGGCCGGCCGCTGTCGTGGGAGCTGTTGCTGGCGCTGCGCCGCAAAGGGGTGCGGATCGTGTCGCTGACGCACGCCGCGGGCCTGAGCTCGACGGGCGATCCCGCGCTGGACGCCGCGCTGCCGCTGCGCGAGCGCTACGACATCCCGGAGGCGACGGTGCGTGCGGTGCTCGAGACGCGCGCGCGCGGCGGACGGGTCGTGGCGGTCGGCACCACCGTCGTGCGCGCGCTGGAAGGGGCGGCGGCCCACCCGCAGGGGTTGCGGCCCGGCATCGGCGAGACCGACCTGCGTATCACACCGGCGTTTCGGCCCCGCGTCGTCGACGGTCTGCTGTCGGGCGCGCACGCCGCTGGGGAGAGCCACTTCCAGCTGCTGGCGGCCTTCGCCGGGCCGACGCTGCTCGCGGCCGCGGCCTCCCACGCCGAGCGCGCGGGCTTCCTGACCCACGAGCTCGGCGATTCGATGCTGGTCCTGCCGGGAGCGCTCGAACGGGCTCAGCGGGCGTCGGCGGCCCGCCGCAGCGCCGAGCGCGCCTCGGCGCGGTGCCAGCCCCGCGGCGCCAGCTCCAGGTAGTGGCGGTAGGCGGCCAGCGCCTGGGGCTGGTGCCCCTCTTGCCGCTCGGCGCGCGCGATGATCACGTATCCCTCGGCGGCGTTGGGGTCCACGGCCAGCGCGCGGTTCGCCCACTGGGCGGCCTCGGTCAGGCGTCCGTGGGCGTGTTCGGCCTGCGCGACCGCCAGCGCGAAAGACGCGTTGCCGGGGTGGGCCTGGAACGCCTGTGCGCAGGCCTCGGGCGAGGCCCGCCAGGGGGCGGTCCGGATCGCGTCCGGATCGCAGCCCGTGGAAGCGGTCGGGGTCTCCACGCCTGCGGCGGGTTGTTCGGGAGCCGCCGGGGTGGGCGGCGCCGGCTGGGCCGCCGCGACGGGGGGCGCGGCTTCGGCCGGCGCCCCGGCGAATGCGGGCGCGACGGGCGCGGGGAGGGCGACGGCC
>CAZJMY010000200.1:0-5360 GCA_964546845.1 uncultured Myxococcales bacterium | reverse complement strand
GGCCACCGCGGCGGCGACGGCGTTGCGCTCGGCGCAGACGGTCAGCCCGTAGGAGGCGTTCTCGACGTTGCAGCCGACGTGGATGCGCCCGGCTTCGTCGGCCACGGCCGCGCCGACCCGGAACTTCGAATAGGGGGCGTGGGCCGACCGGCGCACGGCGCGCGCGGCGGCCACCAGCGCTTCGGGCGAGGCGTGTCGCTTCACGCGGGCGGCAATCCCGCGACGACGGCGGCGACCATGCGGCCCAGCGCGTCGGCGCCGGCGGTGGCCGCGCGCGTGACGTCCTCGTGGCGCAGCGGGCCCGGGCTCACGCCGGCCGCCGGGTTGGCGACCAGCGACAGCCCCAGCACGGACAGGCCCGCGTGACGGGCCGTGATGACCTCGTGAACCGTCGACATCCCGACCAGGCCGGCGCCCAGCGTCCGCAGCAGGCGGACCTCGGCGGGCGTCTCGTAGGCGGGGCCGGCCATGCCGGCGTAGATCGCCTCGCGCAGCGGGCGCCCCAGCGCACCCGGGGCGGCGGCGACAGCCAGCGCGCGCAGGCGGCTGTCGTAGGCGTCGGTCATGTCGACGAAGCGCGGCCCCAGCCGCTCGTCGTTGGGGCCGGTCAGCGGCGAGGTGCCGGTCAGGTTGATGTGGTCCGAGATCGCCACGATCTCCCCCGGCTCCATGGCCGGGTCGACGCCGCCGGCCGCGTTGGTGACGATCAGCGTCCGGACGCCCAGCGCGGCGACGACCCGGACCCCGAAGCCCACCTCCGAGGCGGGATAGCCCTCGTAGCCGTGGACGCGGCCGCACAGGAGCGCGACCGTGCGCCCGCTGAGTTGCCCGGCCACGAGGCGGCCGGGGTGCCCGGCCACGGTGGTCTCTGGGAAGCCGGGCAGCGACGCGTACGGAACGCGGCGCGCTTGCGTGAGGCGGTCGGCGACGCCGCCCAGGCCGGACCCGAGGACGACGGCGACCTCCAGCGCTTCCAGATCCAGCTGGTCGGCGGCCGCGCGAGCGGCGGCCTGCACCCGATCGAACATCGACGCGGCGAGCTTCACGAGCGTGCTCCTTCCGTGGTCCGGGTGACGAACGGTCCGACGGCCTCGAGAAAAGCCCCTGGCGCTTCGATGTGGGACAGGTGGCCCGCGCGGGGCAGCGTCACCAGTTGAGCGCCGGCGATCCCGCCGGCCAGCGCCTGCATGGCCTCCGGCGGCGTCACCTGGTCGCCCGCGCCGCGCACCACCAGCGCCGGGCAGCGCAGACCCGCCAGCTGGCCCATGCGGTCCGGCCGATCGCGCAGGGCTTCGATGCCGGCAATCAGGCTGGCGGCGCGATCCTCGGCGCGCGCGAGCAGGTGGGCCCACAGCGCGGGTGGCGCCTGGGGGCTGAGCAGGCGCGGGATGCTGCCGGGCAGGTAGGCGTCGACGCCCAGGTCGCGGATGCGCGCGATCGCGCCGTCGCGGGCGGCGCGCATGGCGGGCGGATCGGCGTCGGCGCGCGTATCGCACAGGACCAGAGCGGCGGTGCGCTCCGGGTGCTGGATCGCGAAGGCGAGCGCCGTGTACCCACCCATCGACATCCCCAGGACGGCGGCGCGCGCGATCCCGAGGCCGTCCAGCAGCGCGGCGACCCGATCGGCCTGGACGGCGATGCTGGCCCCGCCCGCGGGAAGCGGCGATTCACCGAAGCCGGGGGCGTCCACGGCGATCACCCGGTGGTGGGCGGCCAGCGCGTCGCCGACGCCCGACCAGATGCCGCGCGAGAACGGAAACGGGTGCAACAGGACCAGCGCCGGCCCCTGGCCGCGATCGTCAAAGCCCGTGTTGCTCGCCCCGTGGACCGGCATGAGCCGAAGCTACCGCAGTCGGCGCGGGGTCTCCAGGGTCAGCGCAGGGCCTCGCGGATCAAAGGCACGGCGGCGGGCGCGCGCGGCGCGATGCGGAAGGCCGCGGCGATCTGGGGCGCGGCCGCGCGAGCACGGGCAGGATCGTCGAAGTGGATCGTGCAGAGCGGCGCGCCCGCCTCGACGCGGGCGCCGACCTTGGCGCGCAGCATGATGGCGGCGCCCGGCGCGATGTCATCCTCCTTGCGGGCGCGGCCGGCGCCGAGCAGCGTGGCGGCGCGGCCCAGCAGGCCGGCGTCGGCGCGCGCGACGAAACCGGCCCGGGGCGCGCGGATGACCCGGCTGTGCCGCGCGACGGGCAGGCGCTCGGGGTCGTCGATCACGCGCGGGTCGCCCCCCTGCAGGCGCGTCCCCAGGATGAAGCGCTCGAGCCCGGCGCCGCTGTCACGGGCGCGCGCGATGCGGGCGGCGCCGTCGCGCAGGTCGCGCGCGAGGCCGCCCAGCACCAGCATCTCGGCCCCGAGGCGCAGCGTGAGGTCGACGACGTCGGCCGGGCCGCCGCCCTTGAGGACGTCGATCGCCTCGCGCACCTCGACGGCGTTTCCGATCGCGTCGCCCAGCGGCTGGTCCATCTGCGACAGCACGGCCCGCACGGGCAGGCCCAGCGCGCGGCCGAGCGCGATCAGCGTCCGCGCCAGCGCGCGCGTCTGTTCCAGCGATGGCAGGAACGCGCCGCTGCCGACCTTGACGTCCATGACCAGGCCGGCGGCGCCCTCGGCGACTTTCTTCGACAGGATCGACGACGCGATGAGGGGGATCGACTCGACGGTGGCGGTCGCGTCGCGCAGCGCGTACAGCAGCCGGTCGGCGGGCGCCAGTCGGTCGCTCTGCCCGGCGAGCACGAACCCGGCCCGCTTCAGGACGCGCCCGAACGTGCGGGGGTCCAGCGCGGTGCGGAAGCCGGGGATGGTCTCCAGCTTGTCGAGGGTCCCGCCCGTGTGCCCCAGCGCGCGTCCGGCCATCATCGGCACGTACAGGCCGGCGGCAGCGCAGAGCGGGGCCAGGCACAGCGAGATCTTGTCGCCCACGCCGCCCGTCGAGTGCTTGTCGATGACCGGGCCGGGCAGGGAGTCCCAGCGCAGGCGCTCGCCCGAGTCGATCATCGCGCGGGTCCAGGTGGTCAGCTCGCGCGTGTCGAGCCCGCGGAAGACGATCGCCATCAGCAGCGCCGAGAGCTGGTAGTCGGGGACCGTCCCGTCGACGGCGCCGGCGATCAGCGCCCGCAACTCGCCGTGCGCGAGCGCGCCGCCGTCGCGCTTCTTCGCGATCAGCGCCGGCGTCATCAACGGCGACTGCTTCACGTGGCGATCGCGCTCAGGAAGCTGGCGCCGCGGGCCAGGGGCGGGGCGCCCAGCGCCGCCGCGATCGTCTGCCCCAGGTCGCAGAAGGAGGCGCGTGTCCCGAGCGGCGCGGGGCGCACCGCGGGGCCGAACGCCAGCAGCGGCACCCGCTCGCGCGTGTGGTCGGTGCCGGGCGTGGTCGGGTCGTTGCCGTGGTCGGCGGTCAGGAAGGCCACGTCGTCCGGGCGCAGGGCCGCCTGGAACGCGGGCAGCCAGGCGTCCAGCTCGCCCAGGGCCCGCGCGAACCCGGCCACGTCGTTGCGGTGGCCGTACAGCATGTCGAAGTCGACCAAGTTCACGAACAGCAGGCCGCGGTCCAGCGTCTTCAGCGCCTCCAGCGTCAGCCGCAGCCCGTCGGTGTTCCCCTCGCTGTGCAGGGACTGCGAGAGGCCGCGGCCCGCGAAGATGTCGGAGATCTTGCCGACGCCGACGACGTCCAGACCCGCCGCGCGCAGGTCGTCCAGCAGCGTCGGCGCGGGCGGCACCAGCGCGAAGTCGCGGCGGTTGTACGTGCGCCGGAACGCGCCCGGCTGCCCGACGAACGGTCGGGCGATGACGCGCCCGATGTGGTGCTGGTCGGCGATGAGGCGGGCCGCCTCGCAGATGCGGTACTGCTCGGCCAGCGGGACCACGTCCTCGTGGGCGGCGATCTGCAACACCGAGTCGGCCGACGTGTACACGATGAGGTCGCCCGTCTTCATGTGCTGGACGCCCAGCTCGTCGATGATCGCCGTGCCGGAGGCGGCCTTGTTCCCCAGCAGGCCGCGGCCGGCCGCGGCGGCCAGGGCCGTCGTGATGGCGGGCGGGAAGCCGTTGGGGAACGTCGCCATCGCCGTCTCGGTCACGAGCCCAGCCATCTCCCAGTGCCCCGTGATGGTGTCCTTGCCCGCCGAGGCCTCCCGCATCGCGCCCCAGGCGCCGCGCGGGGCGGGAGCGGCCGCGACGCCGGCGATCGTCGTGAGGTGACCCAGCCCCAGTGCTTCGAGGTTGGGCAGCCGCAGCCCGCGGGTCGCGCGGGCGATGTTGCCCAGCGTGTCCGCCCCCGCGTCACCGTACGCCGCCGCGTCCGGGGCCCCTCCGCATCCCACGCCGTCGGCAACCAAAATCACCGCGCGCCGAAAAGAGCTCACGTCATGAGCTTGCATCAGCCTCGCATCCATTACCATGGTAACATAGAAATCATGGCGATCGCCCGGACACGCCTGACAGCCCAGGGGCAGGTTTCGATCCCGGCGGAGGTCCGTCGACGCCTGGGTTTGACGGCGGGTTCAGTCGTCGAGTGGGACGCCGAGGGGGACCGGGTGTTCGTTCGACGCGTCGGCAAGTACACGTCCGAAGACATCCACAAGGTCTTGTTCCCCAACGGCCCGCCACCGCGTCGTTCCATCGAAGAGATGGACGAGGGCATCCGCGACTACGTGCGCCGCAAATATGCGCGCCGCTGACACGAACGTCGTCGTGCGGCTGCTCGTCCGCGACGATCCGGACCAGGTACGAGCCGCTCAGGCCTTCGTCGCGGGAGGCACCTGGGTGTCCCACGTCGTCCTCGTCGAAGCGGCATGGGTTTTGGCCACGACCTACGGGCTCGGTCCGGCGGCGATCGGCGACGGGATCGAGATGCTTCTGAATGATCGGGATTTCGTCGTGCAGGATCCCGGAACCGTCGCGGCTGCACTCCGAATGTTCCGGGCACGGCCCAAGCTCGGGTTGGTCGACTGCCTGATTCTGGAGATCGCGCGCAAGGCCGGTCACCTGCCGCTGGGGACGTTCGATCGGGAGCTGGCGCGCGGCGACGGCGCGGAACGCGTGTAGGCCAGACTGGCCGCCGCCGCTACTCGCCCCAGGTGCCGGGCTCGGGGTCGTCCGCGTAATTCTCGAAGCGGGTGTACTCCTTGATGAACGTCATCTTCACGGCGCCGGTGCCGCCGTTGCGGTGCTTGCCGATGATGATCTCGGCCGTCGCCGTCGGCGCGCCGCCGTCGGGCGTATCGCCGTTGGCCATGTCGTCCCGGTGAATGAAGAGGATCATGTCGGCGTCCTGCTCGATGGCGCCCGACTCGCGCAGATCGGACAGGCGCGGCTTGCCCTCGCGCTTCTCGACCTCGCGGTTCAGCTGCGAGATGGCGATG
>CAZJMY010000199.1:0-6510 GCA_964546845.1 uncultured Myxococcales bacterium | reverse complement strand
ACGGCGCGGGGGCGCGGGCGGCCGGCGGGGTCATGCCTCGTCCGCGGCGGAGACGCCGTTTTCCGCGGGTTGCAGCGAGGCCAGATCCGCGCTGAGCCCGTCGATGAGCTCGGCCTGCTGGACGTTGGCGGCCTTGATCTGACCGATGCTGGCGGCCACGGCGGCGACGTCGCCTGCCACGACCGCCGAGGTCTTCGCCTGCTGCACGACGGCGCCCAGAATCTCGCGCACGTTCGAGCGCATCTCGGTGACGGCCTTGGTGATCTGTTCGCTGGCCGTCGATTGCTCGGCGGCCGTGCGGGCGATGGCGCCGATCGCGGCGTTCTGCTTGGTCGCCGTCGCCGACAGGCTGGTCAGCGCGTCCGACTGCTCGGTGACGGCGCGGGCCGTCTGCTTGGCGATGCGGCGCACCTCGTCGCCCAGCCGCGCCAGCGCGTCCAGCGCCTTGGCCTGCTCGCCGGTGGCCTTCGTGACCTCGGCGGCCAGCTTGGACACCTGGCGCGTGGCGACCTCCATCTGCCCCATGGCGCGGGCCTGCTCGGCGACGGCGCGCGCCGTCTGCGCGGACTCCTTCTTGGCGGCGTCGATCACCGCCGCGACCTCCTCGGATCCGCGCGCCTGCTCGGCCAGGCCGGTCACCAGGCGCTTCGAGGCGGCCGCCAGGTCGCCGCCCAGCGTGTTCAGCGTGGCCAGCGCGCGCGTCTGCTCCGTCATGGCCGTCGCCGTCTGCTGGGCGACGGCCCGCATCCGCCCGGAGGCCTTGGCCAGCTGTCCCGCGCCCGAGGCCTGCTCCTCGGCCGCGCGCGATACCTTCTGGATCGACTGCCCCAGCTGCGACGTGGTCTTGACGGCCGCGCGAATGGCGCGGGCCTGCTCGCCGGTCGCTTCCTTCGTCTGCTTGGCCATGCGCCGCATCTCGACGGCCGCCTGGCTCAGGTCCTGGCTGGCCCCCACCTGCTCGGAAGCGATGCGCGCGATGGCCTTGCCCTCCTCGCTGACGCGGCCGGTGCTCTGGGCCAGCGACTGGACCGCCTGGGCCTGCTCGCCGCTGGCGCGCTCGATGTCGGCCACGCCGCCGTTGACGACCTCGATGCCCTGCAGGATCTGCCCCAGCGCCTTCTCGGCGTCGCCCGCCAGGCGGCTCCCCTCGTCTGCGACCTTCAGCCCGTCGCTGGAGGCCGTGACCGCCTCGCGCGCCGTCCCCTGCAGGCCGCGCACGATCTTGGCGATGTCGGCGCTGGCCGCCGCGGCCCGGTCCGACAGCGCCCGGATCTCCTCGGCCACCACCGCGAAGCCGCGGCCGTGCTCCCCGGCGCGGGCCGCCTCGATGCTGGCGTTCAACGACAGCAGGTTCGTGCGGTCGGCGATCAGGTTGATGGTCTGGACGATGTCGCCGATCTCCTCGGACTTCTTCCCCATCTCGCGGATGACGGCCGACGACTCCTGCATGGCCTGTCGGATCGCCGTCATGCCCGCGATCGAGCGTCCGACCACGGTCCCGCCCTCGCGGGCGGTCGCGCTCACCTGCTCGGTCGTGCGGCGCGTGTTCGACACCAGCTCGACGATGCGGCGCGCGGCCTGCTCGGCCTGGCTGGACGCCGCCGCGCTGGTGGCCGCCAGCGTGTTGATCTGCTCGGCGGCGCGGGACGTCGCGTGCGCCGACCGGGTCAGCTGCTCGATGCTGGTCACGTTGCCGTCGATGACCGTGGCGTTCTTCTCGGTCATGGCGGCGACCTCTTCGACCGACGCCGCCAGCTCGGTCAGAGTCGTGGCGGTGCTCATGCCGCCGCTCTCCAGCTCCTTGGCTTGCTCCGCGATGGCCCGCGCCGACCGCGACATCTGCTCGGCGGTGGCCGAGGTCTCCTCGACGGCGGTCGCCATCTCGGCGCCGTCCTTCGAGACGCGCTCGACCGAGGCGGCCGTCGACGCCACGGCAGCCGCCATCTCGTTGACGCGCCCGCCGACGGCCTCGGCCTCGGCCGCCAGGCGCGCGACGCCCTTGGCCATCGCGCCGATCGTGTTGGTGACCTGCTCCATCGCGGTGGCGGCGGTCTGCCCGCGCTCGGCGACCTCCTTGATGGTCACCGCGCTCTCGCTGCTGGCGGCCAGCAGCTCCTCGCTGGACGCGGCCAGGTCCTCGGCGTTGGTGCTGACGCCCTTCACCGAGCGGGCCGTCTCTTCCAGCGCCGCGGCCGTCGACTCGGCGGAGGCTGACAGCGAATCCGCGTCCTTCCTGACGGCGCCCACCGACGACGAGATCTCCCGGAGCCCGGCGCTGACGGACTCCTGCGTCTGCTGAAGCTCGCGCGCCGACTCGGCCGCGTTGGCCTGCGACCGCGACAGCGACAGCACGGAGCTGGCGCTCTGCTCGATCCCCGCCGCCAGCGACTCCAGCGCCTCGCGGATCTGCTCGCCGGCCGCTGCCTGCTCGTTGCCGCCGGCCGCCAGGCGCGTCGCCGCGTCCGCGATCGACGAGGCGTGCGTGGCCGAGTCTCTCAGGTCGCGGGCGGCGCGCCGCGCGTTGGTGACCAGATCGTCGACACCGGCCAAGCGCCCGGCGCGCGCCGTTCCTGACGGTTTGTTGTTCATTGCCATGAGCTCACTCCTCGCCGATGACCTTGCCGAAATCGATCAACATCAAGAACCGCGTGCCGGTCTGGACGACCGCCTTCACGAACCCCTCGGTCTGGTGCGACACCACGGGCGGGGGCGGCTGGAACTCCTCGGGGCGGAGCTTCAGCACTTCGCGTGCGCTGTCGACCAGCAGCCCCACCACGCGCTCGCCGCGCTTCATGACGATCACGCGCGAATCCAGCGTGGGCGGGATCGTGGGCAGCCCGAACACGGCGCGCATGTCGACCACCGGCACCACGTGCCCGCGGATCTGCATCAGCCCCGCGACGTCGGGGCGCGCGCCCGGCACGCGCGTGGCGCCCGTGAACGACTCCATCTGCATGACCTCCGCGGCCGGCACGACGTACTCGACGTCGGCGATCCGGCAGAGCACGTGCAGCTCGCTCACGCCTCGACCTCCGTCGAGGCGGCCAGCAGCTGCTCGCCGATGGCCAGCAGGTCCAGCACCAGGGTGGGGCGCCCGTCGCCGAGGTCCGTCGTGCCCGACACGCCCTGGACCTTCACCAGGCGATCCTCCAGCGGGCGCACGACGATCTCTTGCTGGCCCAGCATGCGGTCGACGGCGAAGGCCAGGGGCGCGCCCTCGCGCCGCACGACGATGGCCTTGGGGCGCGCGACGTCGATCGCGTCCAGACCCAGCAGGTCGTGGAGGCGAACGACCGGGACCGCCTCGCCGCGGCGCTGCATCATCTCCGTCGCGCGCGGCACGCGCCGCCGGTCCGGGTCGCCGCGGGGCGTGCGGCGGCGATCGGGGCCGCGGATGGTCCGCCCGGGCTCGAGCTCCTGCACCTCTTCGATCATCGCCACCGGCACGACGAAGGTCTGGCCGCCGCACAGGAACGAGAAGGCGTCGACGATGGTGATGCTCAGCGGGATGCGCAGCGCGAAGGTCGTGCCCTGGCCGCGGGTGGTGCGCATCGACAGCTCTCCGCGCAGCTCCTCGACGGCGATGCGCCGGACGACGTCCATGCCCACGCCGCGCCCGCTGGTCGTCGTGACGGTGGTTTTCGTCGACAGCCCGGGGCGGGCCAGCAGGTCCAGCAACGCGGCGTCGCTCTCGGGGACCGGCGCGCCGGCCCGCGCGGCGACGGCGGCGGCGTCCACCCCGCGTCCGTCGTCGGTGACCGTGAGCTCCAGCCGGTTGTCGGACCGCTCGTGGCAGGCGACCGTCAGGAGCCCGGCCTCGGGCTTGCCGGCGGCGCGCCGTTCGGCCTGGGACTCGATCGCGTGGTCGACGGCGTTGCGGACCAGGTGAACGACGGCCGGGAAGATCCGCTCGGCGACGCCCTTGTCCAGCTCGGCGTTGCCGGTGGCCATCACCAGCCGGACGTCCTTGCCGGTTGCCCGGCTGAGGCCCCGCACCAGCAGCGGGATCCGCTCCAGCAGCTCGGCGACGGAAACCATCCGCGCGCGCATGATCGAGGCCCGCAGGTCGCGCAGCTGCCGCCCGTTCTCGGCGACGACGTGGGACAGCTCGCGGACGTCGGCGCCGGCGGCGCGCATCGCGGCCAGCGTGCGCGCCAGGCGAAACTGCGTCACCACCAGCGCGGACAGCCGCTCCAGCGCGTCGTCGAGGCGCGCCACGTCGACGCGCACCACGCCCCGGCGCTGCTGCTCGTCCGTGCTCAGCCCCTCGTCGGGCAGGGCGTCCTCGAACGGGGTGGCGGGCGCGGACGCCGCGGACAGCACGGGCGTCAGCGCGTCGGCGACGACGCCCAGGGACTGGGCCAGCGCGGCGCCTTCCATGTCGGCCAGCAACAGCAGCGCAAAGGCCAGGCCGGGCGGCGCGTCGGCGGTGGCGGAGACCACCTGCGGCACGACCTTCACGACCTCGGCGACGGTGGCCGCCTTCTCACGAATGCTGGTGATCGTGGTGCCCGCGGCCGCCTGCTCGACGCTGGGCACGAAGCGCAGCACGAACGCCCGGCGCCCGGCGGCCAACCCCTGGGTCAGCTGCACCCGGTCGGCCGCCGCCAGCTTGTTCCAGAGCTCGGGGGCCAGCGACGTGGCCCCCTCCACGGGCAGCGCGTGGGTGGTCTCCTGGCGCAGCCCATTCAGCGCGTCCAGCAGCTTGGGGGAGGCGGGCGGCACCGTCTTCCCCTTGCCCAGCGCCTGAACGCGCGTCTCGATGGCGCGGACCGCCTTCAGCAGCAGCTCGACGGCCTCGGGCGACAGCCGCGCGGCGGCCACGTCGGCGTCGCGCAGCACGGACTCCATCGCGTGGGCCAGGTCGACGATGGGCTCCACGCCCACCATGGCGGCCAGCCCCTTGACCGTGTGAAAGGATCGAAAGAGCTCGCGGATCTGGCGCGGCGTCGGCTGGTTGTGCGCGGCCGCGGCCTCGACGGCCAGCAGATTCGCGTTGGCGGACGCCAGGTGCTCTTCCGTCTCGGCGATGAAACCGGCGATGAAGTCGGCCGGGTCGAACCCGTCGCTCACGCCGGAATCCCTGGACGCGCGTCCGTCAGTGAGCGGACCTCGGCCAGGAGCTGGTCGGGGGAGAAGGGTTTGGTCAGGAACCGGGTGGCGCCGGCGGCCAGCGCCCGCGCGCGCGAGTCGTCGTCCCCGCGGGTCGTCACCACCAGGATGGGCAGCGTGCGCAGCTTGTCCTGCCCGCGGATGAACTCGATGACCTCGTAGCCGTTGATGTCGGGCATGTTGAGGTCCAGCACGACGAAGTCGAAGGACTTCAGCGACAGGCGCTCCAGCGCCTCCAGCCCGCTCGAGGCCTGGGTGAACGCGACGCCGTCGATCGCCCGCAGGCAGGCGATCTCCATCTCGCGCATGACTTTGCTGTCGTCGACGATCAGGGCTTCGGGCATGGGGCCAGCCAGAGCCGGCGGTCGAAAGTAAGAACGGCCCTTAGGGTCGTCAAGAGGTCGTGGAAGCTAAGGTGTTCTCCTCGCTTTAGGCTTTGACACCCCCGATCAGGTTCCCTACGTTCGCGAGGTGGCTGGGCAGGTAAACCCGCGTTCCCGCGTCTGGATCGTGGACGACAGCGCGCTGGACGCCGAACGGGGGCGGCGGGTCCTGGAGATCTCCTACGACGTCCAGGTGCTCAGCGACGGCTCGGCGCTGCTCGAGCGTCTGGCGGCCGAAGCGGCGCCCGACGTGCTGGTGCTGGACTGGGTCATGCCGGGCGTGTCGGGCATCGAGGTGTGCCGCTTCCTGCGCGAGGGGGAGGTCGACTATTCACGCCTGGCCATCTTGCTGCTGACCACGCGCTCGCGGACGAACGAGATCGTCGAAGGGCTGGCGGCGGGCGCCAACGACTATCTGCCGAAGCCTTACGCCGATTCGGAGTTGCTGGCGCGGGTGGATTCGCTGATGCGGTGGAACCGGCTGCTCGACCGCGCGCAGAAGGCCGAGGCCAGCGTGCTGCAGCTGCTGGAGCACGCGCCCGATCCGCTGGTCAGCGTGAACCGCGAGAACCTCATCTCGTACGTGAACGCAGAGGCCCAGCGCATCCTGGGGCACGCGACGCAAGAGCTGGTCGGGCGGCCGATCGCCGAGGTGTTGCCGTCACTGGCGCCCGAACAGATCGCCGAGGCGGCGCTGACGTCGCGGCCGCTGGACGACATCGAGATCGACGGGCAGATCTTCTCGCCCAGCGTCCGGTCCCTGCCGCGCCCGGACGAGACGACGCTGACGATTGCGTTGCGCGACGTCACGGCCCGCCGCCAGCGCGAGTCGCGCCGGCTGGACTTCTATTCGATCATCGCGCACGACCTGCGCTCGCCGCTGGCGGCGATGCTGACGCGGACCGATCTCATGCTGCGCGGCCACCGCGGCGTGCTGTCGACGGAGGTGATCGCGGATCTCCGCAAGATGGACGGCAACATGCGGCGGCTGGTGGCGCTCATCAACGACTTCCTG
>CAZJMY010000198.1:0-3960 GCA_964546845.1 uncultured Myxococcales bacterium | reverse complement strand
GGCCGGCGGCGGGACGGGCACAGGTGCTGCTGAAGTCATCGCAAGCTTTCCAGGCAGGCGACGGCTTCGGGGCGGGACCAGTCGCGTTTGTTGATGAAGTAATAGCGGACGCGGCCGGCGGCGTCGATCAGGAAGGTCTCCGGATAGGCCGTCGTGCCGAACTTCTTGGGGACGTCGTGCGAGGTGTCCAGCAGGACGCCCATCGCGCTCCCCTTCACGAAGAACCGGCGGATCGCGTTCCAGTCGTCGTCGACGCTGACCGCCAACATGCGCAGGTCGGTGCCGTCGATCCGGCGGGCCAGGTCCTCCAGCGAGGGGACCTCGTCGACGCACGGCGGGCACCAGGTGGCCCAGAAGTTCAGCAGCACGGGGTGGCCGCGCTGGGCGCTCAGCGACACGGTGTGGCCGCTCGTGTCGGGGAGCTGGAAATCGGGGGTCGCCCCGCCAGCCAGCACCGCCGGCAAGGGGTCGGGCTTGAGAGCCAGGCAGGCGCCGCCGCGCGTGCGGGCCAGCGTGTCGTGGGTGGCGGCCAGGAACCTGACCGCCACGAACGCCACGGCCAGCGCCGTCAACGCGACCGGCGCGAGCCGGCGCAGCCGCGACACACCAACCTGGGGCCGTGTCGCGGCTGGGGGATGCTTCATCGGAAGGGTTTTACCCCTTCTTGGCGAGCTTGCCTTGCTTCTTCGCCAGCTCCTCGTCGGCGATCTTCTTGAACGTCTCCCACGGGTAGGCGCCGTTGATCTTGCGCCCGTTGATGAAGACGGCCGGGGTCCCGTTCACGCCGACGGCCTGGCCTTCCTTGGTGTCGGCCGCGATCTGGTCCTTGTACTTCTGCGCGTCCAGGTCCGCCTTGAACTTGGCCATGTCGAGGCCCAGCTCCTGCGCGTACTTCTCGAGGCTGGGGCGGTCGAGGGCGGTGTTGTTCTCGAACAGCTTGTCGTGCATCTGCCAGAACTTGCCCTGGGCGTTGGCGGCCATCGCCGCCTCGGCCGCCGGCTCGGCGTTCTGGTGGAAGGGAAGCGGGTAGTTCTTCCACGCCATGTGCACCTTGCCGCCGTACTCCTTCTCCATCTGCGTCAGGGTCGGCTCGACGCGCTTGCAGAACGGGCACTGGAAGTCCGAGAAGATGACCACCTGCAGCGGGGCGTTCTTGCTCCCCTTGGCCGGCGCGTTGCCCGCGGCGACCTTGTACACGGTCTCGTCCTGCTCGGGCGTCTTCTCGCCACCCTGCGCCTGCGCCGGGGCGGCCGCCACCTCGGTCTTGGCCTCCTTCATGAGGACGTCGTAGACCTTGGACTTCGGCGTCCCCTTGGCGATCATCGCGTCGGCGGTCTTCAGCTCCTCGTCGATCTTGGCCTTGAAGACCTCGTAGGGCTGCGCCCCCGACAGGAACTTGCCGTTGACGAAGAAGGCCGGCGTACCGCGCGCGCCGATCTTGCCGCCGGCGGCCGCGTCGGCCTCGATGGCCTCCTTGCCCTTCTGCGCGTCCAGCGCGGCCTTGAACTTGTTCATGTTCAGGCCCAGCTCCTGCGCGTACTTCTCGAACGTCGCGCGATCCTCGTGCTGCTGATCGGCGAACAGCTTGTCGTGCATCTCCCAGTACTTCCCCTGCTCGCCGGCGGCGCGGGCCGCGATCGCGGAGGGCATCGCGTTGGGGTGGAACGGCAGCGGCAGGTCGCGCCACACGACGCGGACCTTGCCCTTGTAGTCGTCCATCACCTTGGCGATGGTCGGCTCGACGCGGCTGCAGAACGGGCACTGGTAGTCCGACCACTGGACGATCGTGACCGGCGCGTCCTTGGCGCCCTTCATCGGCGCGCCCTTGATCTCGGCGCGGTAGCGGGTGTTCGAGTCCGGCTCACCCGGGTTGGCTTTCGGCGGCGGGGGCGCGGCGGCCTTGTCGAGGCCGTTCTGCGTCAGCGCGGCGTAGACCTGCCCGCGCGGCGTGCCCGAGGCGATCTTGGCGTCGGCCTTCTTGATCTCCTCGTCGATGACGGCCTTGAAGGCCTCGATCGGCTGCGCGCCGCGGAAGTTGCGGCCGTTGATGAAGAAGTTGGGGGTGCCGCGGGCGCCGAACTTCTCGGCCTCGGCCATGTCGCTCTTGATGCGCTCCTTGCCCTTCTCCTTCTCCATCGCCTCCTTGAACTTGCCCATGTCGAGGCCGATCTCCTGCGCGTACTTGTCGAGGTCGGCGCGCTGGAGGTTCACCTGCCCCTTGAACATCTTGTCGTGCATCTCCCAGAACTTGCCCTGCTCGCGCGCGGCCTCGGCGGCCAGCGCGGCCGGCATGGCCTGCTGGTGGAACGGGAGCGGGTTGTGTTTGAACGCCAGCTGGACGTCGCTGGCGTAGTCCTTCAGCAGCGTGTCCAGCGTCGTGGCGGCGCGGCCGCAGTACGGGCACTGAAAGTCCGAGTACTCGACGATGGTGACCTTCGGCTGCTTGGCGCCGCGGGTGGGGGCGTCACCGAGGGTGACCTTGTACACCTCGGTGCCGGCGCCCGGGCCCTTGGCGGCCTGAGCCTGGGCCTGCGCCGCGGTCTTCGCGCCCTTCATGAACGCCGTGTAGACCTGGCTGGGCGGCGTCCCCTGCGCGATCAGCTTGTTGGCGCGCTGGATCTCGTCGTCGATGACCTTCTTGAACTCTTCGTACGGCTGCGCGCCCTGGACGTTGCGGCCGTCGATGTAGAAGTTCGGCGTCCCCTGCACGCCCACCTGCTTGGCGATGGCCAGGTCGGCGTCGATCTTCTTCTTGCCCGCGTGCGAGTCCAGCGCCGCCTTGAACTTGTTCATGTCGAGGCCGATTTCCTGGGCGTACTTCTCGAAATCGGGCCGCGTCAGGTTCTGCTGGTTCGCGAACAGCTTGTCGTGCATCTCCCAGAACTTCCCCTGCGCGTCGGCCGCGATGGCCGCCTCGGCGGCCGGCTCGGCGTTCGGGTGGAAGGGGAGCGGGTTGTGGATGAACACGACGCGCACGTCGTTGCCGTAGTTCTTCTCGATCTGCTGCAGCGTCGGAATGACGCGGCCGCAGAACGGGCATTGGAAGTCGGAGAACTCGACGATCGTCACCTTCGCGCTCGCCGGCCCCTTCGTCGGGCCGTCCAGCGGCACGCGAACGCGGTCGACGCCGTCGCCGGCCGCCGAGCCGCCGGTGGCAGCTGCCGCCTCGGTGCCCGACGACCCGCTCTTGTCGCGCGTCGCCAGCCTTCCGAGGCCGTAGCCGCCTCCCAACACCACCAATAGCAAGGCCAGTACTGTCCCTTTGTTCATGACTCTCTCTCCGTTCGGAAACAAAAGGCCGCGCGACGAAATTCCAGCGCATGCGAGCCGCGCGGCCCGCTCCTCACACGCGCGTCGAATTCACAACCGGTGCTTCGCGGCTACGCGCGAGGCGGGCGGTCGGGCGGCGCCAGGGCGCGCGCGGGGAGAGCTTGCGCGGATGTGCAATCCAGGCGGCGCGAGACCGCCGGGAACAGCGCCGGCAGCGCGACGAGCGCGACCGGCTGGGTCATCACCTTCGTGAAATGCCCCACGTCGGGGAGGCCGCCGGCCACGGCGCCGGCGTTGTGCGCGCGGCGGGTCGACGGGGCCAGGCGGCCGGACGGCAACTCGCTTTCCGGATAGCGGGAGACGCGGTACCAGAAGGCCGCCGGCGACTCGCTGCACTCGCCGCTGGCGAGGACCGGCGCCGGCTGCGGCGGCTCGGGGCAGTCGACCTCGGCCGGCGTCGCGTACTCGGCCGGCGCGCCGTCGTCCTGGGCGGCGTCGTCGGCAAAGGCGACCGGCGCGGCCCAGGCGCCGTCACAGCTGGCGGGGCCATCCGCGCACGTGACGCTGGCCGAAGGAACGGCGGCGAGCGCGGTGGCGGCGAACGTGAAGGCGAGCGCGAGCATCGGCAGAGGGGGCCTGCGGAAACGCTGGAAAGCTACTCCAGGTTGCAGGAGCCATCAAGGTGGGCGG
>CAZJMY010000197.1:0-2786 GCA_964546845.1 uncultured Myxococcales bacterium | reverse complement strand
GTTCGAGTTCGCCTTCATCGCGTAGCGCGCCTGCAGGTGCTCGCCGGCCGTGACGGCGGCCAGGTCGCCCAGCCGGCGCCGCAGCTCGGCGGCGTCGTACAGATAGAAGGGCGTCCCGACCTGGTCGGCCAGACGTTCCAGGGGGTAGCTCGCGAGGTTCAGCGACGGCATCGCCGCGAACTATCGCAAATGATCCCCCGCGGTCAACGTCCGCCGAACGGCGTGACGCTGGGCAGCCTGGGTTTCTGCGCCGCCTGGGACTCCGGCGAGCTGCGCGGCAGCGTGACGGTGAAGGCGGCGCCCGCCCCCAGCGCGCTGGCCACCGTGATGCGCCCGCCCAGCGCCTTGCACAGCTCGCTGGTGATCCACAGCCCCAGCCCCAGCCCGGGGTGCTGGCGCTGGCCGCTGGCCCGCTCGAACCGGTGAAAGATGCGCTGCTGGTCGGTCGCCGAGATGCCGATCCCGTGGTCGCGCACGGTCAGCCGCACGCTGTCGGCCTCGCCCCGCCCCTCGACCTCGATCACGCCGCCCGCGCCGTACTTGATGGCGTTGCCGAGCAGGTTGGTCACGATCTGGTCCAGGCGGGCCTCGTCCCACGTGCCGACCAGGGGCTCCGGTAGATCCAGCTTCATCGTGCACTTCGCGGCCGTGGCGTCGGCGGTGAAGCGGTGCGCGGCGTCGCGCACCAGCGCCGCGAGGTCGACCTTCTCGAACACCAGCTCCAGCCGGCCGGCCGTCAGGCGGGTGACGTCCAGCATGCCGTCGATGAGGCCGGACAGCCGCCGCGCCTGCCGGCCCAGCCCCAGGATCCCGATGTGCTCGCTGACCGGGCCGCTGCCGGTCGTCACGCCGCGCTCGACCGCCTCGATCTGCAGCAGCATCGACGTCAGCGGCGTGCGCAGCTCGTGCGCGGCGATCGCCAGGAACTCGTCGCGCGCGGCGATGGCCGCCTCCGAGGCGCGCGCGCGGGCCGCCGCTTCGGCCGTGGCCCGTCGCAGCGCCGCCTCGCGCGCGTGCAGCCGCCCGTAGACGCCCGATGCGTAGGCAGCGACCGACGTGAAGACCACCGCCTGCGTGGTCCAGTTCCAGCACGCGATCAGGGTCGCGCCGGTGGCGATCAAGATCCCCAGCCCGCCGCCCAGCAGGGTGACGCCGGCCGCGATGGTGGCGCTGGGCTGGTCCTGGATCACCAGCGCGATGACCACCGGCAGCGCCAGCATCACCTGGAACAGCGAGCTGCCCGTGCCGCCCGTCAGGGCCGCCAGCGCGGTGCAGAGCGCCGCGGACAGCACCGCCAGCGCCAGCATCATGTCCCGCGTCCGCTTGGCGTCCGCGCCCCGCAGGTTGGCGGCGGTGATCGCGATGAACAGCGACCAGGCCACGCGCACGGCCAGCGGCCGCCAGGAAAAGCGCCCCAGCGACAGCGGATCCGTGGGCGCCAGGATCAGCACGGCGCCCGCGCACAGCAGCAGCACGCGCTGCCGTTCGCGCGTCCCGTCGTCGCCGGCCACCTGCGCCTCCCCGCCGCGCATCAAGAGCGCAGTCTAGCGCTGGATTGACTTCGGGAGGTCAAGCTCCTTACGATCGCCCCAGTGCAAAGACCATTTGCCGTGAGTGTCGTCGTGCTGGCGGTCCTCGCGGCCAGCAGCCCGCCGGCCGCGGCGGCGGACGCGCGCACCGAGTCGGCGCGCGAACACTCGCGACAGGCCGACGCGTACTACAAGCTCGAGAAGTACCCGAACGCGATCGGCGAGTACGAGCAGGCCTACCTGGCGAAGCCCGACGCGAGCTTCCTGTTCAACATCGCCCAGTGCCACCGCCTGATGGGGCACCCGGCGGAGGCGATCAAGTTCTACCGGCGGTTCCTGAACGACGCCGCGCCGAACGCGCCCAGCCGCGCGATCGCCGAAAAGCACATCCGTGACCTCGAGGAAGCCTCGAAGGCGGCCACCGCGGAGCCGCCCGCGGCGCCGCCCCCGCCTCCGGTCACGCCGTTGCCGCCCGCGGCGCCGCCGCCCGCAGGGCCGCCGCCGACCGGGGTGGGCGCGACGACCCCGGTGGGGCTGGAGGCGACAAATCCCACATCCGCGCCGGCGAGCACGACGCCGGTCGTCGAAACCAGCACGCCCCCCAGCTCCGACGAGGCCAAGCCGTTCTATTATAAGTGGTGGTTCTGGACGGCCGTCGGCGCGGTGGTGGCGACCGGAATCGTGATCGGGGTCGTGGCGTCTCGGCACGATCCCGCGTGCCCGGAGAACGCGACATGTCGATGAAGCGATTCACCAGTCTGTGCGTCCTCGGCGCCGTGGCGGCGTTCGTGATCGTGTCGTGCAGCGAGCGGTCGCTGGTCGTCATGGACGTGAAGTCGTCGGACGGCAGCGTCGCATTTGCCGGCGTGACCTTGCTCGTGCGCGCCGGCCGCGAGCAGCAGACCCGCTTCGACGGCGTCCACTTCGACAGCTCGAAGGCCTACCGGGCCGGCGTCTACCTGTCGTCCGATGTTTCGGGGACGATCACGCTGACCGCGGAGGTCGACGACCCGGTGCAGAACTGCAAGGTCGGCACGGGCTCCGTCACGGCCAGCAACGTCAGTCCCGGGAACACCGTGCAGGGCCTGACGCTGATCATTCACCCGCTGCAGCCCTGCGTGCCCATCGCGGACGGCGGCATGCCCGGCGACGGCGGCAGCCCCGGCACGGGCGGCATGACGGGCGGGGCGACGGGCGGCGCGCCGGCGAGCGGCGGCAACCAGGGCGCGGGCGGCAGCAACGCGACCGGCGGTCGCG
>CAZJMY010000196.1:0-15520 GCA_964546845.1 uncultured Myxococcales bacterium | reverse complement strand
ATCCAGATGACAATGGGAATCGATCATCGTTAAATGTTTCGAGCCGAGTGGCCGATTGTACCGGAAGCGGCGGGTTTCGACTGCGCCCAGGATGACCGTGCTCCCCAAACCCGAAGACGAAGACAAGACCAGGGCGCTGGGTCCAAACCAGACTCCCTCGGTCCTGCAGCACGCGGCGACGGTGGTCGACGCCGACGCGCTGGCGCCGGGCACCCTGGCCGGTCCGTACGTCCTGAAGAAGGAGATCGCGTCGGGCGGCGGTGGCACGGTCTACGAGGCTCAGCACAAGGTCCTGGGCCGCAAGGCGGCCGTCAAGGTGCTGCGGCGGCAGCTGGCAGCCTCCCCGCAGATGGTCACGCGCTTCGTCCGCGAGGCGCAGGCCGTCAACATGATCAAGCACCCGGCCATCGTCGACATCTACGAGTTCGACACGCTCCCCGACGGGCGGCCGTTCTACGTGATGGAGCTGCTGGAGGGGACCGACGTCCGCACGCTGCTGAACGAGCGCGGCCGGTTCACCCCCGCCGAGGTGCTGGAGATCCTCGAGCCCGTCTGCTCGGCGCTGCAGGTCGCGCACGAGCAGGGGATCGTTCACCGCGATCTCAAGGCCAGCAACATCTTCGTGAAGACCGGCGGCGAGACGCGCACCATCAAGCTGCTGGACTTCGGCATCGCCAAGCTGATGCACCCGGACGCGTCGGAGGCGGGGCTGACGGTGGTCGGCACGCGCCTCGGGACGTCGTACACGATGGCGCCCGAGCAGATCCGCGGCGACGGCGTCGATCCGCGCACGGACATCTACGCGCTGGGCGTCGTGCTCTATCACCTGCTGACGGGGCAGTACCCGTTCCGCGCCGAGACCATGACCGACATCGAGCGGATGCACCTGGAGGCGCCGCCGCCGCGCCCCAGCCAGGCCGCGCCGGTCTCGCCGGCGTTCGACGCCGTCGTTCTCCGGTGCATGGAAAAGACGGCCGAGCGCCGCTACCAGAGCGTGCGGGCGTTCATCGAGGCGCTGCGCGAGGCGGTCGGGACCAAGACCGACAAGCCCGAGCTCGCCGCCCAGGCAGCCGCGATCTTCGTGGAGGTCCGCGTGGCCGAGGGCGCGGACGCCGAGAGCGACGCGGTCCTGGACGACACCTCCGCCATCCTGGACGCGACGGAACAGACCTTCCGGGGCGCGGGTCTGGGCCTGCCCCTGCAGACCGGCAGCGCCATCATCGGCGGGCGCGTGCTGCCCGACGACGGCAGCGCGGCGACCGTGCGCGAGGAGGTCATCGGCCTCGCCCACGCGCTGGCCGACGAGCTGGCCGTCCGCCCGACGGCGGTCCCCGAGGTCCACGTCAACATCTCCGTGCACATCGCCGGCGCGTCCGTGAAGGAGTCCGCCGAAGCCCCCGACGGCAAGGAGATCGTGGGGGGCGACATCCTCTCGACCGCCGACTGGGCCCCCCAAGAGGACACCGAAGGCGTCTACCTGACCCCCTCCGCCTCCTAACCCGTCCTCGTCCTCGTCCTCGTCCTCGTCCTCGCCTCTGGTCCCCCCCTCCTCTGGTCCCCCCCCCTCTGGGTCCCCCCCTCAGACCATCCCCAGCAGCACCAGCACGGCGATCACCACCCCCATCACCGACTCGCCCGCCAGCCCGCCCGCGGCGATCGAGGTCATCGAATCGTCGTCGAGCTCGGGCCGCAGCCGCTGCGCGAAGCGCGCCAGCAGCACGCCCATCAGCCCGGCGACCGACAGCGCGGGCGGGATGATCATCGCGATGCCCATGGCCGCCGGCGACGGACAAAAGCGCGCCCAGCGACCGCGGCTCAGAAGCGACAGCAACGCCCCCACGGCCAGCCCGACGCCCCCGGCCACCGTCGCGTAGGGGGGCAGGGTGCTCAGCCCGCCGCGCATCGCCTCGGCGGTCGCCTTGACGGAGATCGCCGAAGGCGCAGGCAGGCTCTCGGTCCCGATCCCGTAGGCCTTCAGCAAGATGACGTAGACGGGCGCGACCACCGCCGCCCCCAGCAGCGCGCCGATGAGCTGGGCCGCCAGCTGCGGCCGCGGCGCTGCGTTCAGCTTCTGACCCGCCTTCAGCGCCCACAGCGTCTGGGCGGCCTGCGTCGAGGCCCCGAACGCCACCGACGCGAACAGCATCGACCCGATGGCGCCGCAGCGCGAGAACAGCAGCTGCGTGACCGTCCCGACCGCGCCGACGGGCGCCAGGTCGGTCTCGCCCGTCGCGCGCGAGCTGACGACCGCCATGACCAGAGCGAACAGCAGGACCAGGAAGATCGTCGGCAGGTGGAAGCCGAACACACCGCGCGCCACGACGACGACGCCCGCCAGCCCGGCGACCATCAGCGCGGCGCCCGCGCGTCCGCCGCGGGCCACGCCGCGGTGACGGCGCGCGGCGGCCAGGCCGCCCAGGTCGCGCAGCGCGCGCACGATGGGCCGCCAGTCCATCAGCAGCGGCAGCAGGCTGCCCGCCATCAGCATGCCCAGCCCCGGCCAGACCAGCCAGGACAGGCAGGTGGAGAACTCCAGGGTGGCCACGACGTGGTGGCTCACGAGCCACGGCGACAGGACCCCCCAGGCGATGCTGGCGCCGATGAACATGCTCAGCGCCGCCCGCATCCCCATCATGATGCCCGTCGACATCACGAGCGGGCTCCAGTTCATCCCGAACGAGACCGCGTTCAGCGACATCCCGCCGACGGAGATGCCGAACATCGTCATGGCCGGGATGACCTTGGGGCGCCCGTCGCGAAACCAGGTGAAGGCGGCCGCGAACAGGGCGGCGCCAATCAGCAGGCGCGCGCGCCGCAGGGCGGTCGCCCGCGCGCCGAACATGGTCTCGATCAGGTTGCCGGTCGCGTTCCCCGTCGGAAACGGCAGCGCGTCCTCGACGATCAGCTTCCGCCGCAGCAGGGCCGCGGCCACGATGCCGATGACCCCCAGCGACGCGCCCCAGACCGCCAGCGCCCACCCGGGGAAGTGCGTGCCGCTCAGGTCCATGGCGGGGATCGGCCCGCCCATGCCGGCCGCGTACCCCATGATCGCCGCCGAAGCGGCGGTGGTCTGGGTGATGTTGTTCTCGATCGCGGTGTAGGGGCGGCGCGCGAGGCGGGTGAACGTCGCGAAGATCGTGAACCCGAGCAGGGCGGCGGTGATGCTGCCGCCGTCGATGATCGAGATCTTGAGCCCCGTGTAGACGTTGGCGGCCGCCAGCATCACGCCGATGCCACAGCCGGCCAGGAGAGCCCGCCCCGTGAGCTGCTCCTGCGGCTGCACGCCCATGGGGGACGGTTCTAACGCGATCGCGGCCGGCGCGCTCAAACGACGTCGTCCGGCTCGCGCCCGGACGGCTCGCGCGTGCGCAGGCCATGCTTCCAGAGCAGCCGGTAGAAGTAGATGCGGTCGACGCCGGCCGCGCGTGCCGCCGCGCTGACCCGGTTCTCGTGCTGCCGCAGCAGCTCTTCCAGGTAGCGCCGCTCGAACGCGCTCACCCAGGCCTCGCGCGCCTCGCGCAGCGGCTGGCCGACGTTGACCGCGGTTTCAGGTCCGGGCGTGGTCGACATCGTGCCCGTCGACCGGGGCGGCGTGAAGTCGCGCAGCGCCACGCAGCGCTCGATGTAGTTGCGCAGCTCGCGGATGTTCCCCGGCCAGCTGTGGCGGGTCAGCGCCTCCAGGAAATCCGGGGCCCGCACGCGCGCCAGCGAGGCGGGGTCGACGTTGCCGCCCAGGTTGCGCGCGATGTGCTCGACCAGCAGCGGCAGGTCGGACAGGCGTTCGCGCAGCGGCGGCAGCTTCACCTCGACCACCGCCAGGCGGTAGTACAGGTCGGAGCGGAACTTCTGGGCGGCGACCTGGTCGCGCAGGCTGCGGTTCGTGGCGGCGACCAGCCGGACGTTCACCGGCACGTGGTTGTTGGTGCCGACGCGCCGGACCTCGCGCCGCTCGAGGACGCGCAGCAGCTTCGGCTGAAGGTCGATGCTGAGCTCGCCGATCTCGTCCAGGAACACCGTCCCGCCCTGCGCCGCCTCGAACACGCCCTGGCGCGACGACACGGCGCCCGTGAAGGCGCCGCGCTCGTGGCCGAACAGCTCGCTCTCGAGCAGCTGGGGGGGCATCGCACCGCAGTCGACGACCAGGAACGGCTTGTCGCGCCGCACGCTGCCCATGTGAATGGCCTCGGCGGACACTTCCTTGCCCGTGCCCGTCTCCCCCTCCAGCAGGATCGTGGCCTCGGTCGGCGAGGCGCGGGCCAGCACGTCGAAGACGACCTGCATGGCCGTGGAACGGCCGATCATGCGCCCGAAGCGCTCGTCGACCCGGACGCGCCCGCTGTCGCCGTCCAGACGGACGGGGCCACTGCCGACGGCAAACGCGGCGCGGGCCTCCTGAGGACCGTTCCCCACGGCCCGGACATCGACCGTTACGGGCGGTTCCTTGACCGGACGGACGTAATTGGCAGAGGTCGCCCCGCGGCGCGTGAATCGGACGCAGCGCGGCGACCGCCACCGTCGGGCACGCCCCCTGGAAACGGCAAAAGCCCGACTCGTCCCCGAGGGGAGCGAGCCGGGCCGTTCGAGCCGTCCTGCTTCGGGAGCCCCCTAGTTGGTGGTCAGCAGCCAGACCTCGCCCCAGTTGTTCACGTCGCAGTCCTGGATGACGACCTTCACGCCCTGGCCCCCGGCCCACGCGTTCTGGTTGAAGAGGCACTTGCCGCTCTGCTGATTCTTGATCTCGACGCCGCCGTTGGGCCGGTTCGAGATGATCCAGTTCTGGTTCGACTGGCCGTTGCAGCCCCAGAGCCAAACCGGCGTCCCGTTGGCCGTCTGGCCGCCCGGGTTGTCGACGCACAGGCCGGGGTTCCACTGCGTCTTGATCGTCCAGGTGTTCGGCGACGCCCCCGGCAAGATCATGAACTTGTCGTCCTTGTTGGTGTCGATCCCGGAGTACAGCGCCGGCTTGCCGCCGTTGAAGTAGTTGCCGCGGCTGTCGAACGCGACGTTCCCGGCGCCGTTGCCCGCCAGCATGACGTACGCGTCGTCCGGGTGGCCTTTGATGAAGTTGGCGCTACCGTCCGAGCCGGGGTTCCAGTAGCCGACGGTCATGCGCCATTTCTGGTTCGTCACGCCGTTGCAGTCCCAGATCCAGGGGACGGTGCCGGGGGCGGTCGAGCCGGTGTCATCCAGGCACTTGCCGCTGCCGACGTTCTTCAAGTAGGCGGCGCCCGTCGACGTGTCGACGTTGATCATCCACTGCTGCCAGGCGTCGTTCTGCATGCAGCTGTAGAGCTGGATTTGCGTCCCGTTAGCGGTCTGGCCGCCCGGGTTGTCCAGACAGATGTTCGGGTTCTCCCAGAATGAGATCTGGAAGCTGCCGTTGCCGGCGCCGCTGTCGACGATGCGCAGCTTGTTGCTGGCCATGTAGCGCCACTGAATGAGCGGGTTCCCGTTCGCATAGTTGCCGTTTTGCACGGTCATCGCCGTGCCGGACGAACCGGTCTCGCCGCGGATCGAGTAGACGTAGTTGGGGTCGAACACCGGCAGCACCGTCGGGTCGCGGAAGACCGTCAGCGTGTTGGAGAACGTGTTGCCGCCGTTGTCGGCGCAGCTGTTGTAGCCGTCCACGTTCACGCCGTCGGGCTTGTGCGCGTTGCACTTGTTGGACGCGTCACACGACGACCCCAGGTACGCGTTGTAGAACGGCATGGCGGACTGGGCGTTTGCGGTGCCCATGCGCCCGGCAACGAGGCTGCCGCCCGTGACGCCCGGCCCCTCGCAGAAGTACCCCAGCGGCCCGGCCAGGCTGCCGTGGTTGATGTTGCCGGTGGTCATGATGTTGCCGAAGAACGTCCCCTCGCGCTTGTAGTTCGAGGGCGGCAGGCCCCAGCCGATCGAGCCGGCCGTGCTGTCCAGCCACAGCGGGTAGTGAACGCCGTAGCTGTTGACGTGGGCCATCAGGCAGGCCGACATCAGCTCCTGGCAGTTCTGGTCGCAGGCGCCCGTCTTCCAGCCCGGCGCGAGCCCCAGCCCGCCCGCGAAGGTGAAGTTGTTGCCGTACTGGTCCTGCTTCACCAGCGTGTCCCCGGCGGCCAGCGCGCACTTGGCGATGTAGGAGACCGTGCGGCGGCCGTCCGCCAGCGTCATGAGGCCGTTGGCGGAGGACAGCCCATTCGCCGACGAGAGGCCGTTGGCGGAGGACAGCCCATTCGCCGACGAGAGGCCGTTGGCGGAGGACAGCCCGTTGGCCGACGACAGTCCGTTGATGGACGACAGGCCATTCACCCCGGCCAGCGCAAAGTCTTCGTGGATGCCGCTCGCTTCCACGGCGGAGGTCTGCTCGCTACAACCGGCGGCTCCGCCGGCCAGACCGGCGACGATTCCGATCCAGATTGTTCGCTTCGACGTATCGCGCATCGTTCTCCACTCGAGGTAGACGGGTAACCTGAGCGGAGCAATACGCAGTAATCGGGCCAACGTATTCTACGTTGACAGTAAGCAAAAGCAGCCACTTGCGGGGCGTCAAACCCGAGACGCGTTGCCCGGGGCGCAACAGGCGTCCAGCGCCGCGCAACACGCGCGATGTTTCTCGAGGACTAGCGGCCCATGGCGACCTTGGCGGCACCCAGCAACCCCGGCTGCGGGTGGGTCACCACGAAGGCCGGCAGCTTCTCGACGAGGGTGTGCAGGCGCCCCTTGCGATCGAACGCCTCCCGGAAGGCGCCCTTGCGCAGGTAGGGGAGGATCCGCGGCGCGATGCCGCCCGCCACGTAGACGCCGCCCGTCGCCAGCACCATCAGCCCCAGGTTGCCGGCGGTCGCGCCGAGCACCGAGCAGAAGATCGACAGCGCCATCTCGCACACCGGATCGGTGCCGGCCATCGCCCGCTGCGAGATGGCCGCCGCGGGATCGTGCCCGGGACCGTGCGCGGCCAGGGCGGCCGCCGTCTCGGGGCGGATGAGGCCACGGCAGGCGGGCTCCTCCGACAGGAAGGTGAAGGCGTCGACCAGGCCCTGTCCCGACAGCACGCGCTCGCACGAGACGCGCCCGTACTTGTTGGTGAGGAACTGGACCAGCCCGAACTCCAGCGGGGTGCGCGCCGCCAGATCGACGTGCCCGCCCTCGGACGAGACGACCTGGTACCCGTCCTCGACGGGGGACCACAGAAGAAACGCCTGTCCCAGCCCGGTGCCCGCGCCCAGCACCGCGATCGGCCCGCGCGGGACGGGTGGCCCGCCGCCCAGCGGCGCCAGCTGGTCGGCGGCGACCGCCGTGACGCCCAGGGCGGCGGCGAAGAAGTCGTTCACCAGCGTGACGCGCGGGATCCCCAGCCGCTGCGACAGCGCGCGCCCGTCGACGACCCAGGGGAGGTTGGTGGCCCGGCAAATGTTGTTCTCGATGGGGCCCGCGATGCCCAGGCAGGCGTGGGTGACGCGCGCCTTCTCGGCGCCCATCTGGGCGGCGGTGGTGGCCAGGAACTCTTCGATGATCACGTCCAGCGAAGACCGTGAGGCCGACGGGTAGATGTGCTCGAAGGTCGGCTCGCCGATGGTTGCCTGGGGACTGCCCGCGTCGAACAGCGCGAGCCGCGCGTTGGTGCCCCCGATGTCGCCTGCCAGAACGCTCATGTCACCTCTTTCAATCTGTCCGGATCCTGGAACCTCTCCGGATTTTGGAGTGCGCTCGCGGCCTCGCGATCGCAGAAGATCGTGACGGGCCCGCCGCGCCGCAAGAGGCGCGCCGCCGGAAGCCGCCCGCCGTCGACGACGGCGGCCATCGCCGAGGCCTTGTCGCGCCCGGTCACCAGGAAGCAGACGTCGCGCGCGCCGCACAGGGCCGGGTAGGTGAGCGTCAACCGCCGCGTCCCCAGCTGCGGGACGTCCACCGCCACGGCCAGCACGCCCTCTTCGGCCAGCGCCGACGTGCCCGGGAACAGCGAAGCCGTGTGACCGTCCGGGCCCAGCCCCAGCAGCGCCAGGTCCAGCCAGGGGGGCGTCGCCCCGGCGGTCAGCGCGCGCTCGTAGTCGCGGGCGGCGGCGTCCAGGTCCGGGTCCTCCGCGCGCCATCGGACCACGTTGCCGGGCGGCACCGCCGCGGGGCCGAGCAGGGTCTCCTGCGCCATCCGGTAGTTCGACTGCGGGTCGGTGGGACCGACGGCGCGCTCGTCGCCGAAGAAGACGCGCACGCGCGACCAGTCGACCCCCGTGACGAGGCGCGGGTAGAGGGCCCGCGGGGTCGAGCCGCCCGCCAGCGCGATGCGGAACTGCCCGCGCGCCGCGATCGCCTCGGCAGCCGCCCGGCGCACGTGCGCGGCCGCGGCTTCGACCAGATCGGCCAGCGAGTCCTTCACCAGGACGGTCAGGCGCACGGGGTGGTCGGGCACGGCCGGGAACTTACCGCGCCGGGCCGCTTCTTGTCTCGGCCGGCGCACGATGTTAGGGAGACCGTCAGCATGCCGAACGCTTTCGACGCCGGGGCCTTCAACGAGCAGGCTTTCGCCGAGCTGTCCTGGCGCGGTCTGGTCCAGCAGACCACCGCCGAGAACATGGCCGAGGTCCTGTCGAAGCCGATCGCCGTCTATTCGGGGTTCGACCCGACCGCGACCAGCCTGCACGCCGGCAACCTGGTGCCCCTGATGCTGCTGACTCACCTGCGCCGGCACGGGCACAAGGTGCTGCCGCTGGTGGGCGGGGCCACGGGCATGATCGGCGACCCGTCGGGCAAGTCCAGCGAGCGGACGCTGCTGGACGAGGAGAAGGTCCGCGACAACACCGGCAAGATCCGGGCGCAGATCGAGAAGTTCTTCGCCAGCGCCGCCGAGGGGCCGCCCGTGCAGGTCGTCGACAACCTGGACTGGCTGGGGCAGGTCCGCCTGCTGGACTTCCTGCGCGACGTCGGCAAGCACTTCGCCGTCAACCAGATGATCCAGCGCGACTCCGTCAAGCAGCGGTTCGAGACGCGCGAGGCGGGGATCTCGTACACCGAGTTCTCGTACATGCTGCTGCAGGCGTACGACTTCTACGAGCTCTTCAAGCGGTTCGACTGCCGGATGCAGTGCGGGGCCAGCGATCAGTGGGGCAACATCGTCTCGGGGATCGATCTCGTGCGGCGGCTGGCCGGCGAGACGGTCCACGGCCTCACGACGCCGCTTCTGACCGACGCCGAGGGGCGCAAGTACGGCAAGTCCGAGAAGGGCGCGGTCTACCTGGACCCGCAGCTCACGTCGCCGTACAGCTTCTATCAGTTCTGGTTGAACACGGCTGACGTGAACGTCGGCCGCTTCCTGCGCTGGCTGACGCTGCGCCCGCGCGAGGAGATCGAGAGCCTGGAGGCCACGGTCGGCTCGGGCGCGCGCCAGGCCCAGCGGGCGCTGGCCGAGGACCTCACCCGCCGCGTGCACGGCGACGCCGAGCTGGGCCGCGTCGTGCGCGCGACAGAGGCGCTGTTCGGCGGCGGCGATCTGCGCGAGATCGGCGGCGACCTGCTGGACGAGGCGCTGGAGGCTGCGCCGGCCATCAGCGTGCCGCGCGCGCGGTTCGAGGGGGAGGGGGCGCTGCTGGTCGACCTGCTGGCCGAGGTCGGGGCTTGCCCGTCGAAGTCGGACGCGCGCCGGCAGCTGGCCGCGGGCGCCGTGGCCGTCAACGGGACGCCGCTGGCCGGCGCGACGGAGACGACCCGCCTGACGACGCGCGAGCTGATCGACGGCCGCCTGGTGGTCCTGCGGCGCGGCAAGCGCAACAACTTCATCGTGCGCGCCGGCTGATCCGCCAGGGGCCGGTCGGCCTATTGGCAAGGCGGCGGCGGCCAGGGTTGAATCGCCCGACATGCGAACGAAGCGCGCGCTGACGGTCCTCGTACTGCTCATCGCCGGCTGCGGCGGGAGCAGCGGCGGGGGCGCCGGCGCCGCGAGCGGTGGAAGCCCGGCGGTCCCCGGCACCGGCGGCAGCCCGGGAACCGGTGGGTCCGGCCGCGGGGGGCGCGACGGCGCCGGCGGGAGCGCGGGCATGCCTGGCAGCGGTGGCGTTGCCGGGCAAACCACGGCCACCGGCGGGTCGCAGGCGGGCGGGCAGATCGGGACCGGCGGCGGGTCGGGCGGCGCGGGCGCCGTGGGCGGCCGCGCGGGGACGGGCGGCAAAGCTGGCGGGCCAGCCGGCTCTGTCGGCGGCTCCTTCGGTGGCTCCTCCGGAAGCGCGGGCGGAGCCGCCGGCAGCGGCGCGCCGGACGCGGCCACGATCGTCCCCGATGCGTCCTGGGCGTGCGGGATGGCCGCCGGGATCGCGCCGCCGGCGGGCGGCACGCTGGTCTTTCGGGCCACGCTGCAGGTGACCGCGACCCAGGACGTGGGAACGACGCCGTACGGACACCGGCGCGTGCTGGACGTCGGTGGCGGCACCGTGACCGGCTCGCGCCTCCAGGCCACCGTACTGAAGGGCGGCTACGACTTCGAGCTGACCCTGTCCAACGGCGTCGTCGAGCTGGAGCAGATCGACGTCCTGCGCGCCTCCGACGGAACGCTCATCGACCTGCGCACGTGCGGCGTCGCGCCGGCGGGGGCCGCCGGGGTCCGCATCGTGCCCGACTTCGAGGTGGCGACCAGCAGCGCGCTGGCCTGGCTGAACACCGGAAAGTTCGCGGGGACCCGCACCGTCGACGCGACCGGCGCCACGATCGCGCTGGAGGTCTACGACGTCTCGACGGTCGCCGCGGGCGGGCCGACGGTCCAGATCTCGGTCCCGGCCGGCGCGGCCCATCAACCCTGGGACTGCTCGACGGCGACCGGCGGCAAAGGGGCCAGCGTGTTCACGGAGAACGTCACCCTGGGCGCCTCACTGTCCGTCGGGACCAGCAAGCGCGGGAACCGCAACATCATCCCCATCACCGGCGGCACCGTCAGCGGGCGCGTGACGGGGTCGGTCCTGTACGGGGGCGGCGACTACCAGCTGGTCGGCGGCACGACCCGGCTGGACGCCTGGTACGTGATCTCGGCGGGGACCGAGACGATCATCGTGCGCAACTGCGGGCCGATCGGCGCGCTGGTCCCGCTGTTCGAGACGAGGGCCGACGGCGCCTACGCGTTCCTGAACGCGAACACGTTCGTCAGCTCCGACCCCGGCTCCGGGGCGGGCGGCGTCGGCATCACGTTCTACCAGCGCCAGTGAGGCGGGGCGGCGCGGCCTCGGCGATTCAGCGCGGCGCGATCACGAAGGGGTATTCGAACGCGACCGCGTGTCCCGCCACCAGCGGCGGGAAGCGCCACGCGCACAAACTCTTGCCGATGCAGTCCTCGGTGTCCGCGTCGTCCACCGTCGAGGCGGTCACCTGCGCGCGCGTGACCTGGCCGTCGGCGCCGACCAGGAAGCGCGTCGTCACCGTGCCGGTGCGGTCGGGCGTCTTGGCAAGCAGGGCGTCGGCGCAGGCCGTGACCTCGTCGACGTGACGGCGGGCGACCATGTGAACGATGGCCCGGTCCAGGCTGTCCTTCTTCTGAAGCTCCGACGGATGGTCCAGCCGGCGCGCCAGCTCGGGGAACGTCTCGCGGTCGAGGACGAAGACGGACCGCTTCGGGTCGCTGGTCGCCTCGACGTCGCCCGCGAAGGCCGCGGTCGTCGCGCCCCGCGCGTAACAGACGGGCGGCGGCTCCGCCGGAGCCGGCGGCGGCGCCACGACGGCCGCCGGCGAGCGCGGCGCCGGTTGCGGCTTCGCGCAGGCGGCGCCCAGCACGACGATCATCGGGATGAGGGTCCGCCGCGCCACGGTCAGCGCAGGCTTCCTGCCGCGTTCGCCTCCAGCGACCAGAGGCGGGCCGCGTAGGCCAGGCAGCGGGCGAACAGCGGGTCGCGCCCGCGGGGTCCCAGCGCCGCGACGCACAGCTCGGCGTCGGAGGCGGCGTCCAGCTTGACGGTCTTGGGCGGCGCGATGGGGACCCGTACCTCCGCCTGATCGACGGCCGTGCGCGTGACGACGTACTCGTCCCGGCCGCTGGTGAGCTCGATGCTGAGGATGGCGCTGCGATCGCAGGCGGCCTCGCCGGGGATCAGGAAGGCCTGGATGGGGTCGCCGCCCGGGCGCTCGAAGTCGAAGCGCATGCCGCGATCGGGCGCCTCGGCCGCCCGCATCGGCCGCCAGTCCAGCAGCAGCCCCAGCCACGCGACGGCCAGCAGCGCGCTGACGTCGCCGCCCTGGCGGTAGCGCACGGTCAACCGCGAGGCGCGGCGCAGCGGCCCGCCGCCCACGGGGGGATCGAAGAGGCCGGCGAACAGCAGCCGGAAGCTCCCCAGGCGCAGCCAGCCCAGATCGGCCAGCGGGCGGGGCAGCGCGCCCGCCGCCAGCGCGGCCAGCTCGCGCAGCTCGACCGGCCGCCCGCAGCTGGCGGTGTCCACGATCAGCCGCCGCGTCACGGGAAGAAGCTCGCGCGCCAGCAGCGACGACGGCATCGCGGCGTCCATCCACAGCGTCGCGGTCCGCACGCCGGGGACCTGCAGCGCCCGCACCATGGCGCCGAAGTGGGCCTCCGCGCCTGGGGGGCCCACCAGCGTGATCTCCTCGGAGTAGACGACCCGGCCGCCGCCCGGCTGCGAGACGACGTTGCTTTCTATCGTCGCGGAGAGCGGCTGGCCCGACGGCTGGTCGTCGATGCACAGCGCGATGGCCCGCACGGGGACCGCCGGCGCCAGCTCGTCGCACAGCGCCTTGATCTTGGGCAGCGTCGCGCGGCCGCGCGTCGGCACGACCAGGTTCCAGAGCACCGCCCGCGACACCGCCGAGCCGGACGTCTGGCTGGCCTGCTGCCACAGCGACCCCAGCTCGCGCTCGATCTCGCCGACCTCGACCGTCAGCGCCTCGCCGCGCGCGAAGCGCTCGAACTTGGCGCGGGCGTCGATCATGGCAGCCGCCAGGCTCTCCCGTCGGCGGCCAGCATGCGGTCCGACTCCTGCGGCCCCCAGCTCCCGGCCGCGTACCCGGGCAGCGTCGTGTCGCCCGCCGCCGTCTGCTCGGCCCAGCGCTGGTGGATGCGAGACACCCAGCTCCAGCTCGCCTCGACCTCGTCGGCGCGCGTGAAGAGCGTGCTGTCGCCCAGCAGGCAGTCCAGCAGCAGGCGTTCATACGCCTCGGGCGGCTCGACGCCGAACGACGAGCCGTAGCGGAACTCCATGCTTACCGGCGCCACCTCCATCGCGGGACCGGGCAGCTTGGAGCCGAAGTTCAGCGCGATCCCCTCGTCCGGCTGGATGCGGATGCTGAGCACGTTCGGCCGGATGGTCTCCGTCCGCTTTCCGAACAGCAGGTGCGGCGCTTCCTTGAAGACGATCGCGATCTCCGTGACCCGCGTGGGCAGCCGCTTGCCCGAGCGCAGGTAGACCGGCACGCCCGCCCAGCGCCAGGTGTCGATGAACAGCTTCAGCGCGACGTACGTCTCCGTCGTGGACCGCGGGTCGACGCCCGGCTCGGCCCGATAGGCGGGCACGGCGCGCCCGGCGATCGAGCCCGCCGCGTACTGGGCGCGGACCACCTGCCGGTCGAAGTCGGCCGGCGCGATCTGGCGCAGCGCCTTCAGCACCTTCAGCTTCTCGTCGCGGACGCCGTCCGCCTCGAACGCGACCGGCGGCTCCATCGCCGCCAGGCTCAGCACCTGCAACAGGTGGTTCTGCACCATGTCGCGCAGGCTTCCGGCCTGCTCGAAGTAGCCGCCGCGCCCCTCGACGCCGACCGTCTCCGACCCGGTGATCTGCACGTGGTCGATGAAGTGGTTGTTCCAGATCGGCTCGAAGATGCCGTTGGCGAACCGGAAGACCAGCAGGTTCTGAACCGTCTCTTTTCCCAGGTAGTGGTCGATGCGGTAGATCTGCCGCTCGTCCAGGATCTCGTGGACCTGCCGGTTCAGCGCGCGCGCCGTGTCCAGGTCGACGCCGAACGGCTTTTCGATGATGACCCGCGCGAACGGCCGTCCGGGCGTGGGGCGCGGCGCCAGCTGGGCCTGCCCCAGGCTGCGGATGACGGGCGCGAAGGCCGAAGGCGGCGTCGACAGATAGAACACCCGGTTGCCGGGCAGCCCCAGCGCGTGGTCGATCTCGTCGAGACGCACCTTCAGCCGCTGGAAGGCGGCCGGATCGTCGTACGCCCCCTGCTGGTAGAAGACGTTGCGCGCGAAGGCGCCCCACACGGCCGCATCCAGGGGACGGCGCCGCGCGAACTCCTCGCAGCCGCGCCGCATCTCTTCGCGGAACGCATCCTCTTCCAGCGCGTGCCGGCCGAACCCCAGCACGGCGAACCGCGATGGGAGCAGCCGGTCGCGCGTCAGGCTGTACAGCGCCGGCAGCAGCTTGCGGCGCGCGAGGTCGCCCGACGCGCCGAAGATGACCATGACGGCCGGCTCCGGGATGCGCTCCTCGACCAGTCCCTCACGCAGCGGGTTGGGCAGCGCCGGGGGGGCAGCGGCGTCCATGGGCTACTTGCGAGGCGCGAGGCGCCCGGTCAGCCCCTCGACCAGTCGGCCGAGGCCACCCTCGACGTCGGCGCCCAGGTGCACGCGCAGGGCGCGCCGCTTGCGCCGCAACAGCACCTGCAGATCGCCCAGCGCCTGGGCGTTCCGCAGCGTCGCGAAGCTGTACCCCTCGCCCGGGATCGGCAGGTCCTGCGGCGCGTCCGCGGTGAGCTGCAGGAACACGCCCGTGTTCGGGCCGCCCTTGTGCAGCTGCCCCGTCGAGTGCAGGAACCGGGGGCCGTAGCCCAGCGTCGTCGCGTTCTGGGAGCGATCCCGGCACAGCAGCCGCAGCCGCGTGAGCGCGGCGTCGCGCGCGTCCGTCCGCACGAAGTAGGCGCACAGCGCGACGTAGTCGCCGGCGCCCGCGGAGGCCAGGTGCGCCGCGATCCGGTCCAGGTCGTCGACGCCGACGGTGGCCTCGGGCGCGGGCAGCTTTCCCTCCTTGCCGAAGGTCTCGAGGAGCGCGCCGGTCGCCACCTTGGCTTCCGTCACGTTGGGCTCGTCGAACGGGTTCACGCCCAGCGTCGCGCCGGCGATCGCGGTGGCGACCTCCCAGCGGAAGAACTCCCGCCCCAGCGCCTCGCGCCCTTCCAGGTCGATGCGCACGACCGGCTGGCCGGCGCGCTGCAGGGCCTCGACCCCGGCCTCCTGGCGCGCGTCTCCCGCGCCGAGGCGCACGTACACGAACAGCCGATCGCCCGCGTAGACCTCCGGCGTGCCCAGCGGCTCGAGGTCGACGGGGACGATGCCCTTGCCCTCCTTGCCGGTCGATTCGGCGACCAGCTGCTCGACCCACGATCCCAGCGAGGCGATCTCGGGCGACATGATGAGCGTCAGCTTGTCGCGGCCGGCCTTGCAGGCGGCGCCCAGGATGGCGCCGAGGCGCAGCCCGGGGCTCTCCTCGGGCGGCACCACCGACCCGGAGGCCTGCGCGAACGACTCGGCCGCCTCCAGCATCTTGTCCAGCGGGGCGCGCAGCAGCGCCGCCGGGACCAGCCCGAAGTAGGAGAGGGCGGAGTAGCGCCCGCCGATGTCGGC
>CAZJMY010000195.1:0-5509 GCA_964546845.1 uncultured Myxococcales bacterium | reverse complement strand
TGGCTGGAGGTGCAGGTCCTGCGCCGGCTCGGGTTCGCGGCGCGCTTCGTGTCGGGGTACTCGATCCAGCTGCGCCCGGACGTGATCCCGCTGGAAGGGCCGGCCGGCGTCTCGCAGGACGTCGCCGACCTGCACGCCTGGGTCGAGGTCTATCTGCCCGGCGCCGGCTGGATCGGGTTCGACGCGACCAGCGGGCTCATGGCCGGCGAGGGGCACATCCCGCTGGCCTGCACGGCCGTCCCGTCGACGGCCGCGCCCATCACGGGCTCTTACAGCTGGTCCGAGCGTCACGACCGGGACCGCGTCGTCGAGGAGTTCACCTTCGAGATGAAGGTGCAGCGGCTGGCCGAGGAGCCGCGGGTCACGAAGCCGTACCGCGAGGACCAGTGGCAGGCCATCGATCGGCTGGGCGAGAAGGTCGACGCGGACCTGGCGCGGTTCGACGTGCGCCTGACGATGGGCGGCGAGCCGACGTTCGTGTCCATCGACGACCGTGACGCGGACGAATGGAACACCGCCGCGATGGGGCCCAACAAGCGCGGGCTGGCCGACAAGCTGCTGCGGCGCCTGCGGGCCCGGTTCGCGCCGGGCGGCCTCCTGCACCACGGGCAAGGGAAGTGGTACCCGGGCGAACCGCTGCCGCGCTGGGCGTTCTCGTGCTACTTCCGCCGCGACGGCCACCCGATCTGGACGGACCCGGCGCTCTTCGCCGACGAGAAGCCGGCGCGGCTGGCCGACGTCGGCGACGCGCAGCGGTTCATGGCGGCGCTGACGCTGCGCCTGGGGATCGCGTCCGAGCTGGCGCTGCCCGGCTACGAGGACATCTACTACTACCTGTGGCGCGAGCGGCGGCTGCCCACGAACGTCGACGTGCTGAAGAGCCGCCTCGACGACCCCATCGAGCGCGCGCGGCTGGCGCGCGTGTTCGGCAGCGGGCTGACGACGCCGGCCGGGCACGTGCTGCCGTTGCGCGCGCGCGGCCTGGACGGTGACCGCGTCGTCTGGGAGAGCGGCGTCTGGTCGCTGCGCGGCGACCGGCTGTTCCTGCTGCCGGGCGATTCGCCCATGGGGTACCGGTTGCCTCTGGACGGGCTGCCGTGGGAGCCCAAAGATTTGCGCGATCAGCCGCACGAGCGCGACCCGCTGGAGGCGCGCGGCCCGCTGGGGGTCCCGGTGCGCGGGCAATCGCCGTCGCCCGCCAAGCGGTCCGAGCGCGCCGCGCCGCCGGGCCCCCTGGTCCGGACGGCGCTGTGCGTGGAGCCGCGCGAAGGCGTGCTGAACGTCTTCATGCCGCCTCTGTCGCTGGTCGAGGAGTACCTGGCCCTGATCGGCGCGGTCGAGGACGTGGCGCGCGATCGCCAGCAGCCGGTGCGCATCGAAGGGTATCCGCCGCCGTTCGATCCGCGGATCGAGAAGTTTTCGGTGACGCCGGACCCGGGCGTCATCGAGGTCAACATCCAGCCCACGCGCAACTGGCGGGAGCTGAGCGAGGTCACCTCGGCGCTTTACGAAGAGGCGGCGCACTGCCGCCTGGGGACCGAGAAGTTCATGCTGGACGGCCGGCACACGGGGACGGGCGGCGGCAACCACGTCGTGCTGGGCGGCGCCACGCCGGCCGACAGCCCGTTCTTGCGCCGGCCCGACCTGCTGCGCAGCTTCGTCGGGTACACCATCAACCACCCGTCGCTGTCGTATCTGTTCTCGGGGCTCTTCGTGGGGCCCACCAGTCAGGCGCCGCGCCTGGACGAAGCGCGCCAGGACAACATTCACGAGCTGGAGCTGGCGTTCGCGCAGGTGCCGCAGCCGGCCATAGACGGGCGCGAAGCGCCCGGCGAGACTGCGTACAGGCGCGAAGCGCCCGGCGAGACTGCGTACAGGCGCACGGCGCCCTGGCTGGTCGACCGCATCTTCCGCAACCTGCTGGTCGACGTCACCGGCAACACGCACCGGACCGAGATCTGCATCGACAAGCTGTACAGCCCGGACAGCGCCACGGGGCGGCTGGGGCTGGTCGAGCTGCGGTCGTTCGAGATGCCGCCGCATCACGAGATGAGCCTCACGCAGCAGCTGATCCTGCGGGCGCTGACGGCCTGGTTCTGGCGCGAGCCGTACCGGCACCCGCCCGTGCGCTGGGGGACCGGCCTCGTCGATCGCTTCACGCTGCCCCACTTCGTGGCGCAGGACTTCGACGACGTGCTGGGCGACCTGCGCCGCGCCGGGTACCCCTTCCAGCGCGACTGGTTTGCCGCCCACCACGAGTTCAAGTTCCCGCTGTGCGGCGCCATCGCCGCCGACGGTCTGGCCATGGAGCTGCGGCAGGCCATCGAGCCCTGGCACGTGCTGGGCGAGGAGGTGGCCGCCGGCGGGACCGCCCGCTACGTCGACTCGTCGCTGGAGCGCATCGAGGTGAAGGTCAAGGGGATGACCGGGCTGCGCCACGTGATCGCGTGCGGCGGGCGGCGCGTGCCGCTGCACCCGACCGGCAGCCCCGGCGAGTACGTGGCGGGCGTGCGCTACCGCGCCTGGCAGCCGCCGTCGGCGCTACACCCGACGATCCCCGTGAACACGCCGCTGGTGTTCGACGTCCTCGACACCTGGAGCGGGCGCGCCGTGGCGGGCTGCACCTACCACGTCACGCACCCGGGCGGGAAAGCCTACGACCGGCTGCCCACCAACGCGCTGGAGGCGGAGGGGCGCCGCGTGTCGCGGTTCTTCCCGTTCGGCCACACGCCGGGCCCGCAGCAGGCCCCGCCCGAAGAACACGACCTCGAGTTCCCGCTAACGCTGGACCTGCGGCGCCCGCGGCCCTGACGGCGATTTCGCCGGTGGGCCCGATTCCGTTCGGTCAAGCGCCAGGACGCGAGGAACGCCATCCGGACCATCCAGAAGTCCGGATCCTGGCGTTTCTGAACTCCTGGCGTTTCCTCTTATCCGAACGGCATTGCCGCTACGCGGGCTGGACGTCGGCGCGCTCGACGACGAAGTCGCCCAGCACCAGCATGTCCATCTTCGTGCGCAGGAAGCAGTCCAGCGCCTCCGACGGTTTGCACACCACCGGCTCGTTCTCGTTGAACGACGTGTTGAGCACCATCGGCACGCCCGTCATGTCGGCGAACGCCCGGATGAGGTCGTAGTACCGTTCGTTCGTGTCGCGGTAGACGGTCTGCAGGCGGCCCGAACCGTCGACGTGGGTCACCGCCGGGACCTGGCCGCGCTTGGCTTCGCGGACCTGGAACACCTTCATCATGAAGGGGACGTCGTCGTCCAGCTCGAACCAGTCCTTGACGTGCTCGCGCAGGATCGACGGCGCGAACGGGCGGAACGACTCGCGCCGCTTGATCTTGAGGTTGAGGATGTCCTTCATGTCCGAGCGGCGCGGGTCGCCCAGGATCGATCGATTGCCGAGCGCGCGCGGCCCCCACTCCATCCGTCCCTGGAACCAGCCGACGACCCGACCGGCCGCGATGGCGGTGGCGGTCCGCTTGTAGAGGGCCGGGAGGCTCTCGATCTTGGCGACCGAGCAGCGCTGCTCGGCCAGCTTCTCCTTCTGGCCGGCCAGCAGCACCTGGATGTCGTCCGCCGAATACGACGGCCCCAGATAGGCGTGACGCACGTAGGGGTGCTTGGTCTCACCGGTGCGCTCGTAGTGCGCCTGCAGCGCCGCGCCGACGGCGCCGCCCGCGTCCCCCGCGGCCGACTGCACGTACACGCGCTTGAACGGGCTGTGCGTCGTGATCTTGCCGTTGGCGACGGAGTTGAACGCGCAGCCGCCCGCCAGAACCAGGTTGTCGAGCCGATGCTGGCGATGGACGGTCTCCAGCAGATGGAAGAACGCCCGCTCGTACGTGACCTGAACCGAGCGCGCCAGGTCGCGGTGCCGATCTTCCAGAGGCGACTTGGGGTCGCGCGCCGGTCCCAGCAGCTTCTCGAGCTCCGGCGTGAAGTAGTTGCCCGGCTTGACGGGCTCACCCGCCGTCCAGGTCACGGTGACCGGCTCCGTCGCGTGCCGGAAGTACTTGAGGTTCAGCTCGTAGCCACCGTTCGGCAGCAAGCGCACGAGGTCGGACAGCTGGTCGACGTAGGCGGGCTTGCCGTACGGCGCAAGGCCCATGACCTTGTACTCGTCGCCGTAGTGCGGAAAGCCCAGGTACTGGGTCATCGTCTCGTAGAAGATGCCCAGCGAGTGCGGGAACGACACCCGCCCCTGGATGTCGATCCGGTTGCCGCGCCCGACGCCCCAGGCGGCGCTCGCGAAATCGCCGAACCCGTCGACGGAGACGGCGACCGCCTCGTCCCAGGGCGACAGGTAGTAAGCGGACGCCAGGTGGGCGCGGTGGTGCTCGACCCGCTGCACCACGCCGCCGAACCGCTCACCGGGGAACTCCTCGGCCAGCACCTCGGCCACGCCGCGCCGCTTGAGGCGGGTGCGGATCTGGCGCATCACGTACGACAGGTTGGGGCGCGCCTGAAGCAAGAACGCCAGGCGGTCCATGCGCCCGGCCTTGGGGTCGCTGTTGATGGCCAGGACCCCGACGTCGGACAGGCGCGCCTTGGCCTCCGCCAGGCAGTAGCGGATCGCTTCCGACGGGAAACCGGCCCAGTGCTTGATCCGCCTGAACCGTTCCTCTTCCGCGGCAGCGACCAGCTCGCCGTTGACGACCACGCACGCGGCGGAATCGCCGTGGTACGCGTTGATCCCCAAGATGACGCTCAAAAGGCTACTCCTGCCGAGGACATGAGGGGCGTGAGGATAAGCCACGAAGGCCCGGCTGGCGAGCCTCGCGCGCCGGCTGTGCCTCAGATCGCCCGCTGCGGCTGGGCGGCATCGACGGTCGGGACGGCGGGCAGAACCCTGTTGCGGCAGAGCCCTCCCAGGGTGCCGATCTGGTTTCGATCTAGTTTGCCCCGCCCGGGGTTATCGGGGGGGACTTGATGGTGAAGTCGGCGCTGTTGTCGTTGGTGTCGTGGCCGTCGGGGACGCGCGCGATCGATTGCCCGGCCTGCGGGGCGGGCGCGGGCTCTCCCTCGACGAAGGCATTCGTCGCCGTTCCCCAGCCCACCGAGTCGACGATGTCTCCGTCCGGACCGCGCAGGGCGAGACCGCCACCGGCGTCGGCCAGACCGTCGGTGTAGCGCGCGTCTGCTGGGCCCGCGTAGCCGCTGTTCGCGCAGACGAAGTACGGCTTGCCCGGGGCGAAGCCGCCGCCGGTGAAAGACACCCGCACGAACTCCGTCGTACCGGAGGCGGCGCGGTAGACCAGGCTGTACCCGGCCAGGTTCAGCGGCTCGTCCGGACAGGTGTTGTAGAGCTCGACGAACTCGTCCAGCGCGGTGGAGCCGCTGGTCTGGACTTCGTTGATCTTCACCCCGCACACGCGGTTGCTCGTGTCGGCGCCGGCGTCCTTGCCCGTCCGGCCTCCGGCCGAGGCGCCAGCGCTGCCGCCCGCCCTGCCGGCGAGGCCGGCGCCCGCGGTCCCACCCACCGTGCCACCGCCCCCACCTTGGCCGG
>CAZJMY010000194.1:0-2282 GCA_964546845.1 uncultured Myxococcales bacterium | reverse complement strand
CGACACCAGCCTCATGAAGAAGGTCGTCGACATGCAGCGCCAGAAGTCCAAGAAGGTGCTGAAGACCTGGTCGCGCCGTTCGACCATCATTCCCGAGATGCTGGGGCTGACGTTCGCGGTGCACAACGGGCGGAAGTTCGTGCCCGTGTTCACCACTGAAAACATGGTCGGTCACAAGCTGGGCGAGTTCGCGCCGACCCGCACGTTCCACGGTCACTCCGGCGAACGCAAGGCGGCGGCCGGCGGCGCGCCCGCGGCGGGCCCGAAGAAGTAGCGCAAGGCAAGGAAGACCATGGCAAAAGCAATCCTCAGAAGGTTTCGCGAGTCGCCCCGCAAGGTGCGGGCGGTTGCCGACATGATCCGCGGGCGCTCGGCTGACGATGCGCTCTCGATCCTGCGGCTGCAGCAGCGCAAGGCGGCCCGCATGCTGACCAAGGTGCTCGGGTCGGCCATCGCCAACGCGACCGAGAACGACAAGGCCGACGCGGACAAGCTGGTCGTCACCAAGGTGACGATCGACGGTGGTCCCGTGACCCGCCGCTGGATGGCCCGCTCGATGGGGCGCGCCAACCGGCTGGCCAGCCGCACCTCGCACGTGACCGTCGTCGTGGACGTCCTCGAATAGGCAACGGAAGAGAGTTTCTAAATGGGACAGAAAACACATCCGGTTGGTTTTCGGCTCGGCGTCGTCCGCGGCTGGAGCTCGAAGTGGTACTCGGAGAAGGACTTCTCCAAGTGGCTGCATGAGGACCTGCGCCTCAAGAAGTTCGTGAAGTCCAAGCTGAGCCACGCCGGCGTCTCCGCCGTCGAGGTCGAGCGGGCCGCGAACAAGGTGAAGATCAACATCTTCACGGCGCGCCCCGGGATCGTCATCGGCAAGCGCGGCGCGGGCGTCGAGACCCTGAAGAAAGAGGTCCAGGCCCTCACGCAGAACGAGGTCTTCCTGAACATTCAGGAGGTCCGCAAGGCCGAGACGAACGCGCAGCTGGTGGCCGAGAACGTCGCCACCCAGCTCGAGCGCCGCGTCGCCTTCCGTCGCGCGATGAAGAAGTCCGTGCAGACGGCGATGAAGTTCGGCGCCAAGGGCATCCGCCTGGCCTGCTCGGGCCGCCTCGGCGGGGCCGAGATGGCGCGCTACGAGTGGTACCACGAGGGTCGCGTGCCGCTGCACACGCTGCGCGCCGACATCGAGTACGGCACCACCGAGGCGCACACCACGTACGGCGCCATCGGCGTCAAGTGCTGGATCTTCAAGGGCGAGGTTCTGCCGCAGCGGAACTCGCGTCTGGCCTAGGTTTAGGAGCGCATCACCATGTTGGCACCCAAGAAAGTTAAGTGGCGCAAGCAGCAGAAGGGCCGCATGACGGGCCTTTCGAAGGGCGCGTCCGACGTCGCCTTCGGCGAGTACGCGCTGCAGGCGCTGTCGTGCGGCTTCGTGACGTCCCGCCAGATCGAGGCGGCGCGTATCGCGATCTCGCGCCACGTGAAGCGCGGCGGCAAGCTGTACATCCGGATCTTCCCGGACAAGCCGATCACGAAGAAGCCGGCCGAGACCCGCATGGGCCACGGCAAGGGCAACGTGGAAGAGTGGGTCGCCGTCGTGCGCCCGGGCCGCGTGATGTACGAGCTCGAGGGCGTCGACGAGAAGCTGGCGCGCGAGGCGTTCCACCTGGCCGAGCACAAGCTGGCCGTCCAGACCCGGTTCCTGGCGCGGGAGTCGCGGCTGTGAGCCTGGAAGCCAAGGACCTGCGGGGGAACGATCCCGAGGAGCTGCGCCGCACGCTGCGCCAGCTGGAAGAGGATCTCTTCAAGCACAAGCTGAAGAAGAACACCAGCCAGCTCGAGAACACGATGCAGATCCGCAGCACGCGCCGGGACATCGCGCGCGTTCAGACCGTGCTGGCCGAGCGCCTGCGCGGGCAATCGGGCGAGCAGAAGTCGCCCGCGAAATCTGACGCGAAGGAATCTGTCGCGAAGAAGGAGAGCTAGACGTGGCCACCGAGACTCAGAAGACGCAGCCGGCCGAGGGCGCCGAGGCTGACGCGCCCCACAAGCTGCACAAGCGGCGCATGATCGGCGTCGTCACCAGCGACAAGATGAACAAGACGCGCGTCGTCCTGGTCACGCGCCGCATCGCCGACCGCAAGTACGGCAAGTACTTGACCAACCGGACCAAGTACAAGGCGCACGACGAGAAGAACGAGACGAAGACGGGCGACCGCGTGCAGATCGTCGAGAGCCGGCCGCTGTCGCGCGACAAGCGCTGGCGCGTCGAAAAGCTC
>CAZJMY010000193.1:0-2716 GCA_964546845.1 uncultured Myxococcales bacterium | reverse complement strand
CGCCGGTGGCGCCCGCCCCACCCCGGCCCCCCGTCGCCGACCCGGCGGCGCCGCCTGTGCCGCCGCCGGCCACGCCGCCGGTGGCCGGTTGCCCGCCCGTCCCGGTTCCGGAGCCGCCGTCGCCCAGCCCCGGGCCGGGCGCCTCCATCCCGCGGTTCGCGCACGCCGATACGCCGAGCGCGAGCACCCAGGCCAAGCGGCGCGTCTGCGACGAGTTCACGTCGACACCCTCATGTCCTTGGGCCTGGTCATCGGTGCAACGGCACCACGGCGAAATGATTCCCGGCCATGGCGCTCCTGGACGGTATTTGAGGCCACCCTCCCCAACTTGTTAAACTTCGGGCGTTCGACCGCCCTGTGCGGGCAGGCGTCAGACCAGGGGGGCGCCCGCCAGATAGAAGGCGATGGGGCGGACTTCGTACGCGCCACCCGGGTTTGCCTCGCCCAGCTCGCGAGCGATCGCCAGAGCCTCGTCGAGATCCGCGCAGTCGACGACGAAGAACCCCAGGAGCTGCTCTTTTGTCTCGGCGAACGGCCCGTCCACCACCATGGCCGGGCGGTCGCTGGCCTCGAGCCGGCGGCCGCTGGCCGCCTTTCGGAGCGTGCGCGCGGCGGTGGAGGGCATCAGCCGGGCGACCGGGCCCATCTTCTTCTCCCGGATCAGGCGGTCGTTGATGACCGCCAGCTTGGCCATCACCGCCTCGTCCTCGTGATGGCTCCACGAGCCGACGATCTCCTCCGCGTTGTAACAAAGCAGCGCGTACTTCATGGTTCGTCCTCTCCAGGATCTGCCGCCGCCGTCATCCGTTCGGCAGCGCATCGTCGACGGAGACGCGCCGGGCGAGTGAACGAGTTCACAGCTGGCCCGAGGCCGTCCCCCTAGTGTCGCCCCGACTCTAGAAAGGAGCTCGGGGGATGACAAGCGAGGTCTCTGTTCAGCTGCTCGACGGAGAAGGGGGGGAGCCGCTGCCTGCCAGCGAGGTCCGGCGGGAGGTCATGGCCCAGCACCGGCGCTTATTCACGTACGCCAAGATGCTCCTTGGCGACGAGTCGGGGGCCGAGGATCTGGTTCAGGACACCCTCGAGCGAGCGCTGCGCGCCAGTCATCGGTTCCGGTCGGGCACGAACGCGGGCGCCTGGCTCACGCGGATCATGAAGAACCTCTTCACCGACCGCTACCGGCACAAGATCGCCGTCCGCGAGATCAGCCTCGAGAGCACCATCTGCGGACTGGCCGCCGAGACGCCGCGGGAGCCGACCTACCTGGACGTGCTCACGAACGGCGACGTCCTGGCGGCGCTGGCCGACGTGGGCGCGCGGCTGCGCGAAACGTTCGTCCTGCGCCACGTCGATGGGTTGTCGTACGAGGAGATCGCCGCCCGCTTCGGCGTCCCGATGTCGACCATCGGCACGCGCCTGCGCCGCGCTCGGCTGCGCCTGCGGCGGATCATCGAGGCGCGCCTGGCCGAGGCCGGTGGGCCGCTCGTGATATCGTTGGCCAGAGCGCAAGATGCCCCCGGACGTGACGCGGATCCAGCTGCTACGTCGGGTCTGGCTGTTCGCCGAGCTGGCCGACGACGAGTTGGACCAGATCGCGCGCCTCGCCCGCGAGAGGACTTGCCGGAGCGGCGAGGTCCTGGTGCACCAGGGCGAGGCGTCCGGGGAGCTCTTCACCGTCATCCAAGGTCGCCTGAAAGTGGTGAGCACTGCCCCCGAGGGCGATGAAGTCCTGCTTTCGGTGATCGGGGCGGGCGAGGTCTTCGGCGAGCTCGCGCTCCTCGACGACAAGCCCCGCTCCGCGACGGTCTGCGCGGTCGAACATTGCCGCTTGCTGGTGGTCCCGAGAGCGTCGTTTCGCCCGTTATTGCTGCGCATGCCGACGTTGGGCCTGCGCTTGCTGCAGATCATGGCCGGCCACGTCCGGCGACTCAGCGCGCGGACAGAGGACGCGACCACGCTGGACGTCCGCACGCGGTTGGCGAAGACGGTGCACGAGCTGGGCGTCAGGTTCGGCATCCCGGGACCGCGCGGCAGCATTTGCATCACGCTCCGGTTCTCGCAGCAGGAGCTGGGCCGGTTGGTGGGCGCGACCCGAGAGATGATCAACAGATGTTTACGCGAGCTGTCGGCCGGCGGCGCGGTGCGCCACGAAAGGGGCGCGCTGACGATCTTGAAACCGGAGACGCTGCGGGCCGTCGCCGAAGGGCTGGATTTGAGAAGAGCGAAGGGCACGAAAATCAAAAAGAGAGGCGCGCCAAAGAAACCAACCGAATGACGACGCAAGGAGAGGGAGAACCTGAGCAGGCAGCGAGCACGGGGTAGGGTTTTAACGACGAGATTCGGAAATATTCCCGGCGCCGTTTTCGAGAACCAGATGCCCGGTTCGTATAGTATGTTTACGAAATGGATCTTCGCCGCCCCCCGGCCAGTGTTCCAGAAACGCGCGTCGCATCTCGTGCAGCATCGGCTGATCGCCTGCCTCGCGGGCGCGCCGGTCGCCCGCCCCTGCTGATGCTCTCTGTCGCCGCCGCGCTCGTCGGGGCGGCGGTCGCAGCTCCAGGTTGTGGGTCGTCCAGCCCGCAGACCGGCAGCTCCGGCGAAGGGGGAGCCTCCACGGGATCCGGGGGCGCGCCGGCCGGAACGGGAGGGACGGCGACCGGCGGATCCACGGCAAGCGGCGGCGCCACGGGCACCGGCGGCGGCACGGGAACGGGCG
>CAZJMY010000192.1:0-6992 GCA_964546845.1 uncultured Myxococcales bacterium | reverse complement strand
CGCGACCGCCGTCGGCGGCGCGACGGACGTCGCCGCGACGCCCGGGCTGCGCGGCGGCAACGAAACGGGCGGCTCCGGAGGGGCCGCGGCGCTGCCGGCACCGGCGGGCTTGTCCTCGGTGATGACGGTCTCGGCGCGGGGCAGGCTGACGACCAGGTGCTGCCCCGCCCGCAGCGAGATCCCGCCGTTGACGACCGGCCCCGTGACCAGGACGTGACCCTGGCGCAACCCGAGCTCGAACCGCTCGGCCGACGAGTCCCACGACACCGTGAAGGCGGTGCCTTTGACGGTCACCAGGAACGGCCCGGCCTCCACCAGCCACTGGTGGTCGCGGCTGGGCGTGACGCCGAACGACGCCGTGCCGTGCTCGACCGCGAAGTGCGCACCGTCCCGGGCGACCGCGCGGAGCTTCCCGCGCGTCCCCGGCATCAGCTGAAACGTGGTCCCCTCGCTGAAGACCACCTTCACGCCCGCCGCCCCCGACTGGGACAGGTAGCCGCCCTCCAGCAGCGTGCCGCCCTCGATGCGCGACAGGACCACCGACGGGTCGCGGCCGGGGGCGCCCTCGCGCGCGCGCGACCTGACCTTCACGAGCAACGCCGCGGCCCCGCACGCGGCTGCCGCCGCGCCGACCAGCGCCCATCGCCGCAGGGCCCGCCGGCGTACCCGCCCGGCCGCCAGCCGTCCCACGACGGCGTCCAGCCCCCGGTCCAGCTCGCCTGCGGAGTGCGGCTGGACGGCGTCCCGCGCCAGCTCCGACAGCGCGACCAGCGCCGGCGCGTCCTGCGGCCCGTCGCCCGGCTGGCGCGGCGTCATCGGCGCCGTTCCCCCGGGTCGTCCCGCACCAGACCCGCCAGCCCGGGGTCGGCCTGCACCCACCGCGACAGGCGGCCCGAAGCATGCGCCATGGATCGCTTCACCGTCGAGAGCGACAGCCCCATCGTGGCGGCGATCTCGTCGACGGTCATCGACTCCATGCGCCGCAGGACGAACACCATCCGATCGCGCGGCGTCAGCCGATCGAGCAGCGCGTAGAGCTTGGCCAGCAGGTCGCGCGACTCGAAGTCGGGCGCGCGGTGCGCGAGGTCGGGCGGCGTCACCGGCTGCAGAAAGGGAAACCAGCCCCGCACCCGGCGGCGGCGCAGCTCCGACTTCAGGACCCGGACGGCGAACGAATAGACGAAGCTGCGCAGGCTCTCCGGATCGCGCAGCGTCCCGGCCTTCCGGAAGACCGCGCAGAACACCTCCTGCACGGCGTCCTCGGCCTCGGCGCGGGAGCCCAGCGCCCGCTCGGCCGTCATCAGCACCATGGGCGCGAACCGGTGCCAGGTCTCCGCGATCGCCCAGCTTTCGCCGGCGATCAGCCCGCGCGCGAGCTCCGCGTCCCCGGCCCGCGGGCCGACCACCAGGGTGAGGGGCGCATTTGCGATTGAAGTGGATCGACGGGTCCGCACGGCGCGCGCTGGGTGTTAGAGGCAGCCAGCAGTGGCTGCCCAGCCCCAGAATGGTCCAATTTTCGACCCGCGGCGGGCCGATTCGCCCGTCAGCGCGCGCCGGGGACGTCGATCTGCTGGAAGCGCGGCGCCAGCAGGTGGTTGAGGGCGAAAGCCACCAGGTAAGCGCTGCCGCAGATGCCGAACAGGATGCCGTACCCCGTCGTGATGTCGCCGGCGGCCTGGAAGCGGTCCAGCAGCTTGCCCGCGTAGATGGGGAAGATGATGCCGCCCAGCGACCCGGCCATGCCGCCGATACCGACGACCGAGGCGACCGCCCGCTTGGGGAACATGTCGGAGACGGTCGTGAACAGATTGGCCGACCAGGCCTGATGCGCTGCGCCGGCGAGGCCGATCAGCAGCACCGAGCCCCACGCGCTGGTCCGGGTCACGAACAGGATCGGCACGACGCAGAGCGCGAAGATCAGCATCGCCGCCTTGCGCGCCCGGCCGGCCCCCATCCCCGTCCGCACCAGGAAACCGGTCAACCAGCCGCCGGCGATGCTGAGCACGGTGATGATCGCGTAGATGCTGACCAGGTGCACCCAGCTGGACTTGATGTCCAGGCCGCGCGTCGACTTGAAGTAGGTGGGCAGCCAGATGAGGAAGAACCACCACACCGGGTCGGTGATGAGCTTGGCGACGATGAACGACCAGGCCTGCCGGTATCGCAAGAGGACGCGCCAGGGCAGCCGCGCGGCGCCGGCGTCGGCCTCCTCGCCGTCGGCGTGCGCGTCGGCGGCGATGTAGGCCAGCTCGGCGGGCGACACGCCGCGCAGCTTCTGCGGATCGTCGTAAAGCGGCAGCCACAGCAGCAGCCACGCGAGCCCGGCCACCCCCATGACGACGAACGGCATCTGCCAGCCGAAGCGCAGCGCCAGCACGGGGACGACCGCGGGCGCGATGATGGCGCCGACGTTGGCGCCCGCGTTGAACAGGGTCGTCGCCAGCGCGCGTTCGCGCTTGGGAAACCACAGCGCGACGGCCTTGATGGACGACGGGAAGTTGCCTCCTTCGCCCAGGCCCAGCGCGACGCGCGCCAGGGTGAACCCGCCGATGCTGCCGACGGCCGCGTGCCCGATCGCCGCCGCGCTCCACGCCGCGATGGAGAGGGCGTAGCCCACGCGCGACCCGAAGCGATCGATGAACGCGCCAAACAGCAGCAGGCCGGCGGCGTAAGCGGCCTGGAACGCCGAGTTCACCTCGCCGAACTGCTGGTTCGTCCAGTGCAGCTTGTCGTCCAGCATGGGTTTCAGCAGCGAGAGGATCTGCCGGTCGATGTAGTTGATCGTCGTGGCGACGAACAGCAGCGCGCAGACCACCCAGCGGTAGCGGCCGACCTGGTCGCGGGCGGCGGCGGGGACCGTGAACGGCGGGCTGGACATGCGGCGGTGCCCCGGGTCAGTCGTTCGCGGCGCCGGCGGCGATCCAGTCGTGGATCAGTTGCTGCTGGTCGTCCGGCAGCGCCGTCCCCGAGAACACCGAGGTCCCCTTCGTCAGCAGGATCGTCTGATCGGCAGGCATCCGAGCACCACAGGGGGGCATGCCGTCCGAAACTTTCAGGTAAAGGATGCTGCGGTCGGGGTCGCCCGGGACGACCCGCGTCCCCATGGCCGAGCAGCTGGGCCCGGCGCACGGCTGGTCGACCAGGCTCCAGTAGGCGTACACCTGCGAGCTCATGTCGAGCGCGCTGTACCGGACGCCGACGCCGCTGTAGTGGCAGTAGTCGTTGCTGCAGCTCGGGCGCAGCACCGTCGTGTACACCTGGCTGAACGAATTCGGCGTCGCCTTCTTGGCCGGGGTGACGAACACGTCGCCCAGCCCCGAGCCGCACCCGGCGGCCAGCGCCACGACCGCCGCCAGCGCCGGCCACGCGCCGCGCGCCGCCCGCCTCATCGATCGCCGCCCTTCTGGGACAGCCCGGCCCACCCCGGTCCCACGTAATCGGTGAACTCGATCCAGTTCTTGGGCGGAAAGTCGTTCTGGCCGCAGGGCAACGTCTGGGGGCACATCGCGCCGGGCCAGAAGGGCCCCCCGCAGGTGCACTGGTCGAACGAGTTCCCGACGCACAGCGCGTACGAGAGGCCGCTGCACCCCGGGCAGCTGTCGATGGCGACGAAATACCCGGTGGCGCAGGCCGGCTCGGGATCCCAGCCCGGGGGCGGCGACCAGGGGCGCGCCCCGGCCGCGATGGGCTGGAACGCGCTGGGGTCGTTCACGCACGCGGCGCCGGCCGCCATCGACAGCACGACCGCGACCGCCAGGAAGCGCGCGCGAAAGGGGGTCCGGGATCGTCGGGGTGATCGCATGCCGTCACTAGAGGAAGTAGAGGAACGTCATCTCGAAGCGGTCGTTGTGCGCCGTCGTCTCATCCGCCAGCTCCTGCGTGACCCGCTGGTAAGACGCGCCCACGCGCATGGCGGGCGTCACGTCGAAGAAGACGTTCGCGTCGAGGTAGTGCGACCACTGGAACACGTTCCAGGAGTTCGTCCACGGCTGCGTCACCGCGTTCGGATGAAACAGGCTGGCGATGTTGCTCGAGTAGCCGCGGCTGTAGTTGCCGCTGACGAACAGGCGCCCTGTCGGCGGCAGGTAGTACTGCACGCCGACCAGGAACGTCTCCCAGTTGATGGTGTGCAGGAAGTTGTTCGAGTCGAACGCCACCAGCCCCGGGTCCACGTTTGGCGGGTAGGGCAACCCGACCAGCGGCGCCGAGCCCGGCGTCTGTGGCACCGACACGCCCATCGAGTTGACGGGCGTGTCCGCCGGCAGCGGATACAGGTTGGGCATCGTCGCGCCCGCCGTCATCCCCGTGTACTGATCGGCGTCGCCCGTCCCGGTCACGAACTCGGCGGTGACGGTCAGCGCGTTCCCGCGGTCGGTGGGGTCCCGGGCCGGGATGAGGGGGATGAGCGCGTTGAACGCCACCGCCCAGCCGAGCAGCTGGATCGGCGGCGCCGGCAGCGGCGCGTAGGGGTCGACCTTGAACGCGCGCTGCATGGCGGAGACGGCCAGGGCGGCGGGCAGCGCGGTGGTTCCGCCGCTGCCCGGGGTCGAGATCCCCTTCCAGCGGTTGAACACCACCCGCAGGCCGACCTGCCCGTCGGGCACCTCCGAGTCCCGCTGCGCGGGGCGGAACGCGCCGGCCGCCACGTCGACGTTGACCGGGTCCGTCTGGAAGGTGTGGCTCAGCCGAACCTGGGCGGTCCGGTTGAAGAGCTCGTTGGGGATCCCGAGGAAGCCGCACGTCGCGCCGAAGAAGTAGTTTTGCCAGCCGAGCAGGTAGTAGGTCTGTCCGGCCAGCACGTCGACGATCGGGTCCTGCACGGTCACGTAGGCGTGCCGCACGCGGAAGGCGGCGTTGTTGAAGTACGCCGCCTCCGTGGTCGTGGCGTTCCCGGGCGCCTGCTGGGGCGCGCCGCCGCCCGGGTTGATGGTGGGCTGGTTGCCGAACAGATCGAACTCCAGCACGCCGGACGTCTTGATGCCGCCGAAGGTGGGCGCCTCGGCGCGGAAGCCGAGGCGGCTGTTGCGGATCGTGTATTGCGTGCGCGGGTTCTGGTTGGCCTGCGTCAGCACGTGGGCGACGACGTTGTTGTTGAGGCCGTCGTTGAAGCTGCGCGTCGAGTCGTGCATCGCGTCCGCCTCGGCGAAGCCGTAGATCGTCAGCTTCCAGTCGGCCGCCGGTCCCGCCGTGATGGTGAACGGCGGCCGCACGAACCAGGGGTTCACGGGCTCGGCCGGCGCCCGTTCGCGCGCTGGCAGCAGCAGGGGCGGCGTCAGGTGCTTGGACCGCTGCGGCGCCGTCTCGTTCGGCGGTTCGATCCCCGGTTCCGCCGCCGTGTCGTCGACGGCGTCCGCCGCCCGGGAGGCCGGCAGGGCGCAGAGAAACGAGGACAGCGCGCCGATCGAGATCAGCAGCGCCGGTGACGGTCGGGCCATGCGGGGGGGCTGCACCTTGGTCAGGGGACGATGCGAACGAGGGCCGCGCTGACCGGCGGGACGTACACCGTCGTGGTGTTCCCGGACGTGGCCTGGGCGAACGGCGCGCCGCGGTTCCAGACCGCGTCGGTGCTGACGGTCGCGCCTGCCAGCGTCACCGAGCCCGTGCCCGCCGAGAGCGAGCCCGCCGGCGTCCCCTGCAGGTAGATGGCGCTGGCGCTGGTCACGGCCGCGCCGACGTTCACCGTCGCGTTCACGCCGTTGCTGGCGTTGCGGTTGACGAGGACGACGCTCGTGTGGCCGCTGCCCTTGACCGCGTAGGCGGTGAAGTTCGCGTTCGACGACGTCACGCTGGTCGAGACCACCGGACCGGTCCCCGCCAGGTCGAACAGCAGCATGCCGTAGTAGAGCGGCTGAACCGCGGTGACGACCCCGTTCGCCTCCGCGATGGGCTCGTAATAGAACGGGCGGGTCCCGTCCATGCCGGTCTCGCCGCCGTGGAAGTTCACGCCGGAGCCGCCGTGCTCGGCGGTGAGATACATGAAGTCCAGCGACCAGAGCGCGGAGATGATCGTGTCGCTGACGCCCATCTGACCGTGGCCCGAGAACGTGTTGCATTCACCCCAACGCCAGCCGTCGGGCACCTTGCCCTTGGTGGCGGCGCCGTTGACGGTGTCGGCCATCGTGACGATGTCGGACTTCAGGTTCTGCAACGTCGACGCGGTCGCGCTGCTGGACCCGGCCCCCGACGAGTAGTAGTGCTGCGTGACGAGCCGCAGCTTGCTTCCGAGCTTGGCCGACTCGGACTGGGTGAACGGAACGGTGAAGCTGGAGTAGCCGCCCCCCGTCGAGCCGGGGCCGGCCAGAAGCGCGCCCGGGATCGCGGTGACGGCGGTCGCCATCGATTCCCACTGCTGTTGCAGGTTGGCCCAGGTGTCGTACTTGTTGATCTCGTTGCCCAGCTCGAACGCGTAGACGCTGGAGCCGCACTTGTTCATCACGTAGGTCGCCTCGGCGGCCGACTGGCTGACGTTGCCGGCCTTGAAGTTGACCCCGTACATGACCTGCGAGCCGGTGGCCTGCAGGAACCCGCAGAGCTGGTCGACCATCCCCGTGTTGATGGTGTGCGTGAACGGCTGTCCGGACGGGGTCGACGAAGCGGTTCCCGTGCCGCCCCACGTGCAGACGTCGACGTCGTTGGCGCCGATGCGCACCTGCGGCGCGCCGAGGAGCTTGTAGAGCGCGATCAGCTTGGTGTTGGTGCCGATGAGCGAGGCGTTCGTGAGGTGCGTCTTCTCGTAGCTCAGGCCCGCGAATCCGGGGGTGACCGTTCCGACGGTCGTGGCGGGGTTCACGGTGACCGTCGCGGCCACGCCGGTCCCGGAAGGCCCGCCGGACACCGGCGTGCCCCAGTCCGAGGACGTGGTCATGCCCCCGGTGCCGGCGCCCGCGCCGGCCGCCCCGCCGGTTCCGGTGGCTGCCCGCCCCCCGCCGCCGCCGGTGGCCGTCGCTCCGCCGGTGCCGGTGCTCGCCCGCCCGCCTGCGCCGCCGGTGGCC
>CAZJMY010000191.1:0-1748 GCA_964546845.1 uncultured Myxococcales bacterium | reverse complement strand
TGTGGGAAGGGCTGGACGAGCCGGTGCAGGTGGTGTGGCGACGGGCGCGCATCGAGATGGCGCGCGTGGTGGCTGAAGGCGGGGCGGGGAGCGCGCAGGAGCAGCTGCGGCGCTTGTGCGATCCGCGGCGGCAGCGGATGGACATCAGGCGGGCGCCGCTGTTGCGGGGCTACGTGGCGAAGGAGGGGGAGGGATGGGTGGTGTTGCTGCAGGCGCACCACCTGGCGGTGGACCACGCGACGATGGAGCAGCTGGTGGAAGAAGCGCGGCTGATCGAGCGCGGGGAGGGAGAGAAGCTGACGCCGGCGGTGTCGTACCGGGAGGTGGTGGGACGTGGACGGATGGGGGTGCGCGGTGCGGAGCACGAGGCGTACTTCCGGAAGCTGCTTGGGGACGTGAGCGAGCCGACGGCGCCCTACGGGCTGGTCGAGGTTCAGGGGGACGGGGGCGGTGTGATGCAGGCGCGACGGTGGCTGGGGGAAGCGCGGTCGCGGCTGGTTCGAGAGCAGGCACAGCGGCTGGGGGTGAGCGCGGCAAGCCTGATGCATCTGGCGTGGGCGTTGGTGCTGGCGCGCCTGAGCAACCGGCAGGACGTGGTGTTCGGGACTGTGCTGCTGGGTCGAACGCAAGTGGGCGCGAGCGCGGAGCGGTTGATCGGGATGCTGATCAACACGCTGCCGGCGCGGGTGCGAGTGAACGACGAGCAGGTGGTCGGGGCGGTGCGAAAGCTCCACGCGCAGCTGACGGAGCTGCTGGGGCACGAGCACGCGTCGCTGGCGCTGGCGCAGCGGTGCAGCGGGGTGGCGGCGCCGGCGCCGCTGTTCACGGCGCTGCTGAACTACCGCCACACGCCCGCGGGCGCGACGGCTGATTGGATCGAGGAGGGCGACCGGGAGCTGTCGTGGACGGAGGAGCGCACGAACTACCCGATCACGCTGTGCGTGGACGATCTGGAGACGGATCACGTGCTGACGGCGCAGGTGAGCGCGCCGGCGTCTGCGGCGCAGGTGTGCGGGCTGATGGAGACGGCGGTGAACGCGCTGGTGGAGGCGCTGGCGGAGGCACCGGAGACGCCTGTGAGCGCGCTGGACGTGCTGCCGGCGACGGAGCGGCGGCAGGTCATCGAGGAGTGGAACGCGACGGAGGCGGCGGTTCCGGAGGCGTGCCTGCACGAGCTGATCGAGGGGCAGGTGGCTCGGACGCCGGAGCATGTGGCGGTGGTGAGCGGGGCGGAGCGAGTGAGCTACGGGGAGCTGAACGCGCGGGCGAACCGGACGGCGGAGAAGCTGCGGCAGGCGGGCGTCGGTCCGGATGCGCGCGTCGTGGTGTGCATGGAGCGGAGCACGGAGCTGATGGTGGCGCTCCTCGGCGTCCTCAAGGCAGGCGGCGCGTACGTGCCGCTCGACCCGAGCTACCCGACGGCGCGGCTCGGACAGATGCTGGCCGACAGCGCGCCGCTCGCGGCGCTCACCCACGCGCCGGCACGCGGCGCTCTCGCCGCCGCCCTCGCCGCCGTCGATCCGAACCGCGCCACGCTGCCGGTGATCGATCTGGATCATCTCGGTGAAGAGGGTGACGCGGAGAATCGGCCGACGGGGACGAGACCTGAGAACCTGGCGTACGTGATCTACACGTCGGGATCGACGGGAGAGCCGAAGGGGGCGATGAACGAGCACCGGGCGGTGGTGAACCGGCTGGCGTGGATGCAGGGGGCGTACGGGCTGCAAAGCGGGGAGGTGGTGCTGCAG
>CAZJMY010000190.1:0-3737 GCA_964546845.1 uncultured Myxococcales bacterium | reverse complement strand
CTCCCCTTGCCGAAGCAGATCTTCTGCCACGGCTACCTGACCGTGAAGGGGCAGAAGATCTCGAAGTCGATGCCGGCCACGCGCGTCGACCCGCTGGCGATCGCGTCCGAGATGGGCGTCGATCCGCTGCGCTACTTCGTGCTGCGCGAGTACACGTTTGGCGGCGACGGCGACTTCACGTACGAGGCGCTGTTCCAGCGCTACCAGTCGGACCTGGGCAACGACCTCGGCAACCTGCTCAACCGCACGCTGTCGATGGTGCGCAAGTACGTGGGCGAGACCTTGCCGGCGCGCGCCGCCGATCACCCGGCCGCGTTCGAGCTGCTGCAGCTGGCGCAGACCAGCTGGGACAACTTCAATCCGTCGGGCGCGCTGGAGGCGACCTGGCGGCTGATTCGCGCCTTCAACCAGAAGATTGACGAAGAGAAGCCGTGGGTGCTGCACAAGAGCGGTCAGATCGACCGCCTCACCGACGTGCTGGCGGGCTGCTGCGAGGCGCTGCGCTGGGCGGCCCTGCTGGTCGCGCCGGCGCTGCCGACGGCCGCGCGCGAGATCCTGCGGCAGCTCGGACGGCCGCAGGACGACGGGACCTGGCCGCAGAGCTGGGGCTGGCCGGGCGGCACCGTGACCGAGCCGACGCCGGTGTTCCCGCGCATCGACCCCGATCGACAGGCGGCGCTGATCGCCAAATGGATTCCGGCGTCGGTTCCGGCGCAGGGTCCCGGCGAGGTCGCCGCGCCCTCATCCAACGCCGTACCGCCCGCCGCGGTGGCAGCGCCAGCCGAGGCGGCGATCGACGACTTCATGAAGATCGATCTGCGCGCGGCCAAGGTGCTCAGCGCCGAGCGCGTGCCGAAGGCCGACAAGCTGTTGAAGCTCACGCTCGACATCGGCACGGCTGAGCCGCGCACGGTCGTGTCGGGCATCGCACCCGCGTACACACCGGAGACGATCGTGGGACGGACGGTGATCTACTTCGCCAACCTCGCGCCGCGGAAGATCCGCGGCGTCGTCTCGCAAGGGATGATCCTGGCCGCCGGCGACGACGAGGTTCTTGGATTGTCCGCGCTCGACAAAGAAGTCGCGCCCGGCACCAAGATTCGCTGATCGATCGCCGACGGCGATGATACTGTGATCGCGGGCAACGAGCGACGCACCTCTGCCGAAGAGTCGGCATGGAGGCTTCATGCACTCGATCCAGCTCGCGAACAACCACGACGAAGAAGACGTGAAGCGGGGCCACCTGCGCCCGCACGAGGTCCGCGCCGTTCAGATCCAAGCCGTGGCCGACCCCGGCGCGACGATGCTCGTGCTTCCGGCTGACGTCGTCGGCAAGCTCGGCTTGTTCCCTGACGGCTATCGCAAGGTCCGCGACGCCGACGGGCGAATCCGCGAGCTGGCCTGGGTCAGCAGCATCCGCATGACGATCCTCGGGCGCGAGACGGTCACGAACGCGCTGGTGGCCGACGCCGGCAGCACGCCGGTGGTCGGCCAGATCCCGCTCGAAGAGCTGGACCTGGTCGTCGACCCGCAGTCGCGCGACCTCCGCGTCAACCCCGAGAGCCCGGACGCCCCGCTGCTCGACGTCCTCTCCGCCGCCTAGGACCGAGCGGGCGGAGGCCCGCGGGTGCGGAATCGGCGACGGCCGCGCGCCGCCCTCTAGGCGTACGCTTTTATGATCTTTTTCTCTTGCACAGACGGCCCCCGGTCGGAGCTAATCAGCAGCCGTCATGCCAAGCCCGAAGCTCGTCATCCCCGCCGGTTCGGATCCGATCGCCGTCAAGTCGGACGGGCGCCTGGAAGTGCCCGATCACCCCATCATCCCGTTCATCGAAGGCGACGGTACGGGCCCCGACATCTGGCGCGCCAGCGTCCGGGTGCTCGACGCGGCGGTTGAAAAAGAGTTCGGCGGCAAGAAGAAGATCGCCTGGGCCGAGGTCTACGCCGGCGAGAAGTCCAAGCAGCTCTTCGACAGCTGGCTGCCGGACGAGACGCTGGAGGCGTTCAAGACCTACTTCGTCGGCATCAAGGGGCCGCTGACGACGCCGGTCGGCGGCGGCATCCGGTCGCTGAACGTCGCGATCCGGCAGATGCTGGACCTCTACGTCTGCCTGCGCCCGGTGCGGTACTTCAAGGGGGTCCCCTCGCCCGTCAAGGCGCCCGAGAAGGTCGACATGGTGATCTTCCGCGAGAACACGGAGGACATCTACGCCGGCATCGAGTGGCAGGGCGAGTCGGCCGAGGCCAAGAAGGTCATCGCCTTCCTGCAGAACGAGATGGGGGTCAAGAAGATCCGCTTCCCGGAGACGTCCGGCATCGGCATCAAGCCCGTCTCGCGCGAGGGGTCCGAGCGGCTGATCCGCGCCGCGCTGGAGTACGCCATCCGCCACAAGCGGAAGAGCGTCACGCTGGTCCACAAGGGGAACATCATGAAGTTCACCGAGGGGGCCTTCCGCGACTGGGGCTATGCGCTGGTGAAGCGGGAGTTCGCCGGCAAGGCCGTGGGCTGGGACGACTGCGGCGGCAAGCCGCCGGCCGGCCAGGTGCTGGTCAAGGACTCGATCGCCGACATCACGCTGCAGCAGGTGCTGACCCGCCCCGACGAGTTCGACGTCATCGCGACGCTGAACCTGAACGGCGACTACCTGTCGGACGCGCTGGCGGCCCAGGTGGGCGGCATCGGCATCGCCCCCGGCGGCAACATCAACTATGTGAGCGGCCACGCCGTCTTCGAGGCGACCCACGGCACCGCCCCCAAGTACGCCAACCTGGACAAGGTGAACCCGGGGTCGGTCATCCTGTCGGGCGTGATGCTGCTCGAGCACCTCGGCTGGACGGGCGCCGCCACGCGGACGGTCGCCGCCCTGGAGAAGACGATTTCGCAGAAGACCGTGACGTACGACTTCGCGCGCCTGATGGACGGAGCCAAAGAGGTTTCCTGCTCCGCGTTCGGCGACGCGATCATCTCGAATATCCGCAACCCCTGATCCGCAAGGAGCCCCAAACATGCCTGGTAGGAAGAAGATCGCGCTCATCGGCGCCGGCAACATCGGCGGTGAGCTGGCCTCGCTGGCTGCCCGCAACGAGCTGGGCGACGTCGTGCTGTTCGACATCCCCGAGAAGGAAGGGGTCGCCAAGGGCAAAGCGCTGGATCTCGAGCAGAACGGGGCGATTCTCGGCACGGACGCCAAGATCACCGGCACCTCGAACTGGGCGGACTGCGCCGGGTCGGACGTCGTCATCATCACGGCCGGCGTGCCGCGCAAGCCGGGCATGTCGCGCGACGACTTGTTGTCGGTGAACCTGAAGATCATCCGCAACGTCGGCGAGAACCTGAAGAAGCACTGCCCCGACGCGTTCGTCATCGTCGTGTCGAACCCGCTGGACGTCATGGTCTACGAGCTCAAGCGCATCACCGGGTTCTCGGCCAAGAAGGTCGTGGGCATGGCCGGCGTCCTCGACTCCGCGCGCTTCCAGCTGTTCCTGGCCCAGGAGGCCGGCGTGTCCGTCAAGGACGTGCGCGCCCTGGTGCTGGGCGGCCACGGCGACACGATGGTGCCGATCCTCAGCAACACGACGATCAACGGCATCCCGGTGCGCCAGCTGGTGGCGGCCGACAAGCTGAACGCGATCATCGAACGCACGCGCAACGGCGGCGGCGAGATCGTCAAGCTGATGGGGACCAGCGCGTTCGCGGCCCCCGCCACGTCGGCCATCGCGATGGCCACCTCCTATCT
>CAZJMY010000189.1:0-4955 GCA_964546845.1 uncultured Myxococcales bacterium | reverse complement strand
CGCCACGAAGTACACGCTGGTCGAGGGGACCGTCCCGCTGCGGAAGGCCGTCGCCAAGTGGATCGGGACCGCGCACGGCCTGACGATCGAGCCCAGCGAGGTGATCGTGAGCTCGGGCGCGAAGCAGTCGATCTACAACGCGGTGTTCGCGCTGATCGACGAGGGCGACGAGGTCATCATCCCGACGCCGGCCTGGGTCAGCTACAACGACATCGTCAAGCTGGCCGGCGGCCGCCCCGTCAACGTGCCCACGAAGGCCTCCGAGAACTTCCAGGTGCGGGCCGAGGACGTCGCCAAGGCGATCACGCCGCGCACGAAGATGATCCTGGTCTGCTCGCCGTCGAATCCGACGGGCGCGATTTACGACGAGTCGACGCTGCGCGCGCTGGCCAAGCTGGCGGTCGAAAAGGACCTGTGGCTGATGACGGACGACATCTACCGGACGCTGGTGTACGGCGACGGCAAGTTCTTCCAGCCGGCGACGATCAGCCCCGACGTGCGCGCCAAGACCATCATCATCGACGGCGTCAGCAAGGCGTTCGCGATGACCGGGTGGCGCGTCGGCTTCACGGTCGCGCCGAAGCCGGTGGTCGAGGCGATGGCCACGCTGCAGGGGCAGTCGACGACGCACGCGGCGTCGGTCGCTCAGGCGGCGGCGCTGGCCGCGATCGAGGGCCCGACCGACGAGCTCGAGAAGATGCGCGTCGAGTTCGACAAGCGGCGCAAGACGATGGTCGCGCGGCTGCGCGAGATCCCGGGCGTCACCTGCGTCGAGCCGAAGGGCGCGTTCTACGCGTTCCCGGACCTGTCCGCCTTCATCGGCAAGAAGACGCCGGAGGGGAAGAAGATCGAGAACGACGTTCAGCTGTGTGAGTGGCTGATCGAGGCGGCGAAGGTCGCGGTCGTGATGGGCTCGGCGTTCCACGCGCCCGGCTTCGTGCGGCTGTCGTACGCCACGTCGATGAAGAACGTGGAAGAGGGCGTGCGGCGCATGGCCGAAGCCCTGCCGAAGCTGACCTGAGCCGGCCCGCCGGCGTGACGGCCGCGCAGCGCCCCGCCCGCTTTTCGTGGGCGGGCGCGCTGACCGCGCTGAACGTCAGCCTGGCGGCCGCGCTGCTGATCCGGCTGGCGCTGCACTTTCGCCCAGGCTGGCGCGCGGAGACCACCGACTTCACCGCGCTGCGCACCGGCTGGTGGCTGGCGCTGCACGATCCGCGGCACCTCTACGACGCGGCCGCGCAGGCCGCCGTGCAGCAGCGGTTCATGCGCGCCGCGGGCGGTCCGGGCTTCGTGAACGGATTGCTGGCGTTCCTGAATCCGCCGCACATGGCTCTGGCGGGAGTGTGGCTCGCCTGGCTGGGCGACCGTGGCGGCGGGCGGCTCCCCGCGCTGGTCTGGCTGGCCTGCAACGTCGCCTTGCTGGCGCTGCTCGTCGTCCGCGTGCGGGACGCGTTGCGCCTGACCCGCGCGCAGACGGCGGCGGCCGCGACGGCGCTGGCGGCGTTCTTTCCGGTGTTCGAGGCGCTCTCGCAGGGGCAGCTGTCGATCCTGCTGGCGACGGCGGCGTTCGGGGTCGCGTCGGCCGTCGACCGCGACCGTCCCTGGCAGGCCGCCGGCTGGTTGCTGGTGCTGGGGTTCAAGCCGCAGCTGTTGCCGGCGCTCGCCGCGGCGTTGCTGGCGCGCCGCGAATGGCGAACGCTGCTGGCGTTCGCGGCGCTGGGGGCGGTCGTCGTCGCGGTGACGTCGGCGCTGCTGGGGCCGCGCGCCTGGATCGACTGGGCGACGTCGGTCCGCGCCCTCGAGCGAAGCTTCGGCGGCGGGGCGGCGGCCGCGATGCCCACGTTGCGCGGCGTCGTGGCGCGCGCCCTGCCGCACCTGTCGGCCGCGCGGCTGGAAGCCGTCGGCCTCGCGATCTGGCTGGCCGGGCCGGTGATCGTCCTGCTGATCGTCATCCTGACGGGGGGCGCCCGCGCGCCGGGCGAGCCGCCTGGGGGCACGCAGCGTGCCATCGGTCTCGGCGCGGCGGTCGCTTTGCTGACCAGCCCTCACCTTTACCAGCACGATCTGGTCGTCTGGATCGTGCCGCTGGTCGCCGCGCTGGCGGCCGTGAAGGCCCACCCCGCCGCCCCCTGGCGTACCGGCGCGCTGCTGGCGCTGGCCTGGCCCGCCTGGGCGATGCTCGCCGAGCTCGCCGACCAGAGCGACGGGTGGCCGTCGCGCCTGCCCGTCGATCTCCGCCTCGTGCCCCTCGCCCTCTGCCTGGTCTGGTCAATCGCCGCCGCCCGCCAACTTCGTGCCCATCGCAGTTTTTGATCCGATCACGCGGTTGGTGCGTAACTCTGGGGTCAAAAAGGCTACTCTGCGCGTCCACGTCCGTTCCGCCCCCAGAGGAGATTTCGGTGATGAGCTCACGATTCGGTTCCCGCACATGTTCGATCCTGGCGCTCGGCGCCGTTGCCAGCCTGCTAGCGGCCTGTAGCAGCGACACGAAGGCCGGCCCAACGCCGCCTGGGGGCGGTGGCGCCGGTGGCGCCGCCGGTAGTGGAAAGGCAGGCGCCGGCGGCGCGGGCGTCGGCGGCGCCGGCGGTACGTCCGACGGCGGAGCGACGGACGGCGGGCTGGCCGCGCTGCAGGCGCGCGGCAACTACCTGGTGAACGCGGTGATCGCGTGCAGCGACTGCCACACGCCGCAGTTGCCGTCCGGCGCGCCGGACATGACCAAGTTCCTGGCCGGCAACCCGAACTTCATCAAGCTGCCGAACGGCGACGCGCTGGGCACGCGCAACCTGACCAACGACGAGACCGGCCTCAAGAACCGCACCGACGACGAGATCAAGAAGATGTTCCTCGACGGCGTGCGGCCGACGGCGACGGGGATGGAAGCCCTGAACCCGGTGATGCCGTACTACGTCTTCCACAACATGAAGGCGGAAGATGCCGACGCGATCGTGGCGTACCTGCGCACCGTCCCCGCGGTGAGCAACACGATCCCGCGCCGCGGCGCCAGCTTCGAAGTGACGGCCGCCGCGCCGCCGCTGACGCTGACCAACATCCCGGCGCCGCAGGCCGGCACGGCCGATCTGGCCAGCGCGATGCGCGGGCAGTACCTGGCCACTCAGATCGGCCTCTGCGTCGAGTGCCACACCAAGCATCTCGATCCAGGGATGGCGACCGTCCTCGACGAGGCGCACCTGTTCGAAGGCGGCGAGGACTTCAGCGCGCTCTTCGCGACCTCGCTGATGATCACACCCGTCTCGAAGAACCTCACCTCCGACGTCCCGACCGGCCTCGGCTCGTGGGCGGTCTCGGACATCGTGAACGTCCTCAAGCAGGGGAAGGCCAAGGACGGCACGGGCATCTGTCCGCCGATGCCGGCCGGCCCCATGGGCGCCTACGGCCACCTCAGCGACGCGGACGCGACGGACATCGCCAACTACATCCATTCGCTGCCGCCGAAGACGAACAAGATCGTCGACATGTGCGTCTTCCCGCCCATGCCCCACGACGGCGGCGCCGACGCTCAGCCCTCGGATGCGGCGACGCACGGCTGAGGCCGGCTTCGTCCTGGTTGCCTGCGCCGCCGCGTCGCTGGGATGCGGCGGCGGCGCGGCGTCGCCCCGTGACGCGGCGATCGGGATGTCTGACGCCGGCGCCGTCGTCACTGACGCCGCCGCAGCGTCCGACGCCGCCGACGGGGGTGACGTAATCGTTCCGCCCGGACCGTACCCGCGCCCGGCCTACCAGCACCTCTCCGAGACGGGGCTCTTCAGCGACCTCGCCGGCCGCGCCATCGAGCCGTCGGCGACGGCGTTCGAACCGACGTACAAGCTCTGGTCCGACGGCGCCACCAAGCGCCGCTGGATCCGCCTGCCGCCGGGCACGAAGATCGACACCAGCGACATGGATCATTGGGTGTTTCCGATCGGCACCCAGCTCTGGAAGGAATTCTCGCTGAACGGCGTGCTGCTGGAGACGCGCCTCGTCGAACGTTACGGCAGCGGCCCCGACGACTATTGGATGGGCGCGTTCGTTTGGAACGTCGACCAGACGGACGCCGACCTGGCGCCCGACGGCGCGCAGAACGTCGGGGGGACCCCGCACGACGTGCCGTCGCAGAAGGACTGCGGCGTCTGCCATCGCGGCGACGTGGGGCGCGTCATGGGGTTCTCGGCCATCCAGCTCACGGCGCCGGCGGTCGGCCCGGATCTGGCGGCGCTGGACGCGGCGGGGTTGCTGTCGCGAAGCCCGGCGGCGGGCGGCTACCCGCTGGGCGCCGACGCCGTGACCACGAAGGCGCTCGGCTACCTGCACGCCAACTGCGGCCACTGTCACAACCCGAACGGCACGTCCTGGCCCGACACGCAGATGGTGCTGCGCTCGGTGGTGGCGGACGCCGGCCTGAACGCGTCGGCGGTGGTGCAATCGGTGGCGGGCGTCGCGCTCGAATACTGGCGCGGCGGCGACATCAAGCTGCGCGTCTCCCCCGGCCACCCCGATCAGAGCGCCGTGATCGTGCGCATGTCGGCGCGCGGCGACATGAACCAGATGCCGCCGCTGGCGACGGAGGTCGTCGACCCGACGGGACTCGACGCCGTCCGACAGTGGATCGCCGGGCTCCCGGCGAATTGATCGCGCGCGCGATGTGACGATCGTGTGACGTCGGCCGAGCCGATGCGTACCGGGTCGTAACCAGTTGCCCCGCACGGCGGCGCTGATCCGCCTTCGTCGCATTCGGCAAGGAGCTTGCTTAACGAACGGCGGTGATTCGAATTCGAGGTTGCTTGAGGGTTCTCGCGGCCGTCGCGGGATTGCTCGTTTGGCCAGGTTGCGGTGGTTCCGATTCGGGAGGGCAGGACGCGGGGTCGCTCGCGGGCGCCCCCGGCGGTTCGCACGGCGGGGCGGCCGGACATCCGGGATCGGGCGGCTCGCCCGGTCTCGGCGGCAAGGGAGGCAGC
>CAZJMY010000188.1:0-5277 GCA_964546845.1 uncultured Myxococcales bacterium | reverse complement strand
CCCTTGTTGCGCTCGGCCGGAACGTAGCCGCGGCCGGTGCCGACCGTCAGCTCCATGCGCAGCTTGGCGCCCTTCGAGCAGGTCAGGATCTTGTGGTCCGGGTTCAGCACCTCGACGCCGTCGGTGAGCTGGATGTCGCCGGCGGTCACGCGCCCCTCGCCGTCCTTCTCGAGGCGCAGCACGCGCGGCTTCGAGTCGGAGGTCTTCAGCAAGACCTCCTTCAGGTTGAGGACGATGTCCGTCACGTCCTCGACGACGTCGGGGATCGTGGTGAACTCGTGCAGCGCGCCCTCGATCTTCACGGCCGTGATCGCAGCGCCCTGCAGCGACGACAGCAGGATGCGGCGCAGGCTGTTCCCCAGCGTCGTCCCGAACCCGCGCTCGAGCGGCTCGCACGTGAACTTGCCGTAGTTCGCCGTCAGCGAATCGGGATCGACCTCGAGGTTCCTCGGGCGGATCAGATCGCGCCAGTTCCGAGCGATGAAGCTGTTCTGTGAACCGGACGTTTGCTGCGTAGCCATTGCGGTCGCCATATCTTCTCCTGGATCCTTTTCAGCGCGAGTAGAGCTCGACGATGAGTTGCTCGCGAATCGGCAACGTCAAATCTTCGCGCGAGGGCAGCGCCGTCAGCTTGCCCTTGAAGTTGTCCTTCTCCAGCTCAAGCCACTTGGGCACGCCGCGGCGGTCCACGGCGCCCAGGCTCTCGAGGATGCGCGTGATCTTCTTCGAGCCGTCCTTGACCTCGATCTGGTCGTTGGCGCGGCAAAGGAACGACGGGATGTCGACACGCCGGCCGTTGATCAGGAAGTGGCCGTGCCGAACCAGCTGGCGCGCCTCCGCGTGATCCGACGCGAACCCCAGACGGTAAATGACGTTGTCCAGCCGCCGCTCGAGGAGCTGCAGCAGGTTCTCGCCGGCGACGCCCTTCATGCGGATCGCCTTGTGGTAGTAGCCGCGGAACTGCCGCTCGGCGAGGCCGTAGAGGCGCTTCACCTTCTGCTTCTCGCGCAGCTGCGAACCGTAGTTCGACAGCTTGCGGCGCCGCGCCTGACCGTGCTGGCCGGGCGCGTACGCGCGCCGCTCGTAGCCGCACTTGTCGGTGTAGCAGCGGTCCCCCTTCAGGAACAGCTTCATGTCTTCGCGCCGGCAGAGCCGACAAACAGGACCGGAATAGTTCGCCATTTCTTAAAGACTCTCTGTGGAAATCAGACGCGGCGCCGCTTGGGCGGGCGGCAGCCGTTGTGGGGGATGGGGGTCAAATCGCGAATCAGCGTGATCTTGAAGCCGGTCGACGCCAGCGCGCGCAGCGCCGACTCGCGCCCCGAGCCGGGGCCCTTCACGAACACGCTCAGCGTGCGCAGGCCGTGCTCCATCGCCTTGTGGGCGGCGTCCTCGGCAGCCAGCTGCGCGGCGAACGGCGTCGACTTGCGCGAGCCCTTGAAGCCCTTCACGCCCGACGACGACCAGGCCAGCACGTTGCCGGACACGTCCGTGATCGTGACGATCGTGTTGTTGAAGGACGCCGTGATGTGGGCGATCCCGCTCTGAATGTTCTTCTTGACCTTCTTGGCCTTGGACTTTGCCTTCGGCTTGTTGGTCTCGGGTGAGGTCGCCATGAATTAAGCTCCGGTCCCTTCCGTCTTGCGCTTGATGGCCTGGCCCTTGCGGGGGCCCTTCCGGGTGCGCGCGTTCGTGTGCGTGCGCTGCCCGCGAACCGGCAAACCCTTGCGGTGACGCAGGCCGCGGAAGCAACCGAGGTCCATGAGCCGCTTGATGTTCATGCCGACGTCGCGCCGCAGGTCGCCTTCGACCTTGATCTGGCGCGTCTCGATCACCTCGCGGATCCGGCGCGTCTCGTTGTCGTCGAGATCGTCGGTGCGCTTGCCGAGCGGCACCTCCGCGGCATTCAAGATGTCGCGGGCCAGAGCCTTACCGATCCCGTAGATGTACGTGAGCGCGATCTCCATCCGCTTGTTGCGCGGAAGATCGACGCCAGCTAGACGCGCCATTTATCCCTGCCTCTGCTTGTGACGAGAGTTCTCGCAGATCACCCGCACGACACCGCGCCGGCGGATGACCTTGCATTTGTCACATACCTTTTTGACTGAAGCCCTGACCTTCATCGGACGCTCCCGATAGCACGAATTGGCTACAAATACCGCACAAATAGAAACGTCGCAGGCATCATGCCCGCGACAGCACCACTGGGCCGCCATCCGTGATGGCGACGGAATGCTCAAAATGGGCGGAAAGGCTACCATCTTTCGTTACAGCCGTCCACCCGTCATCTTCGATCACCACCTCCGGCCCCCCGGCGTTGACCATCGGCTCGATGGCCACCACCAGCCCGGCGGACAGCCGCCGCCCCTTCCCGGCCTCGCCGTAGTTCGGGACGTGCGGCTCCTCGTGCATGGCCCGCCCGATCCCGTGCCCGACGAACGACTTGACGACCGAATACCCCAGCCGCTCGACGTGCGACTGCACGGCGTACCCGATGTCGCCTAGCCGGTTGCCGGGCACGCAGGCCGCGATGGCCAGCTCCAGCGACATCCGGGTGGCCTCGATCAGGGCCTTCGCCTCGGCCGAGATGGGCCCGATCGGGACGGTCCGCGCGGAGTCCCCGCACCAGCCGTCTTTGAAGGCGCCGAAGTCGATCGACAGGATGTCCCCTTCCTTCAGGACCAGGTCGCGCCGCGGGACCCCGTGGACGACCGCCTCGTTGACCGACGTGCAGACCACCGCGGGGTAAGGCGGGTGGCCGTAGTTCAGAAAAGCCGGCTCGGCCTTGAGCTGCCGCAGCCGCTGGGCCGCGATCTCGTTCAGCTCCCAGGTCGTGGTTCCGGGCTTGGCCGCCGCCTCGAGGTGGTCGAGCACGTCCGCGACGATCAGGTTGGCCTCGCGCAGCTTGGCGATCTCGGCGGCGCTTTTGAGCTGGACGGCCATGGCTAAGAGAGCAGCACCGCGGCGTAAATCCGCCCGAAGATCTGGTCCATGTTGCCGTCCGCGTTGATCATCCGCACCGGCCACTTCTCGGCGACGAAGTAGTCCAGAACGGGCTTGGTCTTGGCCCCGAACTCGCGCAGGCGGTTCCGGATGATGACCTCCGAGTCATCGCTGCGCTGGATGAGGACGCCGCCGCACCGGTCACACACGCCCGGCGTTCGCGGCGGGTTCGAGTCGACGTGGTAGGTGGCCTGGCAGCTCTCGCACGTGCGCCGCCCCGAGATGCGCCGCACCAGCTCTTCTTCCGGCGCGTCCAGGACCAGCACGCGGTCCAGCTTCTTGCCGTAGCCGCTCAGCATGCCGTCCAGAACCTTGGCCTGGGGGACCGTGCGCGGGAAGCCGTCGAGCAGGAACCCGCGCTCGGTGTCCGGCTGCTGCAGCCGCTCGCCGAGAAGCTCGAGGACCAGGTCGTCGGGGACCAGCTGGCCTTTGTCGATGAAGCCCTTGGCGCGCTGGCCGAGCGGTGTGTACGACTGGATCGCCGCCCGCAGCATGTCGCCGGTCGCGATGTGCGGGATCCCGAAGACCTTGGAGAGGCGGGCCGCCTGCGTCCCCTTCCCCACCCCTGGGGGTCCAAACAACAGAAGGTTCTCACTCAACGCCCGGCTTCTTCACTGAAGGCCAGCCCCTCTAGCGGCCGACCGCCCCCGTCGCGCGCGCCCCACGGCCGCGGATTCGGGGGCCACGGGGTCCGGTGAACCCTTCGTAGTTCCGGGTGATGAGGTGCGACTCGATCTGCTGGACCGTATCCAGCGCCACGCCGACCACGATCATGAGGCCGGTGCCGCCGAAGTAGAACGGGACCTTCATCTTCTCGTGCAGCAGGGACGGCAGCACGCAGATGGCCGAGATGTAGACGGCGCCGCCGAAGGTGATGCGGGTCAGCACCTTGTCGATGTACGCGGCCGTGGCCTTGCCGGGGCGAATGCCCGGGATGAAGCCGCCGTACTTCTTCATGTTGTCGGCGACGTCGACCGGGTTGAAGGTGACGGCCGTGTAGAAGTAGCAAAAGAAGACGATCAGGGCGACGTAGATGGTGTTGTAGCGCCAGTCGCCCGGGTGCAACGCCTCCGATACCCGCTGCATCCAGGGCGTCTGCACGAACGACGCGATCTGCTGCGGGAACATGAGGATGGACGAGGCGAAGATGGGCGGGATGACGCCCGCCGTGTTGACCTTCAGCGGCAGGTGGGTCGACTGGCCGCCGTAGACCTTCTGGCCCACGATGCGTTTGGCGTACTGGACCGGGATCTTTCTTTGACCCCGTTCGAAGAAGATGATGACCGCCACCACCAGCACGATCAGGAGGCCGATGACGGCCAGGTCGAAGGCGGTGATGTCGCCCGTCTTGGCCTTCGAGAACATGCGGACGGCCGCGTCCGGCATCTCCGTGACGATGCCGGCGAAGATGACCAGCGAGATCCCGTTGCCGATGCCGCGCTCCGTGATCTGCTCACCCAGCCACATGATGAAGGCCGTGCCGGTGGTCAGCGAGATCATCGTCAGGATGCGGAACCCCCAGCCGGGGTTGGTGACGACCTGGCCGAACTGCGCGTAAGAGCGGTTGTTCCCCTCGAGCCAGCGCGCGATGAAGAACGACTGGATCAACGACAAGATCACGCACCCGTAGCGGGTGTACTGGTTGATCTTGCGCTGCCCCATCTCCCCTTCCTTCGTGATCTGTTCCAGCTTCGGAACGACCACCGTGAGGAGCTGCAGGATGATGGAGGCGCTGATGTACGGCATGATGCCGAGCGCGAAGATCGACATCTGCTCGAGCGCGCCGCCCGAGAACATGTTGAAGAGGCCCAGGAACGTGCCCGACGCCTGGTTGACGATCTTCCCCATGATGGCGCGGTTCACGCCGGGGGTCGTCACGAACGCGCCGATGCGGTAGACCGCCAGCAACGTCAGCGTGAACAGGATCCGGCGCCGGAGCTCCGGGATCTTCCCGATATTTTGAAACCCGGACGCCATGGGTTAGCCCTCCACCGGACCGGTCCTGATCAGCCTTCGACGACCTCGGCGGTCCCGCCGGCCTTCTCGATCTTTTCCTTGGCCGACGCCGAGAAGGCGGTCGCCTTGACGGTCAGCTTCTTGGTCAGGTCGCCCTCGCCCAGGATCTTCACCGCCCGGTGGCTGCGCGGGACCATGCCGGCGCCCTGCAGCGCGCCCAGGTCCACGGTGCCGTTCTCGAACCGGTCTTCCAGCGCGCCCACGTTCACCGCGAAGATCTCCTGGCGGAAGGGGTTCTTGAACCCCTTCTTCGGGAAG
>CAZJMY010000187.1:0-2830 GCA_964546845.1 uncultured Myxococcales bacterium | reverse complement strand
GCTCGAGCAGATGGTCGCCTTTGCGTTTGTGGCCATTGGGTGGTACCCTTTCGGGGGGCTGGAGGGGGGGGGGGGGTTTACTTGGGGGGGGGGCCGCTGGGCGCGGGCGTCCCGCCGCCGGGCGCGGGCGTCCCGCCACCGGGCGCAGGCGCGGCCGAGCCGCCAGCGGGCGCAGCGTCGCCCCCGCCGCCGTTCATGCCCGGACCGACGGGCAGATCGACGGGACCCGACTCATCCATGGCCTGCTGCCGCTGGATCCTGTCCATGTCGTCTTCTTCGCGCGCGACCTCGCGGACCGCGCGGTTGATCTCCTCCAGCATCCCACGCTTGCGGCGATAGTCGATCTCGGACTCGATGTTGGGGCGCTCTTCGCCGCCGAAGCGCTCCACGAACTCGCGCCGCTCGTGCATCTTCTTTTCCAGCACCCGGCGCAGGTCCGACTGGTCGTTGATGACGTACGGGGTCAGCGCAATGATGAGGTTCGTCTTCACGACGTGCTTGGTCGTGTTGCGGAAGAAGAACCCCAAAATGGGGATGTCGCCCAGCAGCGGAATTTTCGTCACGCTGTTGATGATCTTGTCCGACATCAGGCCGCCGATCAGGATCGTCTGCTGATCCTTGGCGACGACGATCGTCTTTGCGGTGCGCTCGGACGTCGACGGGCCCAGGTTGCTGGATCCGGGCGCCAGCTCCGAGATCTTCTCGTCGACCTCCAGCCGGATGATGTCGTGCTCGTTGACGTGCGGGGTCAGCTTCATCTCCAGCGCGACCTTCTCGCGCTGCACCTGCGGGAAGAGGCCGCCCAGCCCCAGCCCGAGCGCGCTGGCCGGGTTCGCGCCCGGCGTCGTGCCGCCCAGGCCGATCGTGCTGACCGGGAACGGCACGCGCTGACCGACGGAGATCTCGCCGTCCTCGTTGTTCATGATCAGCAGGTGCGGGTTCGACAGCACGTCGACGTCGTTGTTGGTCTGCAGCGCCTTCACCAGCACGCCGAACGACGGGATGTCGACCGTCGACGTCACCGCGGTGCCCAGGCCCGCCGCCTCCGACGGAGAGAGCACGGGCCCCAGGATGCCGGCCAGCATGGTGTCGCCCAGCGCCGTCGTCGGGACCAGCGTGTTGGTGGGGTTCAGGCCGCCGACGATCAAGCTGGGGCTGCTGAGGCCGAAGAGGTTGTTCTGCGGCTTGACGCCGTGCCACGAGGCGCCCAGGTCTCGCTCCTTGTCCAGCGTGACCTCGAGGATCATCGCCTCGACGAACACCTGCTTGCGCGGCGAGTCCAGCAGCTCGATCACCCGCCGCAACGACTGGTAGTCCTTCAGCGACGACACGATGATCAGCGAGTTCGTCGGGCGGTCGAAGTTGATCCGCACCTCGCCCTCGAACAGCAGGTTCGCCCCCTGCAGCGGCGTGCTCGAGCCCGGCGTGGGAGCCGGCGCCGGCTGGCTGTTGCCGCGCGAGCGCGACCGACCGCCCGCCGTGCCGGTCACCGTCACGCCAGTGACTGCGCCGATGGTGGCGGCCAGCTCGTCGCAGTTGGCGTTCTCGCAGTAGTAGACGTGGATGCGCCCGTCACCGCCCTCGATCGGCACGTCCAGGCGGTGCACCAGCGTCAGCACGCGCGCGTAGGCCCGCTCGTTGGCGATGACGATCAGCTGGTTCGACCGCTCGTCGGGGATGATCTTCGAGATCATCATCTCCGTCGTCAGGTCGCCGGGCTTCACGCGGTTCTGGGCGCCCGGCGGCGGCGGCGTGCTGGTGCCGCCCTTGCCGCCCAGCTTGGCGACCTGGAAGATGTCGCCCAGCTTCTGGGCCATGTCGGCGGCGGAGGTGTTCTTGACGGAGATGATCCAGACGCGCTCGCCGGTGCCCGGCTGGTCGATCTGCTTCAGGATCGCCATCATGCGCGCCACGTTCGACGACAGGTCGGTCACGATCAACGCGCCCTGCGGCGCATAGACGATGACGTCGCCCTGCGGCCCCTTGAGCCGGCCGAACACCTGCGCGACCTCGTTGGGATCCGCGTTCTCGACGCGGATCAGCCGGGTCACGTAGCTCTCGTTGTTGGGCACGTCCGAATCCATCCCGAACAGTGGGATGGGCGAGGTCTTGGCGTTCGCCGTCTCGATGATCCGCAGCACCTTGCCGTCCGGCTGCACCGTCAGGCCCACGGAGTCCAGCGCGCCCAGGAAGAGCCGGTACGCCTCCTCGGGCGTGATCAGCTCGGGCGCCACGATGGTGACCTTCTTGCTGTTGGCGGGGATCGTGCCGGGCAGCAGGAACTGCTTGCAGGTGATCGACGAGATCCACGAGATCAGGTCGCCCAGCTCAGTGTCCGGCTTCAGGTTCAACTTCACGATCCGCTTGCCGGCCGGGAACTTCTTGCAGGAGTTGAACTCCTTCTCGCCGACCACGGTGCCGCCGGTGACGTCGGTGGTGCCCGTCCCCGCGGCCGCGCCCGACGTCGCGGGCGTCGTGGGTGTGATGGCCGGCTGGCGGCGGTTGTTTCGACGGACGGGCGGCGAGGCGGGCGCCGGCGCGGCCGGCTGCACCCGCATCGGCTGTTGATTCACGCCCTCGACGATGGCGGCTTTCGCCGCGGCCGTCAGCATCACCACGGCGGCAACCGTCGCCGCTGCTTTCCAGGTCCTGGTCTTGGTTTTCATCGAATGGTGTAGTCCATGGTGACTTTTTGGCCGTTGCGCTCGAGACCGACGGACAGGTGGTTCGCCGTCTTGAGCTTCGTGTAGACCTCGAGCGCCTTGTCCGGGCTGGTCATCTCGAGGCCGTTGATCGCGGAGATGACGTCGCCGTTCTGCAGCCCGATCTT
>CAZJMY010000186.1:0-1947 GCA_964546845.1 uncultured Myxococcales bacterium | reverse complement strand
GTGCTGCGCCAGTCGATCGAGCTGGGTCGTGGTCCCCGAGCCGTCGATCCCTTCGAGCACGATGAACATGCGATCTTGAGTAAAACCCCCGTCCGATCTACACGGTGAGCCAGGTGGCGAAAAGGCAAATCGTGGCGGCGTCGGTGCTGCTGGCCATCGCGGCGGGGGGCGCGGCTTGCCGCCGTTCGCGCGGTCCGTCCACGGCGCCCAACACGTCGGCGACGACCTGGGACGTCAGGGACGTTCGCTGCGTGGAGCGTCCCGAGGGGTGCGTCTGGTGCGAAGGGCGGGGCGCGACGCCGCCGCTGGTGGAGCCCGACGCCATCCCGCCGTCCCTGTGCGATCCCAAGAACCCCGGGGACTGCGTCGACTTCTGTTCGCGGCTGGCGCCGGACTGCGCAGTCCCCTGGCACAGCGGCCCCAGCTGCCTGCTGCCGAATGAGCAGGAGTTTCGGCGCGAGATCTTCCGCCGCGACACGGCCGACCGCCCCGAGGCGATCATCCAGGGGCGGGTCACCGACGACAGCGGGCGCCGCGTCGAGGGGGCCAAGCTCCGCGTCTGGTTTCAGGGCACGGGCATCCTGGACGAGGTGTCGGCCAAGGACGGCAGCTACCGCCTGCGGCTGCCCGCGGGGCCGTGGATGTACTCGGTGCGGGTCAGCCACCCGGGCAACGCGACCGAGATCGCCGACGTGCGCATGGACAAGGCGGGGACCACCGTCCGCAATTTCCGCCTGTCGCCCGAATCATCGATCCGCGGCCGGGTGACCAGCGCGGCCGGGGATCCAATCGCGGGCGCGGCCATTCACGCGGTCCGCAGCCCCGACGACCCCGTCGACGCCGGCGAAGCGACCAGCGCCGAGGACGGCACGTTCGTCATCGGCGGGCTCGACGTGAAACGCTACTTCCTGCGGGCCTCGAAGTTCGGCTGGCTGCCCGAGATGCTGAAATGGGGCGTCACCGCGCCCGCGCTGCGGGTGGGCTTCAAGCTGGTGCGGACCGGTGTCATCGAGGGGCGGGTCGTCGACGGCGACGGCGACGGGCAGCCGAACGCGACGGTCGTCGCGCTGCCGTCGGCCGGCGTCGGAAACACGGGGTCGCCCATCATCTGGGCCGCCGACACCGACGGAAAATTCGCCCAGGACCGGTTCGAGCCAGGCACCTACTACCTGTGGGCGCGGCGGGGCGAGATGCTGGTGTTCCCGCCCGAGAAGATCGAGATCAGCGGCGCCAACCTGGACGCGCAGATCGAGCTGAAGTTGACCCACCGGGGCGCGCGCGTCCGCGGTCGGATCGTCACCCGCGGGGGGACGCCGCTGGACACAGCGGCGCGCGCGGTCCTGTTCGGCCTCTCGCCGCTGGCGCTGCCGCGCAAGGCGGTGGGCGACATCGATCGCGACGGGGCCTTCGCGGTCGGCGCGCTGCTGCCGGGGCGCTACGAGATCTCCGTGCGGGTCGGCCCGCGCGTGCTGCCGATCGTCAGCGGGCCGCGGCAGGTGGAGATCCCGATCGAGCCGGGCGCGACCGTGGACCTGGGGGAGACGCTGGTCGTGCGGCCGCAGGCCGAGGAGTGAGAGGGTGCGGTACCAAGACATCGCTGACACAAAAGTCTCAGGACATCGCTGACAGTGGGTTTACAGGTGGGTGCCCTGGAAAGAGCAGCGAGTCATGGGGGAGAAGATCAAATTCGTAGAGGCAGCGATTCTGCCTGGAGCCAACGTATCGGCGCTGTGCGCTGAGCACGGAATCTCCCGGCAGACCGGACACAAGTGGCTCCGGCGGTACCGAGAGCAGGGGTATTCGGGGCTGTCGGAGCACAGCCGGCGCCCGCTGTCCGCGTCTACCACGAGCGAGGACATGATCTCGGCTGTGCTGGAGCTGCGGGATCGGCGGCCAAGCTGGGGACCTGTGAAGCTGGCGCGGATTCTGAAGTCGCGGTTCGGTGAA
>CAZJMY010000185.1:0-2269 GCA_964546845.1 uncultured Myxococcales bacterium | reverse complement strand
GGCGAGGTCGCCAAGGCGGTCGGCGGCAAGGGCGGCGGGCGCGCCGACATGGCGCAGGGGGGCGGATCGCAGCCGGAGCTCCTCGACGGGGCGCTGGCGCGCGTTTACGACATGGTTCGTGGATAGCCGCGAGCAGAGCTTTTCCTTGGAGGCGGCGGACACGGGGACGACGCTGGCCGCGGCGCTGCGGCGGCGGCTGCCGGGCACCAGCTGGTCAGACGTGCGCGCGCTGTGCACGACGGGCAAGGTGCGCGTCGACGGCGAGCCGGCGGCGGATCCGGCCGTGCGCGTGCGCGCCGGACAGCAGGTCGAGCTGCGTCCCAACGCGCGGCGCCCCGCGACGACGCCGGCGGGGTTCAAGGTCGTCTTCGACGACGCGCACCTGGTGGTGATCGAGAAGCCGTCGGGCATCTCCAGCGTTCCGTACGAGAAGAAGGAGACCGGAACCGCGATGGACCTGATTCGCGCCGCCTGGCGCCACGCCGGCAAGCGCGCCACCGCCACGCCGCTTTACATCGTGCACCGGATCGACAAGGACACGTCGGGGCTGCTCTGCTTCGCGAAGACCCGCCTCGCGGAGCGCGCCCTGCACACGACCTTTCAGCGTCACGAAGCCGACCGCGCCTACCTGGGGGTCGCCGAAGGGGAGGTCGCCGCGCAGCGGATCGAATCGCGCCTGGTCGCGGACCGCGGCGACGGCATCCGCGGCTCGACGAATCGCCGGGACGAGGGCCAGCACGCCGTCACCTTCGTCGAGCCGCTGGCGCGCTACCCGCGCGCGGCCCGGTCCAGCGCCGACGTGGTCGCCACGCTGTGCCGGGTGCGCCTGGAGACGGGACGGACGCACCAGATCCGCATCCATCTGTCCGAACGCGGGCACCCGCTGGTCGGCGAGACCGTGTACATCCGCAACCTTCTGCGCGCCGGCCGCCGCCCCTTGCCCGCGCCGCGCCTGATGCTGCACGCCGGGCGGTTGGGTCTGGCCCACCCCGTGACCGGGGCGGCGCTCGATTTTCGGGCGGCGCCGCCCGATGATTTCATGGCCGTGCTGGAACAGCTGGGGGGGACCCGTGACGATGCCCGCGTCTGAGAGGCCGACGGTCCGCTCGGCCCTGGGGACGGTGATCGAGGCGATCCGCTCCGCCTACGGCCCGCAGGCCCGCCGCGCCACGGACCTGCCGGACGGCGGGCACGACCCGTCGTTCCTGGATCAGACCGCGCCGCTGCTGGAGTTTCTGTGGTCGCGCTATTTCCGCGTGCGGCTGCTGGGCATCGAGAACGTGCCCGCCACTGGACCGGCGCTGCTGGTCGGGAACCACTCGGGCGGCATCCCCTATGACGGCGCGTTGCTGCTGCACGGCATCCATCGCGACCACCCCCAGCACCGGCGCATCCGCCCGCTGGTCGCCAACTTCGCGTTCCGCGCGGGATGGATGGCCAATGTCGTGGCGCGGATCGGGGGCGTCCCCGCCTCGCGCGAGAACGCGCTGCCGCTGCTGGCGTCGGGGCAGCTGGTCGCCGTGTTTCCGGAAGGTCTCAAGGGCGTCGGCAAGCTGTATCGCGAACGGTATCGGATGGCCCGCTTCGGGCGCGGCGGATTCGTGCGGCTGGCGGCCGAGGCCGGCGTGCCGCTGATCCCCGTCGCGATCGTGGGTGCCGAGGAGATCCACCCCGTGATCGGCAAGATCACGAAGCTGGCTGAACCGCTGGGCCTGCCGTATATCCCGATTACCCCGACTTTTCCGTGGCTTGGCCCGCTGGGATTGCTGCCGGTTCCGACCAAATGGAGCATTCAGATCGGTTCGCCCGTCGCCCCTCCGCAGGTTGGCGACAAAGCCGGGCTGATCCGTGTCGCTGAATCGGTGCGCGGCGCCATCGACACGATGATTGCGGATCTGCTGATTCAGCGCCGCTCGATCCTCTTCGGCTAAGCGCGCCTCTTGGCTAATCCCGCCTCTTTGGCTAATCCCGCGAAACGTTTGTCTTCTCATACGTTATATTCGTGCGGGCCTATACCATTCGGCTATAAAGTGGAGACTTCGCCCCCGGCTGCATGATCGACATCGGCCATACGATCGGGAACTACAAGATCACCGCCAAGCTCGGAGAGGGGGGGATGGGGGTGGTCTATCTGGCCGAGCACCCCGTCATCGGGAAGAAGGTCGCCATGAAGGCGATCCACCCGGAGCTTTCCAAAAACTCCGACGTGGTCTCGCGGTTCATCACCGAGGCGAAGGCCGTCAACCAGATCGGCCACGAGCACATCGTG
>CAZJMY010000184.1:0-5456 GCA_964546845.1 uncultured Myxococcales bacterium | reverse complement strand
ACCGCCAGCCCCGCGCCCTGGAGATCCGCCGCCACCCTCGCGGCGCGCGCCGGGCTGGCCCCCGTGACCAGCAGGGCCGCGCGCGCGCCGGTGCCGGCGACGGCGGCCGCCAGCTGGCGCTGCACGCCCGCGCCGAAGAGCACGCGGCCCGCGGTCGCCAGCTCGAACGGGCTCACCAGCCGTCCGCGTCCGGGAACACGTTCGTGAGCTCGCGCCGGGTGCGTGGCTCCGCCATCATGTCGGCGACCGCGTCGCGCCAGGTGGCGTAGTGCGCGGTGGCCCGGTGCGCCGCCGGCGCGTCGGGCGTGCGGTACACCTCGATCAGCACGAAGCGGGTGGGATCCTCGCGGTCGGCCAGCACGTCGAACCGCGCGATCCCCGGTTCGCGAACGCTCGCGCGCGCATTGGCCAGCGTCGCCGCCCGAAACGCCTCCACGGCGTCGGGCTTGACGTGAACGGACACCTCGACGATCAGCAGCGGCTGTGACACGGGCCGAGCCTAACTCAGGAAGCGGCCGCCAGCTTCTTGCGGATGCGGGTCACGAGCTCCTCCATGCGGAACGGCTTGCCCAGCACCTCGGCGTCGGGCGGCAGCTGCGCCAGCAGGTGGTCGTCCGCGTAGCCGCTGATGAAAAGGACCCGCAGGTCGCCGCGCATCCGGCGCATCTGCTCCCAGGTCGCGGGACCGCCGAGCTCGGGCATGACGACGTCGAGCACGACCATGTCGATGGCCCCCGCCTCCTCGCGCAACAGGCGGATGGCCTCCCGCCCGTCCGCCGCCACGACCGTCCGAAAGCCGGCCCGCTCCAGCGCCAGCACGATGACCTTGCGGACCCGCTCCTCGTCCTCTGCCAGCAGGATCGTCTCCTGATGCGTCGCCGGCGCGGTCCTGTCGGGGGCGTCGTCGATCTCGCTGGCGGCGCGGCCTTCGCTTGGCAAGAGGATGCTGACCGACGTCCCCTGCCCAAGCTGGCTGTTCACGCGAACCAGCCCGCCGTGCTGCTGGACCATGCCGTAGATGGTCGCCAGCCCCAGCCCGGTCCCGCTCTGGGCGCCCTTGGTCGAAAAAAACGGCTCGAAGGCCCGCTCGCGCACCTCGCGCGTCATGCCCACGCCCGTGTCACTGACCGTCAGCTGCGCGAACGGGCCCGGCGTCACCCACGGGTGCGCCTCGCAGGTCGCCGCGTCGATCGTCACCGGCTTCGTCTCGAGGCTGAGGTGGCCCCCCCGCCCCATGGCGTCCCGCGCGTTCACGCACAGGTTGACGATCACCTGCTCGAGATGGGCGGGGTCGGCCTTCACCGCCGGCAGGTCCGCCCCCGGGGTGAACGCCATCGTGATGTTCTCGGGCAGCAAGCGTCCGAGCATGTCGATCAGGCCCTGGGTCAGGCGATTGAGGTCGATGGCGACGGGGCGGAATGGCTGCCGGCGGCTGAACGCCAGCAGCTGGTTCGTCAGCGTCGCAGCCCGGCGCCCCGCCGCCTCGATCTCGGCGAGGCACGCCGCCGTCTCCGAGCCGCCGCCGACGGCCGACCTGGCCGCCTCCGCGTTCGCGAGGATGGCCAGCATCAGGTTGTTGAAGTCGTGCGCGATGCCGCCCGCCAGCTGCCCCACCGCCTCCATCTTCTGCGCGTGGCGCAGCTGGACCTCCAGCCCGCGCTGCGCGGTCACGTCGCGCGCGACGCCGTACACGTCGTGTGTGATCGGGTCGATCGTCGCCCGCCACGAGAAGACGCGGTCCTGGCCGTCCTTGCGAACCAGCCGGTTTTCGAAGTCGAAGATCTGCGTGCCGTGCAGCACCCGCTCGAAGGCTTCCAGCGTCCGGGGTCGGTCGTCGGCGTGAACCAGGTCGATGAACGGCGTCGCGCGGAGCTCGGTCGACCGGTACCCCAGCGTCTCGCCGAACGCGGGGTTGATCCGCTTGAAGTCCCCTTTCGCGTTGACGACGACGAACATGTCCAGCGACAGGGAGAAGAAGCGGTCGCGGTCGGCCTCCCCGCGGCGCTGTTCCGTGACGTCGTTCGTGATGGCGATGAGGCCGATGATCTCGCCGTTGTAGCGGATGGGCCCGACGCGCACGTCCCAGATCAGAATCGACGGACCGTGGGCGTACATCGTCTCGAACCGCGTCCGCTGCCCCGTGCGAAGCACCTGGCGATAGGTCTCGCGGCCCATCTCCTTGTAGCCGACGGGGAACAGGTCGAGGACGCTCTTGCCGACGATCTCGTCCCGCAGCGACGCGGGCATCGTCCAGTTGATGTAGCGAAGCGTGAGGTCGCGGTCGATGATGGCGATGACGTCGAGCGCCTCACCCGTGATGCCGTCGAGACTTTCGCGCCCCTCCCCCATCAGCCAGCGGGATAGGGCGTCCCCCTCTACCGGCACGCCGCTCATCGGCACTGAGCATGCCACGACCCGCGTCCGCAAACACCCTGCGAGCTACAGTTCGACGGGCGTGGGCGGCAGATTCGGCTGCTACACTGATCGGTCATGTCTCGGATCGCCGAAGCCGGCTCCGTCATCCCCTTACGGTCCGGCGAGCCGGGCCCGTGGCTGGCCGCCTGGATCGCCGATCAACTTCGCAGCGGCGCCGCGCGCGGTACCACCTTGCAAGGGGTGTCGGGCGAGGCGATGTACGTCTACGGCTCGATCGGCGTCGATGCGGCGCTGACCGCGGCCGGCGACATCTGGGTCGGCGAATACGACTTCGACACCGTCGAGGGAACGGCCGCAAGCTGCACCTGGCGGCGCGCCGCCCCGCTCGAGCGCCTGGGGTTCCTCGTGATCGCCGCGCGCCGGTTCGCGGCGCTGCGTGGCCTCTTGCCGGGGCGGCCGGCCGACGCCACGGGGTGCCCGGCATGCCGCGCGACCGGCGATTGGCACCTGTTCTCCGCCGACCGAAAAGAGTCGCTGCGGATCCGCGGCATGATCTGCAAGGCGTGCGGCGGCATGGGCTGGACCGAGCCCGCGCGCGGCTGACCACCTAGCGGGCGGCGAGCTTGGCCGGACGGGGAAGCGCGACGAATTCGCGGACCGACGGCCGATCCCATTCGCGATCGGCGAAAGCGCGCACCTTGGCGGGCAACGCGTAGCCGGTGCGCGACAGCCGCCAGAGCATCATCGCGAGATCGGTGTCGGCGATGCTCCACGCGTCGAAGAGCGGCCCACCCCCGTCGGGGATCAGGCTGCTCGCGACGCGCACCACCTTCTCGGCGGCCTGCTGGCCGGCGGGCGACAAGGGCGGCGGCGCACCGGCGGCCTCGGGCGAGAAGACGTACTCGGTCGAGCGCTCCTCGCGCAGGGCCATGACGTCGCTGCGCACCCAGGCCATCACCTGGCGCGCGCGCGCCCGGTGCACGGTGTCGACCGGCAGCACGCGGGCGTAGGTCGGCGGCGGGAACTTCTCGTCCAGGTATTCGACGATCGCGCTGGATTCGGACAGGGACACGTCGCCGTCCACCAGCACGGGCACGCGCGCCGTCAGTGACAGCGCGGCGAACGCGGGTTGGTGTTGCTCGCCCCTTTGCAGCGACAGGGCCCGCAGCTCGAAGGGGATCTGCTTTTCGCGCAGGGCCACGAAGCACGACAGCACATAGGGACTGTTTCCCAGCTCGCTTCCCCAGAGGGTCAGGCTCATGCGCCGAACCATAGCAGCGCGCCGGCAGGTGGTCTTGCTGGCTGCGCCGGCGCGCGCCGGGCGCCGCTACCCGAAGCTGACCGGCTGTCCGGTTGATTCCAGGACCGACAGCCAGAGCTCGTCGTGCACGTCCACCTGCTTGCGGAAGCGCGTGACCAGGGGCAGCGGCACGTGCACGAAGTGACCGTGCCACTGGCCGATGATCATCTCGGTGTTGCCGGCCATGGCGGCATGGACGGCGTTGCGCGCCATGTTCCAGCAGAACACGCTGTCCGCGGCGGAGGCGGGCACGCTGCGAATCTGATAGCTGGGGTCGATGTACTTCAGCGTCACGTCGATGCCGCGGCTGGCGAAGTGGCGGTTGATGCGGTCGCGCAGCACCTGGCCGATGTCCTGCAAACGCAGGTTGCCGCTGGCGTCCGTGGCGGGCGCGCCGGCGCCGGCCGCCGGCCCGGCGCACAGGTCCTGGCCGGCCCCCTCCGCCACGACGACCACGGCGTGAGCCCGCTCGGCCAGGCGCCGCTCGAGGCTGGCCAGGAAGCCGCGCGGGCCGTCCAGGCAGATCGGGACCTCGGGGATGAGGACGAAGTTGGCGTCCGTCGACGCGAGCGCCGCGTGGCAGGCGATGAACCCGGAATGGCGCCCCATCAGCTTGACGAGGCCGATGCCGTTGCGCGCCCCGGTCGCCTCGACGTGCGCGCCCCGGATGGCCTCGACGGCGGCGGAGAAGGCCGACTCGAAGCCGAAGCTCCGATCGATGAAGTGGATGTCGTTGTCGATGGTCTTGGGAATGCCGATCACGGCGATGGCCAGCCCGCGGCGCTCGATCTCCTCGACGATCTTGGCGGCGCCGCGCAAGGTGCCGTCGCCGCCGATGACGAACAGGGCGCCGATCTCCATGGCGACCAGCGTGTCGACCATGTCGCGCGGTTCGTGGCTGCCGCGCGAGGTCCCGAGGACGGTCCCCCCCTTGTGATGGATCTCGCTGACCTCCTCCGGCCCCAGCCGGACGGGCTGGTGCGCGTGCTTCGCGACCAGCCCCTCGAAGCCGTATCGAAACCCGAAGATCTCCTTCACGCCGTAGGCGTGGGTGAGCTCGAGCACGATTCCCCGCACGACGTTGTTGATCCCCGGACAGAGGCCGCCGCAGGTCACGATGCCGCAGCGCAGCCGCGCGGGGTCGAAGAAGATCTTGTTGCGCGGACCGGCCAGCTCGAAGCTGGGGATCTCGCCGGCGTCGGGGGCCTCGCGCGCCGCACTGGACAGGCGATCGTCCAGCAGGACGCGATCGGCGTGCCCGACGGCGTGCAGCGCCGCGCCGCCGAGGCGCGCGGCGACCGGCGAATCCTTGTCGCAGGGGCCCAGGATCTTGATGTGAAGGTCGCGGGCCTCGACGCGCTCGGCGCGCTGAGGCACGGTCAGATTTTGCGGTCGGCCAGCAGGCACCGTCGATGATTCCCCGGGTTCAGCGGCCATCCGCTCATGTTACGCCACCGGGCGCGCGTCGCTGTACGGCCGCCAACATTTTACGGGCAGTTAACGCGCCGGAAACGGCGCGCCGCGCCGGCCCGCCCGCCGAGGCGCGGCATTTCCTGCGCCGAACGCCGTTCGCCCGAAACCAACGTAACCGGCCCCACGGCGGTGGATGCGGCATTCTGCCAAACGATCAATGGCGACGTGCGTTCGCTGAGGTTTGTACAAACGCTTCCTTGCGAACCGGCGACCGACTGTGCTGTTGTGCCCCTGGATGCCGCGAGGCCATGACTACGCCGTTCTCGCCGATACACCGAGCGGGCGCGGCCAGGTCTACGGCCGCCTG
>CAZJMY010000183.1:0-1689 GCA_964546845.1 uncultured Myxococcales bacterium | reverse complement strand
CGGTCAACGGCGAGGCGGGGGCGCCCTCGCGCAAGCTGCGGGCCGGCGACGTGGTGGTCTACGATCCACCGGCCGCCGCCCCGACCGAGATCGCCGCGGAAGAGCTGCCGCTGACCGTCGTCCACGAGGACCGCTGGCTGGTGGTCATCGACAAGCCGGCGGGCCTGGTCGTTCACCCCGCGCCCGGGCACGAGGCGGGCACGCTGGTGAACGCGCTGCTCGCGCACTGCCAGGACCTGCGCGGCATCGGCGGCGAGCTGCGCCCCGGGATCGTCCACCGCATCGACAAGGACACGTCGGGGTTGCTGGTGGTCGCCAAGGACGACGCGACGATGAACGCGCTGGCCGCCGCCTTCAAGGCCCACACGGTCGAGCGCGTCTATGAAGCGCTGGTGGGCGGCACGCCGCCCGGCCCGGGCGGCCGCATCGACACGTTCTACGGGCGCGATCCGCGCGACCGGAAGAAGTTCTCCAGCCGCGTGCGGACCGGCAAGCGCGCCGTGACGAACTGGAGCGTCGTCGAGCGGTTCCGCGGCGCGGCCCGGGTCGAGGCGCGCCTGGAGACGGGACGCACGCATCAGGTGCGGGTCCACCTGGCGGCGCTCGGCTGCCCGCTGCTGGGCGACCAGACCTACGGACGGCCGCCGCGCGACCCGGCGGTGCGCGCCATCGCCGACGCGCTGGGGCGGCAGGCGCTGCACGCGCGCGTGCTGGGGTTCGAGCACCCGGCGACCGGCAAGAAGATGTCGTTCGCCTCGCAGCCACCGGCCGACATGCAGGCGGCTCTGGCGGCGCTGCGCGCGTTGTAGGATTGGGCTCGTGCCGCTGCCCCTGCTGCAGTCCGACCGGATCGGCGCCCGCTTCGCGCACGGGTTCACCACGCGGGCCGGCGGCGTCAGCGCGCCGCCCTACGACACGCTGAACCTGGGCGGCAAGTGGGGCGACGAGCCGGCGCACGTCTCCGAAAACCGGAGGCGGCTGGCCGAGGCCGTCGGTGGCGCGCCGTTCATCGCCCGCCAGGTGCACGGGATCGCGATCCGGCGGGTGCGCGCCGACGACGACCCGGCGGAGGTGGCACGCGCCGAGGCCGATGGGCTTTGCACCGACGTGCCGGGCCAGGTGGTGGGCGTGTTCGTCGCCGACTGCGTGCCGGTGCTGCTGGCGGATCCGCGGACCGGGGCGTGCGCGGCCGTTCACGCGGGCTGGCGGGGGACCGTGGCGGGCATCTTGCCGGCGGCCGTGCGGGCGCTGGCGTCGGAGTTCGGGTCGCGCCCGTCCGACCTGCGTGTCGCGCTGGGCCCGGCCATCGGCCCCTGCTGCTTCGAGGTCGGGCTGGAGGTCGCGGAGGCCGTCGTGGCCGCGATCCCCGAGGCGCGCGCCCGCGCCATCGTGCTGCCGTCGCCGCGCGGGCGCGCCGACAAGGCTCACGTCGACCTGCACGCGGCGAACCGTCTGCTGCTGGAGCGGGCCGGGGTCGATCCTGCCGCGATCGACGTGGTCGACCTGGTCGATCAGTCTCGAGCCTGCACACACCACGATCGCGCGCGCTTCTTTTCGTTCCGGCGCGACGGCGCCGCGACGGGGCAGCAGATGGGCGTCATTCGCGCGGGCGGGGCGCCGGCCCTTGAAGGCGCTCGACCGAGGCTGTAACTTCGCGCCGTGGCTGGCACGACTCTCCGCTGTTACACG
>CAZJMY010000182.1:0-25099 GCA_964546845.1 uncultured Myxococcales bacterium | reverse complement strand
AGCCGATCCTGGAGTACGTCCCCGAGCCCTGGAACAAGTACCCGCCCGGTCCGCCGCCCCCGGCGCCGACCAACGGCGACAAGGCCGGCGGGGGAGGGTGCTGCGGCGAATGACCGCGAGCCGGGCAAAGCGCTGGTCGATGGGTCTGGCCGTGGCGGCGGTCGCGTCGCTGGGCGCGCTGGCGCTGCACGCCGCCAATCAGGCGCCGCCGCTGCCGGTCGGCGTGGCCGCGCCGCCGCCGGCCGCCGCGCCGCCGTCGCCCAACGTGAAAATCGTCTTCACGATCAACCCGTCGACGAAGAAGGCGATGGTGTTCTGGGGGAAGAAGCGGCTGGGGATCATCGCCCCGCACCAGCCGCTGGTCGTGCAGCGGCCGCGCGACTCGGGTCCGCTGGACGTCGTCGTGAAGTCGGACGGCTACGTGCCGGTGCAGACGCGCGCGTACACGTTCGCGGACACCAAGGTGGCGGTGAAGCTGACGCCGCTCGACCAGAAGAACACGCTGCTCGGCTACCGCGAGGAGCTGCCGCCCGACGGCGGCGCGCCCCCGTCGCCCGACGGCGGCGTGCTCTGACGTCGCGCGCGGCATTGCCGTCCGGCGATCCGGAATCCTTCGTGGGCGCGCCACGTTAGGCGCCGGGGCCGGCGAGGGGGAAACCCCCACCCGGAACGCGCGCGCAGGGAGTGAAATCGCAAAAGTGGTCATGTGATCTCGCACAGATGGCGGTCCGGTCCGCAGGGCGCGCTTCTTGCCTCAGGCGCCGGCTCATCGTTCGAACCGCCTCTCTCGAAGGAGACCCATGACCCAGACGCCCCCCGCGCCCTCGTGCCGCTTTCGCCCCCTCCCCCGCGCCCCGCGAAGTGGGGAGAGGGGCCCGAGGCCCCTCCGCTGCGTCCCCGTGCTGCTCCTCCTGCTCGCCGCCGGTTGCAACGACGGCACCGACGACGCGCGCGTCGTCTCGGCGCTCACCTCCGGGGCCACGTCGGCGACGGTCGCTCTGTCGAACGACTGGGGGTCCGGTTACTGCGCGAACGTCACGGTCAGCAACGCGGGCGCGACCGCCACCAGCAGCTGGAACGTGACCATCAGTCTCAATCAGTCGGCGCTCGCCAACATCTGGAGCGCGAACCAGACGACCTCCGGCTCCACGATGACCGCCACGCCCATGCCTTACGACGCGACTATCAACCCGGGCGCGAGCGTGTCGTTCGGCTTCTGCTCGAACGCGACGGGCGCCACCTATCGACCGACGGTGACCGCCGTCAGCGCCACCGGCAACGGCGGCGGCTCGACGAGCGGCGTGGGCGGCAGCCGAGCCACCGGTGGCTCGAACGGCTCCGCGGGCAAGCTGGGGACGGGCGGCGCCGTCTCCACCGGCGGCACCGTCGGCAGCGGCGGCCGCGTCGCGACGGGCGGCACCGTTGGCAGCGGCGGCCAGGTCGCGACGGGGGGCAGCACCGGCAGCGGCGGATCCGCCGCCAGCCAGTGCACGTTTCCGGCGTCGGGCTGGGGACCGTTCAACGGCAACGCCTCGTTCACCTGGTACTATTTCGGCCAGGGCACCGGACAGGACAACCTGGGCTACCGCACGGCGTGCGGCTACACCGGTCACGAGCCGAGCGGCCAGGACTCCGACACCGTCCAGAACATCGCGTTCCCCGCGTACTTCGCCGCGATCCCCGGCGCCAGCGGATCGAGCTTCGAAACAGTCAACCACTGCGGCGCGTGCGCGCAGCTCACGAACGGCGGCAAATCGATCATCGCCACGATCGTCGACGAGTGCCCGCTGGACTCGAATCCCGCCTGCGCGTCGACCGGCCACCTGGACCTGAGCCGCGCCGCCTTCAACGCGCTGGGGTACGGCGTCGGGAACCCGGGCGGGACGACCTGGAAGTACGTGCCGTGCCCGGTCACCGGCGGGGTCGTCGTGCGCGGCAAATCGGGCAACGCCGACCAGGTGTACATCGAGAACGTCGTGCTGCCGATCCAGGCGGTCACGGTCAACGGCCAGGCGGCGCGCCACCTGTCCTACGGCGCCTGGCAGCTGCCCGTGAACGCGGCCGTGGGGTTGACGCTGACGCTCACGGATTCGTCGGGTCGAATGACGAATGTGCGGATTGCGGACACTAACCCCGGTGACAGCACGAGCACCGGCACGCAAGAGCCGCTCTGCCGGTAGCGACCGCTCTCTCTCTCTCGAAGAGTCACGACCGTCCGGGCGCGGGATCCGTGGGGGATCCCGCGCTCGGGCGGATCGTCTGGCGCAGGGCGAGCAGCAGCAGCACCAGCCCGACCAGCACCGGGTCGACGGGCGTCCTGGACGGCGACCGCGCCGTGGCGGTCAGATCGCAGAGGCGCGCGAGCGCGTAGGCGGGCGGCCACGCCAGCACGAACAGCGCGAACGGGCGCCACGGCAGGCCGCGCGCGCGCAGCGACGCCAGGTGCAGCGCGAACGGCACGACCGCCAGCGCGACCTCCTGGTTGAACAGGTGCGGGTTGCCGAGCAGCGCGATCCCGATCGCCAGCGCGTAGGTCTCCCGTCCGTCCGGGTCGTGCGCGTCGCCACGGCGGCGTGACAGCGCGAGCGCCAGGCCGACCAGCGACAGCGCCCATACGGCGTAGGCGACCGCATCGATGCGCGGCTCGGCCGCCGGCGCCAGGCGCAACATCAGGCCGCGCAGGTTGACCATGTTGACTGGCAGGCCGGGCGCGAAGAAGCGCTCCAGCGTATGCACGTGACGGAAGTACTCGAGCCAGCCGCGCGGCCCCAGCGCGATCGCCGGGACGATCGCCAGCACCGCGCCGGCGGCTGCGCCCCGCCGCAGCGCCGGCCAGGCGCGCCGCGCGATCAGCCAGATGCCGACGGGGGGCAGCAGCTGTGGCTTGATCGCCAGCACCGCCAGGCACAGCGCGGCCCGGGTGGGGCGCTGGTCGCGGGTGGCGCGAAACAGCTCGAAGGCGGCCAGGGCCAGGGGCACGGAAAGCTGCCCGAGGGCCAGGTTGCTGAGCACGGGAAAGAACGCGAACACCCAGAGCCAGACCAGCAGGCGCGCCCGCCCCTCGGCCCGTAGCTCGTCGGACGCGAGCCAGGCGAGGCGCGCCGCGAACGCCAGGTTGGCCAGCGTCCAGAGGGCGTAGGCGGCTGGCTCGCCGAAGCGATCGGCGGCGAGACCCAGCGGCAGGCCGGCGACCGCGACGTAGGGCGGGTACAGGAACGCCATCAGCCCGTCGTCGAACGGCGCGCCGCCCATGACGACCCGCTGCGCGGCCGTTTGCGCCGCCTGGTCGTACAGGAGGCGGGCCTCACCGTGCAGCACCATCCACCAACCCGTCACGTACGAGCTGAAGTCCGTCGACGCCACGGCGTGCGGCCAGCGGAGGCGGTCCGCGAACGTGACCGCGTTCCCGACGACCACGGCCCACATCACCAGCAGCGCGGCGGTCAACCGTCCCATGTTAACCCCGGGCGGGTCGGGTCGAAAAAAGGTCGTAACCGCGGCGGGCGGCGCGCGTAGCACCGGTGAACCTGCTCAAGGAGAGAGACCATGACGATCAAGGGAGCCATGATTGCCGCGTCCGTCGCGGGGTTGTTCACGATGGGTGCTGCGACGGTCGCGTCAGCCAAGGCCAGCGACGAGGTGATGTGTCACGGCGTCAACGCCTGCAAGGGGCAGGGCGGCTGCAAGGGTGCCAGCAACGCGTGCAAGGGGCAGAACGGGTGCAAGGGGCAGGGGAACGTGAAGATGACCAAGGAAGAGTGCGCCGCGAAGGGCGGCAAGGTCGCTTCGTGAAGCCAAGCTCCAGCAAGGCCATCCGACAGGAACCCTGGGAGGGTTCCTTGAACCTCCCGCGACGACTCCGCTGGGCGAAGCCCAGCTCCGTCAACGCGATCCGGTAAACTGACGATACATTCGTTTTCGCGGCGGCGGTCGATCCGCCGCCGCGTTTCACCACCCAACGCCATGAGCACCGCGCGACCAGAACCACTGTTCCCCGACCTGGGTTTCGGCCTGGGGCTGCGGCGCGAACATTTTCAGGACGTCGTCGAGCGGCGGCCGCCGATCGGCTGGTTCGAGGTCATCTCGGAGAACTTCATGGTGCCGGGCGGCAACCCCCGCCGCGTGCTGGAGCGGGTGCGCTGCGACTACCCGGTCGTGCTGCACGGGGTGTCGCTGTCGATCGGCTCCACCGACCCGCTGGACGGCGCCTACCTCGACGGGCTCGACGCGCTCGCGCGGGCCGTCGAGCCGGCCTGGATTTCGGATCACCTGTGCTGGGGGACCGCGCACGGCTTCAACGCGCACGACCTGCTGCCGCTGCCGTACACGACTGCCGCGCTGGACCACGTCGTGGCCCGCGTCTCGGCCGTGCAGGAGCGGTTGCGACGGCGCATCTTGCTCGAGAACCCGTCCAGCTATCTCGCGTTTTGCGACTCCGAGATGAGCGAAGCCGAGTTCCTGGCGGAGGTCGCGCGGCGCGCGGATTGCGGCATCCTGCTGGACGTCAACAACGTCTACGTCAGCGCGCACAACCACGGCTTCGACGCGGGCGCCTATCTGGCGGCGATGCCGGCGGAGCGAATCGGGCAGATCCACCTGGCGGGTCACAGCGCCGACGGCGAGCTGCTGATCGACACGCACGATGCGGCCGTTCGCGACGAGGTGTGGCAGCTGTACGGCGACGCCGTCCAGCGGTTCGGGGCGCGCGCCACGATGATCGAGTGGGACGCGCACGTGCCGCCGTTCGACGAGCTGGCGTCCGAGCTGGATCGCGCGCGCGCCGTCGCCGCGGGGGCGGCCGCCGCCGGCGAGGGGCGGGATGCGGCCTGAGGGCGACCAGCTGGCGCAGCTTCAGCGGGAGCTCTTCGCGCGCATCACCGGTTTGCCCGTCGGGCAGGCCAGCCGCGCGGTCGAGCGGGTGGTCGGCGACGCGCGCGCCAGCGCCGAGGAGCGCCTGCAGGTCTACGCGACGATGTATCGCCTGCGGGTCGCCGAGGCGCTGGAGTCGCAGTTCCCGCGGGTCGCGCGGCTGCTGGGTCCCGAGGCCTTCGCCGAAACCGCCGTGGCTTTCGTCGCCGACGTCCTGTCGCGCGATCCGTCGCTGCGCTGGATCGGACGCGGCTTCCCCGACTGGCTGGCAGCGCATCGCACCGGTGAGGCGGACCTGATCGCGCTGGCCCGGCTCGAGTGGGCGCGCGCGGACGTGTTCGACCTGGCCGATCAGGCGGTGCTGACCGTCGACGACTTGCGGGGCGTGGCGCCCGAGTCCTTCGCGGAGCTGCCGCTGCGGTTGATCGACGCGCACCGGTTCGTCGACGCCGGCGACGCCGCGCTGGCGCTGTGGTCCTCGCTGCGCGAGGAGTCGCAGAGCGACCCCGCCGCCGGCGCGGCGCAGGCGGGCGGCGCTGGCGCGCTCGTGTGGCGCCAGGACGTGTCCGTCTACCACCGGGGGCTGGCCGCTGACGAGCGGGGGGCGCTGCAGTCGCTGGCGGCGGGGACGACGTTCGGGGTCGTCTGCGAGCGGTTGGCCGCGGGCCGCACCGACGAGGAAGCCGCCACCAGAGCGTTCGGCTGGCTGTCAACCTGGGCCCTCGACGGGCTCCTCGCCCGTCAGTAGAACCCCTGACCCCCGGCGCCGCCGCGGCGTTCCAAAACGGTAACCAGCGGAATTCCTAGAATATTATTTGTGTCGCCGCGGGTGATTCGACTTGCGGCGCCAAAAGCGGGAGGTACGATGCGCGCGTCGTTGTCGGAGGTTCGAAATGCGTGCGAAGATTTTGTTGGTTTGTTTCGTGGTGGGGGCGCCTCTGGGGGCGCGCGCGCACGGCCGTCATTCGAGCGCCGCCGCTGAAGAAGCGCAACGGCGCGAGCTGATGGCGGAGCTGGCGGCGGCCGCCGCCGAGGCGCCGTCGATGGTCTCGACCGACGACCAGGCGGAGGAGAAGACCGACGCCGACCTCATGTACGAGGCGATGCGGCAGTGGCGGGGAGAGCCGCGCGGCAGCGCCGCGGTCGCTCGCGTGCTGGCTGAATCGCAACGCGTCCACCAGGAGCGCAAGGCGGCGGAGGTCAAGCTGCGGTCGCTCTTCTTCAAGGACCCATTCGCGGACGACCCCAACCTGCTGATCCCGGTGCGCAAGATCGACCGGCAGCTGCTGGCGGCCTATGAGGCGCGGCACGACATCGATCGATCGACGGCGGGACCGGGAGAGGTGGCCCGCCTGCGCGGGCAGCTGGCGGAGGCGCGGGCCGATGCCGCCGCGGCGCGGGCCGAGGCGAGTCGGCTGCGCGGTGAGCTGGCGCGCGGCAGCGACGCTTCGGACGGCGCGTGCGCCGCGCCGGCCTCGGGCGGCCGCAGCCGCGTCCACGGCAGCCGCCCCCTGGCTTCGAACGATCGCGTGTCCGACGACTGGGCCGAGCCGGCGCCCGTGCGCCGCCGCCGCCACGCCAAGCCGCGTGCCGTCGTCCAGGCCGCGCCGCCCGCACCGCCGCCCGTGGCTGCCGAGACGGTGGTCGCGACGCCTCCGGCGGGATGGCGCAGCAGCGACCCGCGCGGGATCATCGTCGTTCCCATCGAGACCCCCGTTTCGATCCGCGCCGACGTCCCGCGCTGACGGGCGTCCTCAGCGGTTGCGGAACAGCTCGGCGACGAACGCCGTGGCCGGGGCAGCGGCCAGGTCTTCCAGCGCGCCGCGCTGAACGACCGTGCCCGCCTCCAGGACCAGGATCTCTCCGTCCAGCGCCTCGGCGTCGGCCGGGTCGTGCGTGACCACGACGGTCGGCAGCGACCAGGCCCGGAGACGGTCGGCCAGGAAGCGGCGCGTTTCCCTCCGGACCGTCGCGTCCAGGGCCGCGAGCGGCTCGTCCAGCAGCAAGGCCCCGGGGCGTGCCGCCAGCGCGCGGGCCAGGGCCACCCGCTGCATCTCGCCACCCGAGAGCTGATCGGGCCGCCGGGCGGCGAGCGCGCCGACCTCCAGCTCGTCCAGGGCCTCGCGGGCGCGGCGCAGCCGCTCGGCGCGCGGACCGGGGATGCCGAAGGCGACGTTGCCCAGCACGTCCAGGTGCGGGAACAGCGCGTAGCGCTGGGGCACGAAGCCGATGTGCCGCTGCTCGACGGGACGATCGACCCCGGCCGCGGGATCGAAGAGCGGCACGTCCCCCAGCCCGATCCGGCCGCCCAGCGGGCGAAGCCCACCGGCGACGAACAGCAGCACCGAGGTCTTGCCGGCGCCGTTCGGGCCCATGAGGACGACGGGGCGCTCGGCGGCGCAGAAGGCGGCGCGCACCGCCAGCGTCCCGACGGTCCCCTGAACGTCCACCTCCAGCGGGGTCACGCCCGCCTCCCGGCGCGCACGCCCACCAGAAGGCCCAGCGCCACGGCGACCAGCAGGATCGACAAGCTCTGGGCGGTGCGCAGGTCGGATTCGAGCGCCGTGTAGATCGCCAGCGGCAGCGTCTGCGTCCGCCCCGGCATGTTTCCGGCGAACATCAACGTCGCGCCGAATTCGCCCAGCGCGCGCGCCCAGGCCAGCGCGGCGCCGCCCATGAGCGCCGGCCGGGCGATGGGCGCGGCGACGGTCAGGAACACGCGCGACCGCGACGCACCCAGCGTGCGCGCCACCAGGACGACGTCCGGGTCCAGGCGCCGGAAGGCCGCGATGGCCGCCTGCAAGTAGAAGGGCGCCGCGACGAAGGTTTGCGCCAGCACGACCGCCACCGAGGTGAAGGGGAGGCCGACGCCCAGCGTGGCCAGCGCGCCGCCGAGCAGGCCGCGGCGACCGAACGCCAGCAGCAAGGCGACGCCGGCGACCGCGGGCGGGAGAACGGCGGGGAGCTCGGCGATGGTCTCGACGGCGCGCCAGCCACGGCTCGATCCGCGCGCGATCGCCCAGGCCAGGGGGGTGCCGCACCCCACGATCATCGCCAGGCTCACGGTGGTGGTCGCCAGGCTCAGCGCGACGGCCGGCATCACCTGCGGGCTCCGCAGGCCACGCGCCAGCTCCGCGGGCGACGCCGCCAGCAACAGCGCGGCCAGCGGGAAGGCCAGCGCCAGGAACAGCAGCCCGGCGGCCGCGCCCAGGGCCACGCGCGCGAGGCGATCGCCCCCCGTCGTGCTTCCGCCCGGAGTCAGCGGGCCGGACACGGCAGGAACCCGGCTTCCTTGAACGCGCGCGCGCCGGTGGGGCCGTTCAGCAGCGACAGGAAGGCTCGCGCCAGCGGCGGGTGCGGCGCGCCGTGCCCCAACGCGACCGGGTATTCGGCGACGACGTTGACCGCGTCCGGGATGGGCACGACGCGCACCTTGCCGCGGGCGGCGATCGCGTCGGTGGCGTAAACGATCGCGGCGTCCGCTTCGCCGAGGACGACCTTGGCCATCACCTGCCGCACGTTCAGCTCGCGCGAGACGACCCGCGCCTGCACGCGCGCGGGAAAGTCCTGGCCGTACAGCCGCGCCGCGCGCGAGAGCAGCTCCGCCGTGTAGTGGCCGATCGGAACCTCCGGCGCGCCCAGCACGATCCGCTGGGCGCGCGGCAGATCGCCCAGCGTCTGCACCGCCGCCAGCGCGGGCCCGGCGATCACCACCGGGCGGTTACAGGCGAGGCTGTCCGGTTCCTCGACCAGCCCGGCCGCCGCAAGCGGGTAGATCTGGTTCCGATCCGCCGACGCGAAAATGTCGATGGGCGCGCCTTGCTCGATCTGGGCGCGCAGCTCCTGGCTGCCGGCCAGGTTCAGCACCACGTGGACGCCCGGATGCGCAGCCTCGAACGCGGCGGCCAGCGCCGTGAACACGTCCTTGAGGGAGGCCGCCGCGAAGACGATCAGCTCGCGCGACGGCGCCGCGGCCGCCGGGCCGGCGGAGGCGGGGGCCATCAGCGTGACCAGCGCCGCCAGCGCCAGGCCCAATCCGAACCGCCTCCCGCGACGACTCCGCTGGGCGAAGCTCATCGTCCGTCCCCGTCAGGGCGCCTTGGGCTGGCGGTGCAGGACGTGCGCGGCGCGCATTCCGCCCGGCAGGTAGCCGTCGAGCTGACCCTTCGACCAGGCGTGCGCGGCGTAGAGCACCAGCAGCGCGGCGATGAGCGTGCGCCAGGGGAACCCGCGCTCCGCGTACTGGTCGCGGACGTCGTGCCGCGAGCCGGGCGGCAATCGCGCCGAGCTGCTGAGGGTGGCCCCGAACGGGACGTTGATGCGCGCTCGGATGTTCACCGCCCAGGCGTTGGCGTCCAGGATGGGCGCGATGTTGCGCCGCCGCAGCTTGATGTAGGCCAGCACGACCGACGGCATCGAGATCAGCAGGATGATCCCGACGAACGCCCCGATCGTGGTCAGGACGCCCATCCTGAACAGGCCCGTCGCGTAGCCGATCAGCGCCGTGGCGAACGTGCCGATCGCCCCGATGGCCACGCCCAGCGCGGCGACCGTGCCGACGTCGATCTTCTTCTGCTCGGGCGGCCGCACGTTGCCGATGTTGGCGGTCGACGTGGCGGCCGCCGTCAGGTGGCCGTGCGCCTCGGCGTCGGCGGCCGCGGCCCGCTTGGCCACCTGTTCTTCCAGGAGCCGGACGAACTTCTTGTACGGATTCCAGAACGCCTGGCGCAGGCTGATCGGGTTGTCGACGATCTTGGTGATGGTGGCGTCCCAGTCGCGGCCCGCGCGGTCGTAGAAGATGCCGTTCCGCCCGATCATCAGGTTGTCGCTGTCGCCGGCGGTGAAGGCGGCCACGATCTGGGCCTTCTCACCGGTGGCCGGCCGCGCGACGTCGAGATAGGCCAGGTAGGCCCCGGCCAGCCCGGCCATGGTGGCGTGCTTGGCGGGGTCCTCGACCTTCAGGCACAGCTTGCACGCGCGCCCGTCCAGGAACAGCGTCCCGAACTGGAAGATGGCCGGCCGGGTGGCGCCGTAGAAGTCGCCGAAGTTCACGAAGTTCTTGCACAGCCGCGCCAGATCCCGGTGATAGCGGACCAGGCGCTCGACCTTCTCGACGTTGGCGGCCTCCGTCTCCAGCGCCTTGTCGCGCGCGATCAGGGCGGCGATCGCGGCCTCGCCGGGCGAGGCGAGGATCTGGCGGATGCGCGCGAGCCCCAGGGGCTCGAGGCGCGTGGCGGGCTTGCGGGCCAGCCAGGTCTCGTGCGGGGCCAGGCGCTCCAGCAGCACGCGCCAGTCGGCCTCGGTCAGCTCCGCGCGCGCGCCCAGCAGCGGGAGCACCGCCGCCGACCGCAGCGCTTCGACGGCCGCCGTGTAGGACGGGTTCACCGAGGTCGTCAGCGGCAACGGCCGCCCCGAGGACGCGCGGGCGACCGGCAGCTCGGCCATTTTCGCGTCGGGCGCCGACAGATCGTCGGCGACCAGCGCGGCGAACGCGTCGGTGCTGCCGTTGATGACGTCGTTGGCGCGGGGATCGAAGGCGGTCAGCCGGCAGCGCGCGAAGTAGTCGTCGACCTTGGCGCGCAACGCGTCCACAGCCGCGAACGCCGCGGCCGTCGCCTCGCTGCCCAGCGGGAACACCTGCGCCGCCGCCGCTTCCCCCTCGGCGTACCAGCCGGAGTAGGCGCGGGCCTCGGCGAAGAAGGCGTCCGCCATCTCGGCAGTGATGCCCACGGCGCCCGAGCGATCGGGCGTTCCGCCGATGCAGGCGATGACGTCCCGGATCAGGGCGCGCGTGTCGTCGTCCTCGCCGGCCGCCTCCGGCACGACGCCGTCCCCGTTGAACACGGTGTTGGCGAAGATCCGGACCGGGTCGGAGACGTCCTCCACGGAGATCGTATCGGCGCCGCCGCTGCCGATGTTGCTCAGGATCTGACGCGCCGACGCCAGCAGCGCCTGCCCTTCGGGCTGTCGGTCTTCGATGGCCGCCAGGGGCAGGGTGGGGGACTCCTTGAGCAGATCATCGCTGTTCTTCAGGTTCGCGCAGGCGAAGTCGATCGCGTTCAGCAGCTCGGGCGCGCGGACACGACCATCCTTGTCGGTGTCGATGAGGGCCAGCGTGCGCGTGTCCAGCTCGAGACCCGAGATGGGGCAGGCCAGCGCCGCCCACAGCTTCTGATCCAGCGAGCGGAGGTTGCGCAGGTCCTCGCCGGACGTGATCTTGACTTGATCGAAACCTCCGGCGCGGAAGAAGGTCCAGCGGTGCGCGTCGCTCATGAGTCGGGTTGTAACACGCGGCCTCGGTCGGTTGACCGTCTAAGAGCCGCTGTTACACTGCCGCGCCCATGAAACGCCCCCTCGTGATCGCTCTCGTTCTCGCTGCGTCCGCCACGGCGCGCGCCCAGTCCAATCCGACGTTCACGTTCGCCAAGCCCGAAGAGGTGAAGGTCGATCCGGCCGCCCCCGTCACGCCGCCCGTCGAGTGGAAGGCGCAGGCGAAGGGCGGGTTGATGGTGACCAGCGGCAACTCCCAGACCACCAACGGCACGATCGCGGCCAGCGCCTCGCGCAAGCAGGGAAACAACAAGCTCGCGCTCGACGGCGGCGCCGCCTACGGCCACTCGAACGTGCTGCAGGCGAACGCCAGCGACCCGACGATGCCGACGGTGATCGACTCCGTGAGCCGACAGGACGTCGAGACCACCAACAACTGGCTGGTGAAGGGGCGGTACGACCGCTTCTTCACGACCAACAACTCGGGCTACGCCAGCGCGCAGGCGGCGGCGGACAAGATCGCCGGCAAGTCGTTCTTCGGCGGCGGCCAGGTCGGCTACAGCCGCCAGCTGTACAAGAGCGCCATGCACACGACGCTGGCCGAGATCGGCTACGACTTCTCGTACGAGCGGTACGTGCAGTCGCCCGGAAAGGTCCTGGAACCGATCACGATCCATTCGGCGCGCCTGTTCGCGGGCGAGACGCTCAAGCTGAGCCCCGAGACCGGCATCAACGCCAGCGTCGAGGCGTTCTTCAACTTGAACAAGGAGACCAAGGCGCTGGACGCGTCGAACGGCCAGCAGGGCGTCGACGCCTTCCACGACACGCGCGTCGTCGGGAAGGTCGGGCTGACCACGACGCTGCGGAAGCGGCTCAGCATCGGGTTCGGCTTCACCGTGCGGTACGACCAGAACCCGGCGCCGCTGCCGATCCCGTCGGGCGCGCCCTCGGGCGCCGCTTACGCGATGGGCTTCCAGCCGTTCGCCGAGAAGGTCGACACGCTGACCGAGATCAACCTGATCTACACCTTCCTCTAATAGTTGACGCCGAAGCGGTGGTTGGGGCTCCGCTCGCGCCGGTTGAGGGGCGGGAGGAGTGGGTGTCCCCTCCGTGCTCAAACAGGTCCTCGCGGTCGGGCCCGGATCTGCTCGGCACACGCCGTAGACGCTGCGGAACTGCGCGCGGAGGGGACACCCACTCCCCCCGCTTCTCAACCCGCAGCTCGCTCCACCTTGAACGCCTCCCCGCCGGATTCATAGAGCGCGTGACAGGCGGAGTGAGGCGCAGGCGTGCAGCGCGGACGGATTGTGTGGTGCCCTCCGCGCGGAGTTCCGCAGCGTCTACGGCGTGTGCCGAGCAGATCCGGGGTCGACCGCGAGGACCTGTTTGAGCACGGGAGGGCACCACACGAGCCGGCCGCCCCACGCCGAAGCCGAGCGGAGCCCGGGTTTAGCCGGCGCTGGTGCGCGTGGCGATGAGCTCGCGCAGCAGCAGATCCCATCGGTCGTTGACGACGGGTTTCGAGAAGTCGCGGAGGTAGACGGCGCGGGCGTTCGCCTGCCAGGCGGCCAGCCGGTCGCGCGCGGCCGAGAGCGCCGCCAGCCGCTGGGCGGCCGCCTCGGCCCCCGCGTCGCCCTGGCCGACCACGACCCCCACGTCGTGCTGGGCGATCCAGCGCGCGATCTCCGATTCGATCGGCCCTGCGTAGAGCACCGGACGTCCGACCGCCAGCGCCCCGAAGAACTTCGAGGGCACGACGACGCCCGCCCACTCGGGCTGCAAGCTGATGAGGTGCAGGTCGGCCGCCAGCAGCCGCGCGCCCAGCGCCTGCTCGTCCGCGAAGGGCGCGAAGCGAACGTTCGTGTCGTCCGCCGAGACGGCCGCCAGCAGCTCGTCGTGGCGGTTGCCGCGCGCGGCGAAGCAGAACGTCACGTCGTTGCCGCAGCGCCGGCGGCAAGCCCGCGCCACGGCCAGCAGCGCGCGGTGGTCGTGCGCCCGCCCCATGGTCCCCGCGTACAGCAGCGCCAGCTTCGTGTCGCCGAACAGCTGCTGGCGCACCGCCGGATCCGCCGGCTGCTGGGCGGCGTCGGCCAGCGCCCAGGGCGTCAGCGTGGCCTGACGGGCGCCCGAGCCGTAGGCGGCCAGCCGCTCGCCCATGCGCGGGCCGATGTCGACCAGCGCGTCGTACGAGCCGTAGGCCCACTTCATCAGCCGTCGGGCCGCCGGGACCAGCGCCCGCACCGCGGCGTTCCCGCCTTCTGCGGCGATCGCCTCCGGATAGAGATCGAAGCACCAGTGCACCAGCGCCGCGCGTGGCCACAGCCGCCGCAGCGCAGGCCCGATCAGCGGCGCGAAGGCCGGGTCAGACCCGATGACGACGGCATCGAACGGACTCAGGCCCGCCGCGCGCGCGATCCAGGCCGAGGTCATCCAGGCGCTGTTGGCGAGCCGTTGGGCCGGGCGCGATTGCTTCAGCGGCGGCCGGAACACGCGGTGGATCTCGCCGCCGGCCCAATCTTCCCGCGCCGGGTACGTGCGGTCCGGATCGAAGCACGATCGGTTGCTCGTCAGCGCGACCACGTCCCACCCGCGCCGGCGCTGCTCGACGGCGAGATCCGAAAACATCCGCGCGCTGACGACGTCGTCCGGATGGAAGAAGTGATAGACGAGCAGCAGGCGCGGCACGGCCGCGGACGCTAGGCGCGGGCCGCTTGCCCGTCAAGCATCCGGCACGCACGGGCTGGGCACGCGGTGGGGGATGCAAAACGGCGTTTGTGGGTCCTTTACTTATGTAGCTGGACGCCGCCCGCGCCGATGAAGTATCAAAGATGGGCTTGAAGCCAGCGCGCGTGCTCGTTCTCTTCGACACGGACGGCGAGCCGCCCGCGTCTCAGGAGTACAAGAAGCAGCTCGAGTCGACGGACGAAGCCGAGTTCGACGTCGCTCGCGCGTTGATCTCGAAGGGCCACCACGTCCGCCTGTTCGGGTTTCGCGACAACCTGGATCAGCTGGTGGCCGGCCTGCGCGCCGAGCCCGCCGACGTGGTGTTCAACCTGTCCGAGCGGTTCCGCGGCCAGTCCGCGCTGGATTACACCGTCGCGTCGGTGCTGGAGATGCTCGGGCTGCCGTTCACCGGCGCCACGTCCGAGGGGCTGATCCTGGCGCGCGACAAGGCGCTGACCAAGAAGGTCTTCGCCTACGAAGGGATCAAGATCCCGCGCTTCATGGTTTGCCCGCGGGGCGTCGCCATCCAGCGCCCCAGCGACCTGCGCTACCCGCTGATCGTCAAGCCGCTGGACGAGGACGCGTCCGTCGGCATCGCGCAGGCGTCCGTGGTGCGCGACGACGAGGCGCTGAAAGAGCGGGTCGTGTTCGTTCACGATCGCTTCAAGACGGACGCCATCGTCGAAGAGTTCATCGCCGGCCGCGAGCTCTACATCGGCGTGATGGGCGGCGATCCGCCGGTCGCGCTGCCGCCGATCGAGATGGTGTTCGGCAACGAATCGACGGCCGAGGCGCGCATCGCGACCTTCAAGGCGAAGTGGAGCGTCCGGTACCGCGAGAGCAAGGGGATCCAGAACGAGATCGCCGTGAACCTCTCGCCGGAGGTCCGCCAGCGCCTGGCCGACGTGGCGCTGCGCGCCTATCACGCGGCTGGGCTGCGCGACTACGGCCGCATCGACGTCCGGCTGGCGCACGACGACGCCATTTACGTGGTCGAGGCGAACCCCAATCCCTATCTGGCCGAGGGCGAGGACCTGGCCTGGGCGGCGGAAGAGGGCGGGCACCTGTACCCGGAGTTCATCGAGCGAATCGCCGAGATGGCGATGTTGCGCGGCGGCGCCGGCCGCTGACCCCGGCGACGCCGGGTATGCTCGGCGCTCGCGGCTTGATTTGTGGCTCCCCGCGCCCGGCTGGAGACTCCACTCAGGAGGTAGCCGTTCACAGCTCGTAGGAGGTTCGCTTGCGCCCTCGAATTAGCCTCTCCTTTGCATTTGTGGCAGCCCTCGGCGGCCTGGCCGCCGGTTGTGGATCCCTGTTTCCCAGCGGCGGCGGGGGCGGCCCCCCGGGCGGGTCGAGCACGAACAAGACGTTCGTCCTGCACGCCGTTCGCGTCAATACGGTCGGCTACGCCGTGGGGCGCGCCAAGGTCGCCACGGTGGTCCTGCCCGCCGGCATGACCAGCCTGTCCGACACGATGGCGCAGGTGGTCGACAACAGCGGCAACGTGGTCTGGACCTGCACGATGACCGGGCCCATGACGGATCAGGTCGTCGACTCCCAGTCGAACCACCTCGTCTACTACTTCGCGGACATCACGCCGTTCGACAACCCGGGGACGTACACCATCAGCGTCCCGGCGCTGGGCACCGGCGACGAGGCGAAGTCGGCGCCGTTCCTGATCGCGCCGGACGCGCTGCGCGGGCCGCTGACGACGGCGATGATCGGCATGTACGGCCAGCGGTGCGGCACGGCCGTGAAGATCACCCTGCCCGGCGACACCTGGAAGCACGACGCCTGCCACATGAATGACGCCTCGTCGCTCAAGTACCTGACGGGCGAGGACAAGCCCTACAAGAGCGTCGGCGGCTGGCACGACGCCGGCGACTTCGGCAAGTACACGAACAACGGGGCGTTCGCGGTGGGGATGCTGCTGGCCGCCTGGGAGCAGTTCACGCCGACGCTGGCCGGGCTCACGCTGCCGATCCCGGAGCACGGGCAGGCGGCGACCGGCGCGACCGGGCCGATGCCGGACTTTCTCTGGGAGCTGAAGTGGGAGCTGGACTGGCTGCTCACCGTGCAGGCCGCCACGGGCAACGGCAGCGTGCCGGACAAGCTGACGGCGCTCACGTTCGAGGCCTACGGCACGATGCCGCAGTTCGACGGGCAGCCGCGCTACCTGTCCGGCGTCGGCACCGCGATGGCGGCCAACTTCGTGGCGGTGATGGCCGCCGCGGCCCGCATCTACCAGGACTACGCCCCCACGGACGCGGCCAAGTACCTGGCCGCCGCCCAGCAGAGCTACGCGTATCTGCAGACCACGACGGACCCGCCGGTGGCGGCGAACGACAACCCGATGTCGCCCACCGTCCTCTTTCAGACCGGCCACTACAGCGAGGGGGACGCCGACAACCGCATCTGGGCCGCGGCCGAGATGTGGGAGACGACGGGCGATCCGGCCGCGCTGGCCGACTTCGAGACCCGCGCCAAGACGGCGACGTTCGCCTCGGACTTCGACTGGCCGAACGTGCAGAACCTGGGGCTCTACACCTATCTGCTGTCCCGGCGCCCCGACAAGGCCAGCCGCGACGCGACGATCGTCGCCAACATGACGACCAGCCTGATGGAGACGGCCGACAAGCTGGCCACCACCGCGCAGGCGAACGTCTTCGGCCGCGCGATTGGCAACAGCTACTACTGGGGCTCGAACGGCTCGGTCGCCCGGTCCGCGATGACGCTGGCCACGGCCAACGCCCTCGGTCCCGATCCGAAGTACCTGGACGCCATCCAGATGCAGAACGACTTCCTGCTGGGGCGCAATTACTACGACCGGTCGCAGGTCACGATGGTCGGCTACCACCCGCCCATGAACCCGCACCACGGCCCGTCCAGCGGCGACGGAATCGTCGACCCGTGGCCCGGCCTGCTGGTGGGCGGGGCGAACAGCACCGCGACCCAGGTGAAGGGGTCCGCCTACGACTGGGTCGACAACGCCGGCGACTACGAAGTGAACGAGATCGCGATCAACTGGAACGCGCCGTTCATCTTCTCGACGGCCGCGCTGACGCCGCCCGCGCCCTGATGTAGAGTGCGCGCGGAGGACCGCTCATGCGCGCATCTTTCTGGCTTAGCCTCGCACGTGTGGTGATGGTGCTGGGGCTCGCGACGGCGAGCTGCGGCTCCAGCAGCAGCTCGAACCCCGATTCGTTCGTGGGGTCGTGGACCTTCCAGTCCGGGTCCATCCATCCGGGTTGCGGCTCCATCCCCGGCATCACGGACATTGATCTCACGGGGGACGCGGTAACTATCACCAAGGTCGATTCGAGCCATATCGCGATGGTTGTCGCGGCAACCGGCGCGATGTGCGACGTGCGGTTCGCGGTCGACGGCAACACCGCGACCGCTGAGAGCGGTCAAACCTGCGCCATCAGCGATGCTGGCTATTCGGCCACCCTCAACGTCACGCGCTGGACCCTATCGATGAACAGCGGGACGATCACGATGTCTATGAGTGGCACGGCGACCGTTTCGATCATCATGTGCGCGCCGACCTCGACCGGCACGATGGTTCGGGGCGGCTCCGACGCGGCGCAAGGCGGCTGAGCCGCCCGCCAGACGCTCGTGTTCGATAGGGCAGGCGGCCCGGCGCCGTGCTATGGATCGCGCGGCAATGACGGTGGAAGCTGGCGCCGCCCGCCGCGCCGGGTTCGTTCCGATCTCGCCCGGGCTGCAGCGGCCCGCGCTCTTCGCGCGCCGCAAGTACTGGGCCGAGCGGTTCGGGGTCGCCCCGGTGCTACCCATGTCGCGCGCCGAGATGGACGCGCTGGGCTGGGACAGCTGCGACGTCATCCTGGTGACGGGCGACGCGTACGTCGACCATCCCAGCTTCGGGATGGCGCTGGTCGGCCGCCTGCTCGAGGCGCAGGGCTTCCGGGTCGGGATCATCGCCCAGCCCGACTGGCGTAGCCCGGAGCCGTTTCAGGCGCTCGGGCGCCCGACCGTGATGTGGGGGGTGACGGCGGGGAACATGGACTCCATGGTGAACCGCTACACCTCCGACCGGCGGCTTCGCCACGACGACGCCTACACGCCGGGCGGCGAGGGGGGGCGGCGCCCGGATCGGGCGGTCATCGTGTACGCGCAGCGCTGCCGGGAGGCGTTTGGCGACGTGCCGATCGTGCTGGGCGGCATCGAGGCGAGCCTGCGCCGGATCGCCCACTACGACTACTGGTCCGACAAGGTGCGGCGGTCGATCCTGGTCGACGCCAAGGCCGACCTGCTCGTCTACGGCAACGGCGAGCGCGCGATCGTCGAGATCGCGCACCGGCTGGCCGCGGGCGAGACGCCCGAGCAGATCCGCGACGTGCGCGGAACCGCCTTCGCGCGGCCGGCCGGTGAGCGCCCGGCGGACTGGTCGGAGATCGATTCGCGCCAGGTCGACACGCCCGGAGCGCTGGCGCCCCCGGTCGATCCCTACGCCGACACGACCGCGGCGGGCTGCGCGTCCGCCCCTGCCGCGCCGGCGGTGGTGCCGGCGGCCGGGCTGCGCCCCCGGGCCGACCGCGCCCGCACGGTGATCCGGCTTCCCGACGCGGACGTGGTGGCGGCCGACCCGGTGCTTTACGCCCACGCCTCGCGGACCCTGCACGTCGAGGCCAACCCCGGCAACGCTCGCGCGCTGGTCCAGCGGCACGGCGATCGGGACGTCTGGCTGAACCCGCCGCCGCTGCCGCTGCCGACCGCGGACCTCGATCGGCTGTACGAGCTGCCGTACACGCGGCGCCCGCACCCCAGCTACGGCGACGCGAAGATCCCGGCTTACGACATGATCCGGTTCTCGGTCACGATCATGCGCGGCTGCTTCGGCGGCTGCACCTTCTGCTCGATCACCGAGCACGAGGGGCGCGTCATCCAGAACCGGTCCGAGGGGTCCATCCTGCGCGAGATCGCGACCGTCCGGGACACCGTCCCGGGGTGGCGGGGCGTGATCTCGGACATCGGCGGCCCGACCGCCAACATGTATCGGCTGGCCTGCAAGAGCCCCGAGGTCGAGTCGGCCTGCCGGCTTCCGTCGTGTGTCTATCCGGCCATCTGCCCGAACCTGAACACCGACCACTCGGCGCTGATCCAGCTCTATCGCAAGGCGCGGGCGGTGCCGGGCGTGAAGAAGGTGCTGGTCGCGTCCGGCGTGCGCTACGACCTGGCGTCGACCTCGCCCGAGTACGTGCGCGAGCTGGCCACCCACCACGTCGGCGGCTACCTGAAGATCGCCCCCGAGCACACCGAAGAGGGGCCGCTGTCACTGATGCTGAAGCCCGGCATCGGGAGCTTCGAAAAGTTCAAGCGTCTGTTCAACGATGCGTCGGAAAGGGCCGGGAAGAAGCAGTATCTCATCCCGTACTTCATCGCTTCGCATCCGGGCACGACCGACCGGGACATGCTGGCGCTGGCGCTGTGGTTGAAGAAGAACCGCTACCGCGCCGACCAGGTGCAGACGTTCCTGCCGTCACCGATGGCGACCGCGACGGCCATGTACCACACGGGCCACAACCCGCTGCGCCGGCTGCGGCGCGCGGCCCCGACCGTGCCGGTCGCCAAGGGCGCCAAGACGCGCCGCCTGCACAAGGCCTTCCTGCGCTACCACGACCCGGCGAACTGGCCGCTGCTGCGCCAGGCCCTGCGGCGGATGGGGCGCGCCGACCTGATCGGCAACGGCCCCGAGCAGCTGGTCCCGCTGCGGCAGCCGGCCACCGCCCTCGGCGGCGGCGAGGGCGCTGCGCCCGCGCGCCCCTTCAAGACGCAGCACGCCCGCTGACGTCCGTCACACCTGGGCGGGGCCGCTGGCGCAGACCTCCCGCTCGACCCAGCCGCTGATCGCGGCGCCCCAGCGGGCGAGGTCGGGGGCCTGCATCGCCAGGTCTTGCTCGTCGGCGGCGACCAGGGTCGTGATGCGCGCCAGGATCGCCGCGGCCGCTTCGCGCGCGCCAGCCGGACGCTCGACGACCAGACGGCGGAGCTCGTGTCGGAGACGGACCAACTCACGCGTCGACGCGTAATCCATTCGCGTGACCTCCTCCTTTCACGGTAGGTGCGCGCGGGCATCCGTCAAATTTCTTCTGCGCCAGCGCTGCTAGCCGGCGTAGAGCGCGGTCAGGAGTGCGGCCAGCAGCATCAGCGCCGCCGTGGCCAGGGCGTGACGGCGGTCGCACCGCACCGCGAGGCCGGCCAGCGGCCAGCTGAGGTACCAGGGGAACCAGGTGGCTGTACCCAGCGCGATGGCCGCGCCCGAGGCGAGGGCCCACCCCGTCGCCAGGCCGGCCGTGCGATCGCGGCTGGTCCGCACCAGGGTCCAGGAGATGACGGCGTACGCGACGGGCAGCAGCGCCAGCCCGGCGGTGCCGCCGCCGCCCCGGTGTCCCTCGCGCCACCAGGCCGCGAGGCCGGCGAACGTCCGGGCGCCGTCCCAGAACGGCAGCGCCGAGAGCAGCAGCGGGACCAGCGCCAGCGCCGCCGTCTCGAGCGCGCGCGCGGCTTGCCGGGGAGCGCTCGCCGGGGCGGGCGCTCCCCGCGCGGCCGTCCAGGCCAGCCAGGGGACGAGCAGCAGAGGGACCAGCTTGACGGCCGCGCCGGCGCCGGCTGCCAGCGCCGCCAGGCGCGTGCTTCCGGCGCGGACGGCGGCGAAGCTCCCCACGACCAGCGCCAGCATCACCAGATCGTTGTGTCCGCTGCCCGGGCCTTCGATGAGCAGCAGCGGGTTGAGCGCGACGAAGGCGAACGCCGCCTCACCTGCGCCGGTCGGATCACCGGGTTGCCCGGGCGCCCGCGCCGCCTGCCGGGCGGCCGCCGCGGCGGCCAGCAGCGCGGCGCCGGCCAGCAGCTTGAACCCGAGCACCTGACCGGCGACACCGGCGCCTGTGCCGGCCCCGACCACCGCCACGGACAGCACGCTCCACAGGGGGCCGTACGGCGAGGCGACGTCGCCGCCCAGGAACGGCGCGACCGGATCGCCCAGCCGGACCAGCGCGCTCTGCGACGTGGTCATCGGGTTCAGGTGGTGAAGCGCGGCGAGGCGGCCGAAGCCGACGTAGCCATAGACGTCGGCCGACAGCGCCGGCGGACATCCCAGCGCCAGCGCGGCAACCGTCAACACGGCCAGCGCCCGCATGGCCCGCGGCGGCACGCGACCGCCACGCACGCCCACAGCCACCAGCGCGCCGTACCCGGTCCACGCGGCGGCCAGCAGCAGCCAGAACCCGATCCGGTACGCGGGGGCGCTCAGCGACGCCGGCGGCACGTGCCAGAGGGCCCGAAACTGCGCGAGGCCCGGCTCGTTCAACCCCCACGCCGACGAAAAGCCCGCGGGCATCGTGTACAGCCAGCCGGCCAGCGCCAGCGTGCCGGCCGCCGCCATGCCGGCGGCGAACGTGGCGGTTCGGGTCGCGGATCCCGTGTGGCCGGCAGGCGCGGGCTTCATCGCGCCGCGGTGGCGGCGGTGAAGGCGCGGACGGCGTCCGCCTCGGGGGTGACGCGATCGGGGTGAAAGCCGCACCAGGCCAGGGTCAGGTCCAGCACGCCCCCGCTGGTTCCGGCGCCGACATGGGCTTCGATGGCCATGCTGCCGGCGCCTGGCGGCGTCTCCAGCTCGACCCAGATGCGCGGCGAGCGCGCGTCACCGCCCGCGACCCAGCGGCGCATCCCCTCGACGTAACGGGCGCGGGTCGCCTCGCTGAGGTAGTCGCGGACGACCGTTTGATACGCCAGGTGCAGCGTCGGCCCCGCGGCGCCTCGGGCCAACGCCTCCAGGCGCTCGGGCACGTCGGCGAGATCGGACATCGCCAGCCGCGGCGGCGCGGTGGGGTCGGCGGCCAGCGCGCGAAAGGCGTCGATGGCGGCCTGCAGCCGCTCCAGCCGGGCCGCTTCGCCCGGCCAGACGCAGGCCACCAGCCAGGCCCGGTCCGCGTCGCGCGCCACGTCGAGCGGGCTGGTGTCGAACCCCTGGCGGCTGGCGATGCGCGCGCCCGCCGCCACCGGTAGCGCGGCCCCACGCGGGTCGGTCCAGAGCGACGGCAGCCGGTCGCCGGCCAGGTTCAACCCCGCGCTGCAGCCCAGGTCGTAGAGCGCCAGCGGCCGCCCCCCGCCGGCCAGCGCGGCCGGCCACAGCCAGGCGACGGCGCGCGAGGTCTCGTTCGTCTGCACGCTGCGGGTCGCGAGGTCCGCGAACAGCCGGGGCGGCGCGTCGCCCAGCGCCGCCGCCAGCCGGTCGCGGGTTGCCGCGTCGGGCCGGGGCTGGGCGGCGCCGATGGCCTCGAACAACGGGTGACGCGTCCCGGCCCGCAGCGCCTCGGCCCGCAGGGCCGCCATCAACAGCAGCGGCCGGTGGTAGGGGTTGGGCTGCTTGCGCTCGCGCCAGGCGGCCTCGACCCGCGCGCGGGCGGCCTGCTCGGTGGCGCCGGTCGGGGCGTCGAACAGGGCCACCGCCTCCTCGAGCAGGCGGTGGTAGACGGGCGCGCGGCCCGGCGTCCCGGCGCGCCAGGCCCGCACGTCGTCGGCAAAGCCGTCCAGACCGCGCCTCATCACGCGTCGATGTTATACCCGGCGCGCGGCGGGTCCGCGCGCAACGCGAGCAAAAACAGGCTAAATTCCGCCGACGAGCATGTTCCGCCCCACCGACGATCTGCGCATCGAACGCATCCGCCCCCTGATTCCACCCGAGATCCTGATGGAGAACCTCCCGCTCAGCGAGCGGGCGTCGACCACCGTGGCCGAGAGCCGCGAGGCGTCCGCCCGCATCCTGCGCGGCGAGGACGACCGCCTGCTGGTCGTGGTCGGCCCCTGTTCCATCCACGACGTCACGGCGGCGCGCGAGTACGCGCGCGGCCTGCAGGCGGTCGCGACCGAGCTGTCGGACGCGCTGTTCGTCGTCATGCGGGTCTACTTCGAGAAGCCCCGCACGACCGTCGGCTGGAAGGGGCTCATCAACGACCCCTACCTGGACGGTACGTTCAAGGTGAACGAAGGGCTGTCGATCGCGCGCGGCCTGCTGCTGGACCTGGCCGAGATGGGGCTGCCCGCCGGCTGCGAGTTCCTGGACACGATCACGCCGCAGTACATCGCCGACCTGGTCACCTGGGGCGCGATCGGCGCGCGCACGACGGAGAGCCAGGTCCACCGCGAGCTGGCGTCGGGGCTGTCCGTGCCGGTCGGATTCAAGAACGGCACCGACGGCAACACGCAGATCGCGATCGACGCGATCCAGGCGGCCAGCCATCCCCACCATTTCCTGTCCGTCACGAAGCAGGGGCTGTCGGCGATCGTCGCGACCCGCGGCAACCCCGACTGCCACCTCATCCTGCGCGGCGCCAACGGCGCCCCGAACTACGACGTGGCGGCGGTGGGCCGGGCCGTGGCCGCGCTGGAGAAGGCCAAGCTGCGCCCGCGCCTGATGGTCGACTGCAGCCACGGCAACAGCCGCAAGGACCCGACGCGGCAGCCGGCGGTGGCGCACGACCTGGCCGAGCAGGTCCGTCAGGACGGCCGCGCCCTGGCCGGGGTGATGATCGAGAGCCACCTCGTGGGCGGGCGCCAGGACCCCGCGCCGGGGCGCCCGCTGACCTACGGCCAGAGCATCACCGACGCTTGTCTCGCGTGGCCCGACACGGTCCCGGTCCTGCGCGAGCTGGCGGACGCCGTGCGCGCCCGCCGCGCCCGCAAGTAGAAGCCACGGGCCAAACCGCGCGACGTTGTCAAAAAACCTCGTTCGCGCGGTTTTTTGGCGTTCCCGATCACCCGTGGTTCGATGAACGGGATGGACATCCGCATCATCTACCTGCCTTCCGGGGGAGTGGCCGAGACCCACGGCGACGTCGTGCGCATCACGACGCCGTCGGCCGGCGCGCTGGCCGCGCATCGCGGGACGCGCTCGCACATCCAGGCGACCACGATGGCCGAGGCGGAGGCGGCCGTCGGACACCGGCTGGTCCCCGGGCTGTGGTCGTTGACGACGGGCGGCGCCAAGACCACCGCCGTCCACGCGCTGGAAGTCTGAACGGCGCGGGGCCATCCTAGGTGGCCATGACCGCGCCCGCCGGACCGGCGACCGCCACGCTGCTGGTGAGCTGCCGCGATCGCACCGGTCTGGTCGCGGCGCTGTCGGACTTCGTCTTCAAGAACGGCGGCAACATTCTGGACGCCGACCAGCACGCCGAGGTGGAGACGGGCCTCTTCTTCATGCGGCTGCGCTGGGACCTGGCGGCGTTCCGGCTGGCGCGCCCCGACGTCGAGAAGGCGGTGCGCGAGCTGGCCGAGCGATTCGACCTCGGCTGGGAGCTCACCTACTCGGACGTTCGGCCGCGCGTGGCGGTGTTCGCCAGCAAGGCGCCGCACTGCCTCTACGACCTGCTGCTGGCGCACCAGCTGGGCGAGCTGGGCGGCGACCTGGTGGTGGTCGTGTCGAACCACGAATCGCTGCGGCCGGTGGCCGGGCACTTCGGGGTTCCGTTCGAGCACGTGCCCGTCGCGGCGGGCAACAAGGCCGGGGCCGAGGCGCGCCAGCAGCAGCTGCTGGACGAGCGAGCCGTCGACCTGGTCGTGCTCGCGCGCTACATGCAGATCCTGTCGCCCGAATTCGTCGCTCGCTGGCCGGCGCGCATCATCAACATCCATCACTCGTTCCTGCCGGCCTTCGTGGGCGCCAGGCCGTATCACCAGGCCAAGCAGCGCGGGGTCAAGGTCATCGGCGCGACGGCTCACTACGTGACCAGCGACCTCGACCAGGGGCCCATCATCGAGCAGGACGTCGCGCGGGTCACCCACCGCGACGACGTCGACGAGCTGGTCCGCAAGGGGGGCGAGCTGGAGCGGCGCGTGCTGACGCGCGCCGTGCGCCTGCACCTCGAACGCCGCGTCCTGGTGTCGGGGAATCGGACAATCGTCTTCGGCTAAACCGACGGTCTAAACCGTCATGAGTGCCGAGGCCGGCAGCCAGCGGATCTCGCCGAAGCCGGCGATGAGGCGGGCCTCTTCGATCTCGAAGCGCCAGAACGCGAAGTCCTTGAGCGCGAGGTACTGGGCCGCCTGCGGCCAGCGCGCGAGGTACCGCGCGCTGCCGTCCGGCTCGGCGTCGGAGGGCAGGGGAACGACGCGCCCGATGAGGGAGATGCGGGCACCCGCCTGCGGATCGGCGGCGGCCGATCGGTCGCCCACGAACAGGCCGGCGCGCGGGTCGGCGCGCAGGTTGTGG
>CAZJMY010000181.1:0-4700 GCA_964546845.1 uncultured Myxococcales bacterium | reverse complement strand
CGCCCATCAGCACGCGCAGGCGCGCCTCCAGCTCGGCCTGGGCCATCAGGTGGCGGTCCGCGCCGGGGCTCTGCTGGGTCACGCCCAGCGCCATCCCGCGCGGGATGATGCTGACCCGCTGCGGGGGCTCGGCCTCGTTCGAGAAGGCGGCCACGATCGTGTGCCCGGACTCGTGAACGGCGACCCGGGTCTTCTCCTTCGTGTCGAGGCGGGCGTCGCGCAGGTCTCCGAGGATGATCTTGTCCAGCGCGCTCGAAAAATCGACGGCGGTGATGCTGTCGCGGCCGGCCCGCGTGGCCGACAGAGCCGCCTCGTTGACCAGGTTGGCCAGGTCGGCGCCCGAGAACCCGGCCGTGTTCGCGGCGATGCGCTGCAGGTCGACGTCGGGCGCCAGCGGCTTGCCCTTGACGTGCACGCCCAGGATGGCCCGCCGGGCCTCCAGCTCGGGGCGGTCGACCATCACGCGCCGGTCGAAGCGCCCGGGGCGCAGCAGCGCGGGGTCCAGGACGTCGGGCCGGTTGGTGGCGGCGATGACAACCACCAGGTCGGTGCGCTCGAACCCGTCCATCTCGGACAGCAGCTGGTTCAGCGTCTGCTCGCGCTCGTCGTTGCCGCCGCCCATGCCGGCGCCGCGCGCGCGGCCGACGGCGTCGATCTCGTCGATGAAGAGGATGGCCGGGGCGTTCTTCTTGGCGTCGCGGAAGAGGTCGCGGACGCGCGCCGCCCCCAGCCCCACGAAGAGCTCGATGAACTCCGACGCGCTGATCGAATAGAACGGCACGCCCGACTCGCCGGCCACCGCGCGCGCCAGCAGCGTCTTGCCGGTACCGGGCGGTCCGATCAGCAGGACGCCGCGCGGGATCTTGCCGCCCAGGCGCTGAAACCGCGCCGGCTCCTTCAGGAACTCGACGATCTCTTGCAGGTCACGCTTCGCGGCCTTCAACCCCGCGATGTCGTCGAAGGTGACGTTCACCGACGTCGACTTGTCGAACTTGCGGCTCTGGTTCTTGGTGAGCGCGCCCAGTGGTCCGCCCGTGCCCAGCATTCCCTGCGCGCGCTTCGACATCCAGTACCAGAACCCGATGATCAGCGCCCACGGCAGCAACGTCATCACGAACTGGACCGCGAAGGGCTGCTGCTGGCTGGAGACGGTGATGGAGACGCCCTTGTCGCGCAGCAGCGGCAGCAGCGCGGCGTCGTTGGGCAACACGTTCGAGTGGAACGTCTTCAGGTCGCGCCCCTCGATCTTCTCGGGGTTCTTGAGGGTCGCGTCGACGGCGTCGCCGCGGAAGACGACCGACTGGACCTTGTCGGCCTTCACCCAGTCGTAGAGCTGCGAATACGGAACCGGCGGGTTGTCGCCGCGCTCGTTGCTCGACTTCCAGAACCACATGGCCGCCAGCATCAAGCCCAGCAAGACCAGCGCGCGGCGCGAGGCGGTCGGCGGCGGCGGGGCCGTCGGAGGCGTGGGACCAGGAATTCGGTTCTTCGGTGACGTGTCGGCCATCTCGCCTCCACCGGTTGGCATACCACGGCGGGGTGGCTGGTACCCGCCCCACCCCTCGGCGCGCCGCCGGCGGCGGGGCGATTACGACGGTGGCCGGTGCCGGCGGAGCTCGGCCCAGCGGTGGCGCGCGTGCAGGGCGGCGGCCTCGTCGGCGGGCGGCGCCGGGGGCAGCCGCAGCAACAGCTGCCGGACGCGCGCGTAGGCGGTGGCCACGTCCGCGTGCTCCTGCAGCGCCGCCGTGACGACGGCCCACAGATCCCCGCCGGCCGGCGACAGCAGCTGCTCCAGCTCGCGGCGAACCGCGCCCTGCTCGTCGTCCGTGGGCGCCCCGGCGTCGATCACTTCGTCCAGGTCGGCCATCAGCTCCGAGAGGCGTCGCAGCCAGGCGAAGCTGGGATCCTGGACCAGGAGCTGCAACAATTGCAGCGTGCCCGGCACCGGGCCATGCAGGGCCTCGTAGCGGGCGCGCGCCGGTTGCAGGAGCGCCTTGTGGAGGGCGCGCAGCTCGACGGCCAGATCCTCGATGGCGGGCATCGGTCAAGCCTAGCGCACGCGGGCGCCCGGCGGCCCCGGCTGTAACCGGCGAGGCCCGGCGGCGTAGGACTGCGGGTCCACCCGTGACACTGCCGCGCTTCTTCGCCGCCAACGTGGCCGTCCTGGGTCTGATCGCGGGCGGCGTGCTGCTGGTCGCCGTGCGCGACTCCACGGCGGCCATCGAGCGGGTGGCCGACGACGCGCGCGCGGCGCGGGCCGCGCGCGTCGTCGCGTCGGTCGAAGCCGAGCTGGCCGAGGCCGAACGGGCCATCGACGATTTCGAGCAGGCTCTGGGGGCCGGAATTGTCGACGATCGCGACCCCACGGCGGTCCAGCGTTATCTGGCGACGGAGCTGGTGGCGCAGCGCGCCCTCACGGACCTCACGCTGACAACCGCCGTACTGGTCGGCTACGCGGACGACGGCGCCGCCCTGCTCGCACCCAGCGGCCGCCGCCAGGTGACCGTCCGCCGCCGCACGGACGGAAGCGTCGAATGGAAGGCGACGGATCGCGCAGGTCTCGCCGATCCAACGGAGCACGACACTTTCCGCGCCGCCGCGCACCGGGACGCCCGCGGCCAGGCGCTGTGGAGCGACCTGGCCTTCAGCCAGCTGGACGCGGATCGGCCGGTCGCGGCGCGCCGCAAGACCCTGACCGTGCAAAAGGCCGTGTTCGCGCGGGCCGCCGGCGCCGAGAGATTCGTCGGCGTGCTGCGGGCGGGCCTGATCAGCGAGACGCTGGACCGCCTGGGCGCTCCGACGGCGGACGGCGATCCGCATCGGGTGTTCATCTGCGACCTGGCCGGGCGGCTGGTGACGCGGATGTCGTCTGAAGACAGCTACGGCCTGTTCGATGCGGCCGGGCGCCCCGATCCCGACGGCGACGTGCGGGTCACCGCGCGGTCGCTGCCGCCCGAGGTGGCCGCCGGCCTGGAGGCCGCCCGCGCCGGACGCCAGGGCGCCGCCCGCCTGCAAGTCGGCGGGCGGCCCTATCTGCTGACGCTGAGCCCCATCGCCGAGGGGCGAACGCAGGGCTGGCTGGCGGGCGTGGTCGTGCCCGAGAGCTACTACGTTGGCGCGCTGGCCGCGCGCCGCGATCGGTTGCTGGCGTTGCTGGGACTGGCGCTGGTGGCCGCGGCTGGCGCGGGAGCGTTGGGCGCGCGGACCGTCGGACGCGGGGTCGCGGCGCTGGTGCAATCGACCGAAGCAATGCGCCGGTTCTCGTTCTCGCGCAGGGAGCCCGGGCGCGCGGCATTCGCCGAGATCGGCGCCGCGCTGGAGAGCGTCGAGCGGGCGAAGACCGCCCTGCGCGCGATGATCAAGTACGTGCCGGTCGGGCTGGTGCGGCAGCTGTACGACAGCGGCCGAGACCCCGCGCTGGGAGCGGAGACCCGGGTCATCTCGCTGATGTTCACGGACATCGCCGACTTCACCGCCCACGCGGAGGCTTTGCCGCCGGACCGGCTCGCCCGCGCGTTGGGCCAGTACCTGGGCGCGGCCACCGCCGCCGTCGAGGCGACCGGGGGGACCGTCGACAAGTACATCGGCGACGCATTGATGGTCCTGTGGAACGCGCCCGCCGCCCAGTCTGGCCACGCCGCGGCCGCCTGTCGGGGCGCCCTGGCTTGCGCCGAGGCGACCGCGGCGCTGGTGGGGTCGGAGGCGTGGAGGCGAGCGGGCCTGGCTCCCTGGCGGACGCGCTTCGGGATCCACACGGGCCCGGTGCTGGTGGGGAACTTCGGCGCGCCCGAGCGGCTCAACTACACGGCGATGGGCGACGGGGTGAACCTGGCCGCGCGGCTGGAAGGGCTGAACAAGGTGTACGGGACGTCCATCCTCGTCAGCGACGAGACGCGCCGGCAGGCGGGGGACGCGTTCCTGTTCCGCGAGGTCGATCGCGTCGCCGTCAAGGGCAAGACACACGCCGTGGCCGTCCACGAGCTGCTCGGGATGGCGGGCGATCCCGTGGTCGCTGGTCGGCGCGCGGCGCTGGCACGCTATGAAGAGGCTCTCGCGGCGGCGCGCGCGCGCCGGTTCGGCGACGCGCTCGGCCTCCTGGCCGCGCAACCGGAGGACGGACCGTCGCGGGCGCTCGCGGTCCGGTGCGAGGCGTGGAGGCGCAGCCCGCCGCCCGCCGAATGGGACGGCAGCTGGATCGCGCCCTCCAAATGAGGTTGTGACAGTCGGCGTGTAACCGCCCGGCCGCGCCGCCGTAGGAACGCGATGATGACCGCCGACGCGCGCCGCATTCATTGGCCCGAAGCGCTGATGGAGGCGCTGGGGCTGGGCCTGTTCATGATGTCCGCCGGAATCTTCGGGACCTGGCTGGAGTACCCCGGGTCGCCGCTGCACCAGGCCGTCCCCGATCCGCTGGCGCGGCGGGCGCTGATGGGCGCCGCGATGGGGTTGACGGCGATCGGCCTGGTGTATTCGCCGTGGGGGCGCCGCTCGGGCGCGCACATCAACCCGGCCTTCACGCTGACCTTCTGGCGGCTGGGACGCGTGTCGTCGGCGGACGCCGTGGCCTACGTCGTCGCGCAGTTCGCCGGCGGGCTGGCCGGAACGTCGCTGGTCGCCGCGCTGCTGGGCCAGCCGTTCCTGGCCCCGCCGGTCGCGGCGGTGGCGACGCTACCCGGGCCCGCCGGTCTGGCCGTCGCGTT
>CAZJMY010000180.1:0-2823 GCA_964546845.1 uncultured Myxococcales bacterium | reverse complement strand
CGCTGGCTGGAAGCGGAGGGCGTTCCGCACAAGATCCTACACGAGAACACCTACGCGATCGTCACGGACAAGGTCCCGGAGGGGAAGACGTACTGCTCGCTGTGCTCGCGGCTGCGGCGCGGGATCCTGTACCGGGCGGCGGCGGACCTGGGGTGCAACAAGATCGCGCTGGGGCATCACCGCGACGACGCGCTGGAGACGCTGCTCTTGAACCTGTTCTTCGGCGGCAAGCTGGCCGCCATGCCGCCCCGCCTGACGACGGACGACGGGCGCTTCGTCGTCATCCGCCCCCTGGCGTACGCGGCGGAAGCCGACCTCGCGGCCCTCGCGGCGGCCCGCAACTTTCCGATCCTGCCGTGTAAGCTGTGCGGGTCGCAGGACGAGGCGCAGCGCAAGCAGATGAAGGCGCTGCTGGCCGACCTCGAACGCAAGAACCCGACGCTGCGCCAGACCATGCTGGCCGCCCTGGGCAACGTGGTCCCCTCGCACCTCTACCCGAAGCCGCCCGACCAGCCCGCGGCCGACCCGCTGGGCACGCCGCCGCCGCTCGTCACGCTGACCCGGCGCCCGACCTAGCGGCGGGGCGCCCGTCAGGCCATGCCGGGGCGGGACGAGACCTTGCGGCGTTCGGTGCGCTCGCCGCGCCCGCTCTTCGCGGCGGCGGCGCCGGCCTTCTTCAGCGGTCGCGCCAGCGCGAGCTCCAGCACCTCTTCCATCGTCCGCACGGGGCGGATGGTCAGCTTGGCGGTCACGTAGGCGGGGATGTCGGTCAGCTCGTGGGCGTTCGCCGCCGGGATGAGCACCGTCTTGATGCCGGCGCGCGCCGCGGCCAGCGGCTTCTCTTTCAGGCCGCCGATCGGCAGCACCTTGCCCCGCAGCGTCAGCTCGCCCGTCATGGCGACGTCGTGCCGGACCGGGATGCCGGCGATCAACGACACCAGCGCGCAGGCCATCGTGACCCCGGCCGAGGGACCGTCCTTGGGGACGCCGCCCGACGGCACGTGGATGTGGATCTCGCGCCCGGCGTAGAACTCGCTGCTCAACCCCAGCGCCAGCGCATGCGCGCGCGCGAACGAGAGCGCCGCCTGCGCCGACTCCTTCATGACGTCGCCCAGCTGGCCCGTGAGGATCAGCGACCCCTTGCCGGCCATGGTCTGCGCCTCGACGAGCAGCACCTCGCCCCCGTACGGCGTCCAGGCCAGGCCGTTGACGGTCCCGACCTCCGCGTCGCGGTGGCGCTCTTCGGCGACGAAGCGCGGCGGCCCCAGGAAGGTGGGCACCTCCTCGACGGTGATGACGGCGCCCCGGGCGGGCGGCGGCGTCAGGTTGGCGGCGGCGCGTGCCGCGTCCTCGACGACCCGGCGCGCGACCCGGCGCGACAGGTGCGCGATCAGCTTCTCCAGACCGCGCAGCCCGGACTCGCGCGTGTATTCGTTGATGATCCGTCGCGTGACCTCACGGCCGATCACGATCTCGTTGGCGGTGAGGCCGGCCTCCGCGATCTGCTTGGGGATGATGTAGCGCTCGGCGATCGCGAGCTTCTCTTCCTCGGCATACCCGGACAGGTGCAGCGTCTCCATGCGGTCGCGCAGCGGAGGCGGAATCGTCTCCGGAAGGTTGGCCGTCGCGATGAACATCACCTTCGACAGGTCGAACGACACGCCCAGGTAGTGGTCGCGGAAATTATGGTTCTGCTCGGGGTCCAGCACCTCGAGCAACGCCGCCGATGGATCGCCGCGCACGTCGGCGCCCAGCTTGTCGACCTCGTCGAGCAGCAGCACGGGGTTGTTCGTGCCCGCCTGCTTCATGGCCTGGATCAAGCGGCCCGGCAGCGCGCCCACGTAGGTGCGGCGGTGACCGCGGATCTCGGCCTCGTCGCGCACGCCGCCCAGCGAGATGCGCACGAACTTGCGCCCCAGCGCGCGCGCGATCGAACGCCCCAGCGAGGTCTTGCCGACGCCGGGCGGGCCCAGGAAGCAGAGGATCGGGCCGTGCGCGCCGCCCCGCAGCTTGCGGACGGCCAGGTAGTCGAGGATGCGGTCCTTGACCTGCTCGAGGTCGTAGTGGTCCTCGTCCAGAATCCGGCGCGCCGTCTCGAGGTCCAGGTTGTCGTCGCTGGACACGTTCCAGGGCAGCTCGGTCAGCCACTCGATGTAGGTGCGCAGGACGCCCGCCTCCGCGCTCTCGGCGTGCATCTGATCGAGGCGGCGCACCTGCTTCTCGGCCTCGACACGCGCCTCTTCCGGCATCGCCGCGCGCGTGACCTTGGCGCGCAGCTCTTCCATCTCCTCGCCATGGACGTCACCGTCGCCCAGCTCGTGCTTGATCTGCCGCAGCTGCTCGCGCAGGTAGTAGTCGCGCTGGGTCTTCGACATCTCCTCGCGCGCGCGGTTCTGGATCTGCGACTGCACCTCGAGGATGCCGATCTCTTTTTCCAGCGTCTGGTTGACGCGCGTGAGGCGCTGCACCGACTCGTCCAGCTCCAGCAGCTCTTGCGCCTCGGGAACCTTCAGGGTCAGGTGCGACGCGACCAGGTCCGCCATGCGGCCCGGGTCGTCGACGCTCTGCACGACCATCGACAGCTCGGGCTGGATCGTCTTGCCCAGGCCGGACAGCTTGTCGATGTTGCCGCGCACGGACCGCAGCAACGCTTCGATGCCCAGCGAGCGCACCGGCGGGCGATCGTCGCTGCGATCCAGCCGCACGCGGTAGCAGGGGCTCTCGGAGACGAAGCGCTGGATGCGGGCGCGGCAGAGGCCCTGCACCAGCACCTTCAGCCCCCCTTCGGAGAGCTTGCGCATCCGCATGATCATGCCGATCGTC
>CAZJMY010000179.1:0-4552 GCA_964546845.1 uncultured Myxococcales bacterium | reverse complement strand
TCCGGTATGCCGCCTGCCGCCGGCAAACGCACGGACGGCGAGCGCCTTCATAATCCAGTGCCGGGACCCATCACGCACCGATGGCTCCCTCGTCGCCAGTCGATCTCTTAGAAGAAAAGCGCGCGCTCCGTCGCGAGATGGGGAACGAGCGGGCGGCCCTGTCTGCCGTCGAGCGGCGGGCGCGCGGCGCGGCGGCTTGCGCGCGCCTGCTGGCGTTGCCCGAGCTGGCCGACCTGGCGGGCCGGACCGTCGCGGGGTACGTCGCCCTGGACACGCACGGCGAGCTGGATCCCGCGCCCGCGCTGGACGCCGTCCGCGGGCGCGGCGGCCGGGTCGCGCTGCCGCGGGTCGCCGACCGCGCGGCGCCCCTGGCGTTCCACCTGGCGGGCGACGCGGGTCTGGTGACCGGGCGCTTCGGCTTGCTGGAACCGCCGCCCGACGCCCCGCCGGTGGCTCCCGCCGCGCTGGACGTGGTCGTCGTGCCGGGCGTCGCGTTCGACGCCGACGGCCGCCGCCTGGGGTTCGGGGGCGGCTTCTACGACCGAACGTTTGGGGGCGGGCGCGGGGGCGACACGATCGGCGCGCGCCCCCCGTTGATCGGCCTTTGCTTCGACCTGCAGGTGGTGGCGCGCTGCCCGGCCGGTCCCGACGACGTCGCCGTCGACGTGGTGGTGACCGAGTCGCGCGTGCTGCGCCGGGAAGGTCCCCGATGATCCCCGTGGGCGCCGCGATCGCCGTCGCGATCGTCGGGCTGGTGGTGGCCTTCTGGGCGGGACGCACGCTGCGGCCGCCGCCGCTGCCCCACTCGGACGCCGAGAAGCAACGCCTCATCGAGGCGGCGCGGGCCGAGGCCGATTCGCTGAAACGCCAGGCGGCGCTGGACGCCAAGGAGCTCGCGCAGAAGGCGCGCGCGGAGGTCGACACCGCGCTGGCCGCGCAGAAGGCGGACCTCGAGCGTCAGGCGCGCGAGCTGGGCGAGCGCGAGCGCGACCTGGAACGCCAGGACAAGCAGGCCAAGCAGCGCCTGGAGGAGGCGGCGCGCCTGGAAAAGCAGCTGGCCGCGCGCGAGCAGGCGGCCGAGGCCGCGGCCCGTACGGCGGCCGCCCAGGTGACCGAGGCGCGCGCGCGCCTGGAACAGATCGCCGGCCTCTCGGCGGCCGAGGCGCGGGCCCGGCTGACCGAGGAGGTGCGCGAGGAGGCGCGGCGCGCGGCGGCTGACGAGGTCAAGAAGATCGAGGAAGCGGCCCGCGCCGAGGCCGACGAGAAGGCGCGCATGGTGATCTCCGCGGCCGTGCAGCGCTACGCGGGCGAGTACGTGGCCGAGCGGACCGTCGCGACCGTCCCGCTGCCGTCGGACGACATGAAGGGGCGCATCATCGGGCGCGAGGGGCGCAACGTCCGCGCGCTGGAGGCGGCCACCGGCGTCGACCTCATCATCGACGACACGCCCGAGGCCGTCGTGATCTCCTGCTTCAACCCGGTCCGGCGCGAGATCGCGCGGCTGGCGCTGACCCGCCTCATCGCCGACGGGCGCATCCACCCCACGCGCATCGAGGAGATGGTCGAGAAGGCGACCGCCGAGATCGAGCAGCAGTGCCGCGATGCAGGCGAGCAGGCGGCGTTCGACCTGGGCCTCCCGCGCCTGCACCCCGAGCTGACGCGCCTCGTAGGCAAGCTCAAGTTTCGATCCAGCAACGCCCAGAACCTGCTGCAGCACTCGATCGAGGTCGCCTACCTGGCGGGCGCCATGGCCGCCGAGCTGGACGTGCCGGTCAAGATCGCGCGGCGGGCCGGGCTGCTGCACGACATCGGTAAGGCCATCGAGCAGGAGGCCGAAGGCGCGCACGCGGCCGTGGGCGCGGCGACCGCCCGCCGCTACGGCGAGCCGCCGCGGGTCGTGCAGGCGATCGCCGCTCACCACGGCGAGGCGCCGGCCACCGACGTGCTGGACCACCTGGTCGACGCCGCGAACGTCCTGTCCGGCCAGCGCCCGGGCGCGCGCCGCGAGATGCTGGAGTCGTACGTGCAGCGGCTGACCGATCTCGAGCGCGTCGCGACCGGGTTCCCGGGCGTCGAGCGGGCGTTCGCCATCCAGGCCGGCCGCGAGGTGCGCGTGCTGGTCGAGAACAGCCGCGTCTCCGATCAAGAGGCGCGCCTGCTGTCACGGGACATCGCGCGCAAGGTCGAGGCCGAGCTGTCGTACCCCGGCCAGGTGCGCGTCGCCGTCATCCGCGAGACGCGCGCCACAGACTACGCCAAGTAGCTCGTTCCCGTCAGAGCGTCTCGAGGAACGCGACCAGGTCGGCCTTTTCCGCGTCGGTGAGGGCGGTCCCGAAGTCGTGCCCCTGGTTGCCGTTGCCGGGCAGGCGCGTGTCGAACACGAACCCGGCCGCGCCCAGCGCGAACGTCTTCGGGCGCCGGGCCGGGCGATCCAGCAACGCGCGCAGCGTCGGGACGGAGCCGTCGTGCAGGTAGGGCGCCGACGCGGCCAGGCCGATCAGCGGCGCGGCGCGTACCCAGGCGGCTCCCGTGCGCGTGCCCGCATCGGCCACGCGGGCCCGCCGGCTGCCGTCGGTGACGGTCACGATGGGCAGCGCGAACGGCCACTGCGGGCGCGGCACGTCGAATGCCAGCCACGGGTCGGTCCCGATCCCGCCGGCGCGCCGGTCACCGTCGGGATTCAGCTGGGCGTCGCCGTCTCCGTCGGCGTCGAACGGAAACAGGCGGCTCGACGAGTAGACGAGCGGGCCGAAGTCCCGGTGCCGGCCGTGGCACCCCTCGCAGAACGCCAGCTCTTGGGCCGGCGCGCGGCCGTAGGGCAGCGCCGCCACCGGCACCAGCCCGGGCTGGGCGGACGCCGCGCGGATCGACGTCCACTCGGGCAGCGCCGGGTGCGCCAGGTGGCAGTGCGAGCAGCGCCCGAGCGGCGGCGGGTGATCGGCCAGCGCGACGACGTTCTCCAGCGGCGACCCCGCGTGACAGTCCGCGCACCGCACCGCCAGCCGCGCCGCCAGCGGCCGGGTCGGATCGATCGGCGCGGCGACCGGCCCCTCCAGGTTGGCCGTGGCCGGCGAGCGCGGCGGCAGCTTCAGGATCTGGCGGTTGGCGATCGCGCCGACCGGACGCTCGGCGAAGAGAGCCCGCCCGCGCGCCACGGCGGCGGGGTCGCGGGCCGGCCGCGCGAACGGCGCTGCCAGCATGGCCCGCACCGACGTCGCGGCGTAGAGCGCCGGGATCTGCTCCAGCGCGCGCGTGGAGAGTCCGGCGTGGCCGGTGATCGCGTCCGCCCACAGAAGGCCGGGGAACGAGTCCTGCTGCAGCCCCAGCGTCCCCAGGTTGCGCAGGTCGAACATCAGCGCCCGGCGGGCCTTCTCCGGATCGTCGCCGGGCAGCCCCAGCGCGGTCGCCAGGCTGGACGCATGGCCGGCCGCCCCGACGGCGCGCGCCAGCCAGGGCGCGCCCGCGGCCTCGGACCCCGACCAGTTCTCCAGCGCCATCCCCGGCGCCGCGAGGATCGCCGGCACGCTGATCGGGTTCACCAGCCCGCTGGTTCGCTGCCGCACGCGATCCGTCCCCGCGTAGCGCGCCGAGTGGATGCCGGGGATCGTGACGTCCAGGCCGACCTCGCCGGTCAGGTCCTGACGGCCCGGGCCCGCCAGCAGCAGCCGCGCGCGCACGGTCTGCCCCGCCGGAAAACCGCGCGCCCGCCGCTCGGCCGCTGCCGGCGCGTTTCCTTCGTCCAGCACGGCCGCGGTCGCCAGCAGCAGCCCGTAGTCGAAGCGCGCGCCGGGCAACCCGAGCACGATGGCGCCGTCCGTCGGGTTCGCCTCGCCGTGGCAGACCCAGCAGGTCATCCCGATCTGGCCGGTCGGTCTGCCGTCGGGGCCCAGCGGCTCGCGCAGCCCGAGAACGCCCGTCGAGACGGACACCCGGCCGATGCGGCCGCGCGGATCGTCCGGCGTCGGCGTGAGGCCGAACAGCTCCGGGTTGGCGAGCACGCCCCCCTCGGCGTGGACGTGCCGCGTGACCGTGGTGTCGGGCCGGCCGTCGCCGTCGAGGTCGACCGGCACATCCTGTAGATCGACGTCGACGTCGCGCGTCCAGGCGATGCCGACGAGGCGCGTCCAGTAGTCGGCGTTGCTGTTGACGAGCGGCGACGCCGGGTCGCCCGGGCGCGCCCGTTCGAAGGGGCCGATGTCCTCGATGGCGCGCTCGCGGTCGCGCGCCGTCGGGTCGCGCGGATCGGCGCCGCGCGCCCACGTCCAGGGGTCGACGACGTCGGCCAGCAGCGCCTCCGGGCCAGCCGGCAGGTCCGGGGCGAGCCCCACCGCAGGAGCCGGCGGCGCCGCCGCGCGGTGGCACCCCGCGCCGAACGCCACGGCGCCGAGGACGGCGAGCGTCGGAGCAATGATGCTATTCTCCCGGCCTCGCATGCGGATCGCGAACGTCGAGATTAACCCCGGCGCGCTGCTGGCGCCGATGGAAGCCGTCACCGATCTGCCGTTTCGGACCGTCTGCGAAGAGCTGGGCGCCGCGCTGACCTTCACCGAGT
>CAZJMY010000178.1:0-2973 GCA_964546845.1 uncultured Myxococcales bacterium | reverse complement strand
CGCCGCGGCCGCGCGCATGATCGCCGCGTGCGCTCGCGCCGGCGGCTGGTCGGCCGCCAGCGACCGGCGCGCCAGGGCCCGTGTCGACTCGAGGGCGCGCAGCTCGGCCCGGCACGCCGCGCAGCCCGCCACGTGCGCGTCGATCTCGGCGCGCGCCTCCGGCCGCAGCTCGCCGTACATCAGCTCGAGCATCCGCGCGCGGGTCGCTTCGCAATCGGCGGCCATGGTCTTCAACCAGCCCCTTTCGATTCTGGCGTGTCCGCGGCGTCCTCGCCGGCCAAATCAGCCAGCGCCGCCCGGAGCTTCTCCAGGGCATAGCGCATCCGGCTCTTCACCGTCGGCTCGGACGCGCCGACCACGGCGGCGATCTCCGCGAACGGCAGCTCCATCACCTCGCGCATCAGGAACACCTCGCGCTGGTCGTCGGGCAGCGCGGCGATGGCCCGGTCGATCCGCTCCGCCGCCTGCCGGTCCGCCAGCACGGCGTCGGCCGCCCGCACCGTGCCCGGGATCCGGTCATGCAAGGAGACCGGCGCGTCCCCGTCGTCGCTGGCCGCGTCCAGCGAGGCCGCCCGCCGGATCGCCTCGCGCCGCGAGCGGTCGACGCACAGGTTGCGGGCAATCGTGTAGAGCCACGTCGAGAACTTGGCCTGTCCCTTCCATCCGGGCGCGGCCGCGTCCTGCGCGTCGCGGACCACGCGCAAGAACACCTCCTGCAGCAAATCCTCCGCCGCCTCGTCGTGACGGACGAAGCGGCGGAGGTAGGACCAGATCGGCTTTTCGTAGCGGGCCAGCAGCACCTCGAACGCGGTGACGTCTCCGGCGCGGTAGGCCGCCAGGAGCTGCTCGTCGTCGCGGGAGCCGTCCACCAGGACGGCATCCTCGCCGCCCCTAGCGCCAGCTGCAAGCGCGCCGCCAGCCGGCCGGCGGCGGCGCGTAACGCCGGTCAGCCGCCGGGAACGGATCCGCCGACAGGCGCAGCTCGGCGTCGGTGGCGCAAGTATCGCCGTCGACGGCGATGCCCATTGCCAGCAGGCCCTCGCGATCGTTGTACCGCACGCCCAGCACCACCGACGGGCGGAAGGCGCTGGCGCGGACGAACTCGACCTCCGTGATGGGCGAGCTCACCGCCTCGCCGTACTCGGTGCCCAGGCCCGGGCGCGACCGGCGCAGCGCGGGCGACGCAGCATCCGCGTTCGCCATGCCGCGGCTCGCCTGCGCCTCGGCCTTGGCCGACGGCGGGGGGGCCGAATGGCGCTGCCCGCCCGACTCCGAAGGGGCGGCCGCCGGCGCGTCCAGCTCTTCGCGCTCGCGCAGGGCGTGCGGGGCGGCGTACGGCAGCGGGCGCGGGACGTAGACCGGCGGCACGTAGCGCTCGGGGAACATGGCCACCCCGATGACGCCGACCTCGCGCGCGCTGCCCATCTGCGCGGCGTAAGAGTGCGGCACCGACGAGAACCGGAACGCGGCCGCCTCCGACTGCGAGATGCGCCAGCCGTCGATGTCGACGGACCCCCAGGCCGGGATCAGGTACCCGCGGTTCGTCCGGAAGTCGCCCGGGCGGCCGTTGATGGCGTCGCGGCCGTCGACCGACACGACCGCCTCGACCCGGCGCGACGAGTGGTTCGCGATGCGCAGCGTGTAACGCGCGCCCAGCGTCCCCAGCACGTAGGTCTCGCCGTCGCGCTCGAACGTGCGCGCCGGAACGCCGTCGACGAGGACGGTCATCTCGTACCCGGCCGCGCGATCGCGCAGCTGCGAGCGCGGCGGCAACGGAGCGGCCGCGCAGGACGCGGCGGCGAGAACGGCTGTGGTCGAGAGCAGGGTCGTCCAGAGAGTTCGGCGGTTCATGGCTGGCCTCCTGCCCACCTGCGACGCGCGTCCCGTGCGGAAGATCTGCGGCCGCTAACTTTTTCTTTCAGGCAGGGGTCTCCCTGACGCAAGGAAGGAGACATCCCGATGCGTACCGAAGAGACCCACATCCCGAACACCACCACCACCAACCACAAACCCCGCCGGACACTGCGTTCCTGGCGGTTTCTCGCGCCGGCCCTCGCCGTCCTGACGCTGGGCGGCGGCGTCGCCGCCACGGCCGCCTACGCCCACCCGGGCGAGCAGATGGAGGCCGGCGGCGAAATGGGGTTCGGCGCGCGCCGGCTCGAGCACCTGCTCGACAAGGTGAACGCCACGCCGGCCCAGCGCAGCCAGATCGAAGGCATCTGGAACAACTTGCGCCCGCAGATGAAGGCCAACCACGAGCAGCACATGGCTCTGCACCAGCAGATGGCCGCCGCCTTCACCGCGCCGACCGTCAACCCGACCCAGATCGAACAGCTGCGCCAGCAGTCCATGTCGGTCGCCGACAAGCGGTCACAGCTGTTCACGCAGGGGCTGGTCCAGACGGCCCAGGTCCTGAGTCAGGACCAGCGCAAGCAGGCTCAGGCGCTGATCCAGGAGGCGCGCGGCCGGTTCCATCATCACGGCGGCCCGCAGGAGTAACGGTCCCGTCACGCCTCCGCTTCGACGGTCTGGGCGCGGTATTCGGCGGCCCGGTCGCGGCGGAGGCGGTCCAGATACAGGTAGATCACGGGGGTCGAGAAGAGGTTCAGCAGCTGCGAGACGCAGAGGCCGCCCACGATGGTGATGCCCAGTGGGCGGCGCAGCTCTGACCCGGCCCCGAACCCGATGGCCAGCGGCACGGCGCCGAACAGGGCAGCCAGCGTGGTCATCAGGATGGGGCGGAAGCGCAGCAGGCAGGCGCGCCGGATCGCCTCTTCGGGTGGCAGCCCCTCGCCGCGCTCGGCCTCCAGCGCGAAGTCGATCATCATGATCGCGTTCTTCTTCACGATGCCCAGCAGCAGGATGACGCCGATGAGCGCGATGATGCTGAAGTCGAAGTGCAGCAGCATCAGCGCGATCAGCGCCCCGACCGCCGCCGACGGCAGCGTCGACAGGATCGTGATCGGGTGGATG
>CAZJMY010000177.1:0-4156 GCA_964546845.1 uncultured Myxococcales bacterium | reverse complement strand
CGTCCAGGAAGGTGATCGCGCTCCTGGTCGAGGCGGTGTTCATGTACGCCGGGTCCAGCGTCACGAGCCCGGTCTGGGCGCGCAGCTTCCCGATGTCGAGCCCGCGCTCGTCCTCGGTGCCCACGACCACGGGGAGCTCGAGGGTCTTGTCGTTCAGCTTCAGCTCCGCGCGGAGCTCACCTTGTTTCACTTGGTCGGCCACGGTCTCCTCCTCGGGGTCGGCGCGAGCATAACCTATATACTCCGGCCGTGAACCTCCTATCCGTGCTAGTCGGGGTCTCACTTCTCGTCGACGCCGGCGTCGGCGGCGGAGGGGCCCCCGCGCCGGCAAACGTGTCGGCGTCCTCTCCCCTGCCAGCCGTGCTGGCACGCATCGACGAGCTGCAACGGCACCGCGACGACCACGCGGCTTTCGCCGAGGAGCAACGGCTGGCCGAGGCCGCCGTCGCCCGCGCCCCCGGCGACTACGGCGCCCTGTGGCGGGCCGCCCGCGTCTACTTCTGGGCCAGCGACGACCCCGGCCTGCCGCACGACCAGCGATCGCGCCTGGGGAAGACCGGCTGGGACCTGGCCGAGCGGGCCATCGCCGCCAACCCGAACGACGTCGCCGGCTACTACTGGGCCGCCGTCTGCATGGGGAACTACGCGCTGGGGCTGGGGGTGGTCCGCGCCCTCTCCCAGGGCCTGGAGGGGAAGTTCCGCGATCGGCTGGGCCACGCCACCGCGCTGAACGACGGGTACGAGTGGGGCGGCGTCGAAACGGCCTGGGGGCGGTTCTTCGAGAAGCTCCCCTGGCCCAAGCGCGATCGGAAGGCCGCCGAGGAGCACTTGCGGCGGGCCATCACCATCAATCCGAATGCGCTGCGCGCCCGCGCGTACCTGGCCGGTGTCTACCTGGATGCCGGGCGCCCGGCCGAGGCCCGGCCGCTGCTGGACCAGGTGGCGGCCGCGCCCGGCGACCGCTACGACCCGCCCGAGGAACGCCGCGCCAAGGCCATCGCGGCGGGCTTCTCGAACGACCTGGCCGCCAAGCTCAAGTGAGCGTGGTGGTCGTGACGGCCGCGGCCGGCTGCGGGTAAAAGAAGTAGTTCGCGATCGACGGCGCGCCGCCGTAGTCCTCGGCGTACGTGCCCGGGTCGAAGCCGGCGGGCGGCTCGGCGATCTCGCCGAAGTCCAGGTGGCGGATGCCTCGCTCCGCCAGGACCGCGACCAGGCGTTGCATGCGGGGGAGCAGCGACGGCGCGAACACGCCGGCCCGCGGCGACTCGGTCAGCAGGACGTCGTCCGCGTCCAGGCGCGCCGTCAGCGTGACCTCCTGGACGGCGGCGAAGCCCGCCACGGTCGACAGCGCGAGCCGCAAGTACACGTCCGTGAGCGGTCCGTCCGCCAGCGCCGCGCGCAGGGCGGCGAGCCCGGCCGACGTGACGGCCTCCTCGCGTAGCTCGGCCAGCGACGGGGTCCGGCCGACGCAGAGCACGTAGACATAGTCGCAAGTCTCGGCGGGGCCGCCCGGCCGGTGCACGGCCGCGGCGTTCAGGCGCGCCGACGCCAGGGCGGCCAGCGCGTGCCCTTCGGCCGGCGGCACGCCCGCATCGAAGGCGGCCGTCTCGTCCCGTTCGTCCCACCGGCGCGTCGGGTAGAGCCGCGCCAGCGCCGCGTCGACCGCCGCGAACATGTCGTGCTTGCGCGCGTCACACCCCCCCTTCCCTTTGCAGTTCGTACAACTCACGGCCCGCGCCTGGGGGCGCCGAGGGCGGCCTCACGGGCTTCGGCGATGATCTTGGGGTGCTCGGCGGGGTCGGCCCAGCGCGCCTGCCCCTCGGGCGGCAGCAGGTCGATGGGGTCGACGTAGTAGTAGAGCTCGCCCGGGTGGACGGCGGGAGCGGTGAACACCGAGACGCCCGTCGTGCGGTCGTAGTGCTCGTACGAGTGCGCGTCGCGCTTGCCGCCGCCGCCGGGCGCGTCGACGACGACGGACGGCGTGTTGAACCCGGCCGTGCCGCCGCGGATCGCCTTCTCGATGCGCAGCCCCGTGTCCAGCGTCGTGCGCAGGTCCTCGACCCCTTTCACGAGGTCGTGCATGTAGATGTAATACGGGTGCACGTTCACGTACCCCAGGCGGCGGACCAGCAGCATCATCGTGGCGGGGTCGTCGTTCACGCGGCGCTGCAGCACCGTCTGGTTGCGCACGGTGATGCCTCGCTCGCACACGCGGTCCAGCGCGCGCTGCGTGATCTGGGTGATCTCACGCGGGTGGTTGAAGTGCGTGTGCAGCACCACCTCCTTGTGCAGCCGGCGCCCCTTCTCGACGACGCCCGTCAACGCATCCAGCCAGGCGTCGTCGGTCAGCAGCTTCTGCGGCATCACGGCCGGCCCCTTGGTCGCGTAGCGCATCCGGCGCACGTGGTCGATCGCCAGCAGCGACTCGCCGATGTGCGTGATCTGCTCGGGACGCAGCTGGTACGCGTCGCCGCCCGAGATGACGATGTCTTCCAGCTCGGGGCGCGAGCGGATGTACGCGAACGCCTTCTCCCACCGCTCGGCGTTGACGCGCAGCTGAAACTTCGAGACCTCCTCGGTGTCGATGCCGACCGCGTAGCTGCGCGTGCAGAAGCGGCAGTAGACCGGGCAGGTGTCGAGCGCCAGGAACAGCGCCTTGTCGACGTAGCGGTGGGTCAGCCCGGGCACCGGCATGTCCGCGCGCTCGTGCAGCGAATCCAGGTCCAGGCGCGGGTGGTCGGGCAGAAGCCGCGACCCCAGCGGCACGAACTGCGTCCGCAGCGGATCGTCGTACGGGTTGCTCCAGTCGATGAGCGACAGCAGATAGGGCGAGACCCGCATCGACATGGGCGCGCGCTCGAACCCGCGCTGCGCGTCCGCGATGAACTCGTCGGAGACCAGCCCCGAGACGGCCGCCAGCAGCTTGGGCACGTTGGTGACCGAATGCTTGGCCTGCCACCGGTGGTCCAGGAACTCGGCCTCCGAGATCTCGGCGTAGGCGGGGATGGCCCGCCAGAACTCACCGCCCTGCAGGTCGCGGTGAGCCAGCGACCCAGGGTCGACCGGTGGCTTCAGCGCCGGTGGCGGCGCCACATCCACCTGAGCCAGTTCGATCTTGGGGGCCATTTTCGCCTTGGTCGCGTCGGCGGAGCCGAGCTCCGCCCAGCGAAGTCGTCGCGGGGAGTTCCGGAACCTTCCTCAGTTCCTGTCTAATCGTAGCGCCGGATCACACTCACGAGCAACGGGCGCGTCGGCCCGGAGCGGAGCGCCCGCACCAGGCCGCCGCGCAGAGACCCCGAAAGCCCGGCCGGATCCGGCGCCTCGTCGGCAGTGCCGAACACCGCCACCTCGTCCCCCACGTGTAGGCGCTCCGCGTTCAGCAGCCGACCTCCCGCGGCCAGGACCAGCAGCGTGGCGGTCGTCCCGACCAGCAGGAAGTCGCGCCCCTCGTCGGACAGCCAGGGGCCGTCGGCGTCGTCGACGACCTCCGCGCGCCACAGCACCCCGCCTGGATCTCCCGGCAGAGCCCCCACGGTCCCCTGCACCTGAACCGGCTCGCCGACCACCACGGCGCCCATCTCGGCCGCGGGGCTACCGAGGAAGCGCAGGTTGCGGCGCGCCACCCGCATCGCCGAGGCGGCGACGCGCCCCCCGATCGGCAGCCAGTCGGTGCCGACCACGGCGGCCAGGCTGCGCCACGAGCCGAACCGATCCAGACCCCGCGCCAGCGGTCCGTCCGGATCGCGCCCCACGACGTCGAACAGCAGCGCCCGCGCCCGGTCCAGCGCCATCCGATCCGGCATCCGCGAACGACTCACGTTCGTGAATGGGATCCGCGCGACTTCAGCCGCGGTAGACGACGATGCCGCGGGTGGGGTCGTACGGCGTCAACGCAACGGTGACCTTGTCGCCCAGAACGACGCGGATGCGGTGCTTGCGCAGCTTGCCCCCGAGGTGCGCCAACACCTGATGGCCGTTCTCGAGCTCGATGCGAAAATTTCCAGCAGGCAGCACTTCGATGACGCGCCCCTGAAATTCTATATGCTCTTCTCGACCCATCGGCGGCGGTGACCTTAGTCGCTCCGAGGGATACGGTCAATGACAGCGTCCCTGAAATCCGCCGCGACGGAAAAGGCCCTCACCCGCTACGCCGAGG
>CAZJMY010000176.1:0-2263 GCA_964546845.1 uncultured Myxococcales bacterium | reverse complement strand
CCGCGGCGCGAGTGGTGATCCTTCGCGTGGGCCTTGAAGTGCTCGGTCAGGTAAGTGATCCGTTCCGAAAGCAGGGCAATCTGGACTTCGGGCGAGCCGGTGTCACCGGGCTTGCGAGCGAACTTCTGAACGACCGAGGATTTTCTTTCTGCAGCAAGGGACATTGACGATCTTCTTTTCTCTTTTGAGGTGATTCAATGTCCTACAATATCGCGCCTTCGTCAACGCTGGCGGTGAGGTCGACGGCGGGTTTCTGGGATGCCGCCCCCGAGACACCGAAGACGCGCAACGTGCCCACCAGGCCGTCCGGACGCGGCTCGGCCACGGCGATCAGCTCGCCGCTCGGGTCGAGCACCCGGACCCGGCCGGGCGGCGCGTCCGTGAGGGCCGACCAGGCGACGCGCTGCCCCGCGCGCAGCCGGCGGGCCAGCGCGTCGTCCGCCGTGACCGCGGGCAGGTGAACCAGCGCGTCCGCCAGCGACACGAGCCCCAGCTCAGCGCCCGACGCCAGGGCGGCCAGAACCTGGTCCAGCGGGCGCGCCCGGTCCAGCGCGAACGGCCCGGAGCGCGTCCGCCGCAGCGCGGTCACGTGCCCCCCGGCGCCCAGCGCCCGCCCCAGATCGCGCGCCAGCGCGCGCACGTAGGTCCCCTTCGAGCAGTGCACGCGCAGCGCGACCTGCCCCGGTCCGTCGAAGGCCACCAGCTCGAGCGCGAAGATCGTCACCGCCCGCGGCGCGACCTCGATCGTCTCGCCCGCGCGCGCATAGTCGTAGAGCGCCCGCCCCTCGCGCTTGATGGCGGCGTAAGCCGGCGGCACCTGCGAGATGGCGCCCCGGAACGCCCCCAGCGCCGCCTCGACCGCCGCGGCGTCCAGCCCCGACGCGTCCGCCGTGGCCGTCACCCGCCCCCCCGCGTCGTCGGTGTCCGTCTCGACCCCGAACCGAACCGTGAACTCGTACGCCTTCTCGGCGTCCAGCAGGAACGGCGCCAGCTTCGTCGCCTCGCCGATGCAAACGGGCAACACCCCCGACGCCAGCGGATCCAGCGTCCCCCCATGCCCGACCCTCTTGACCCTCGCCACCCTCCTCACCCTCGCCACGACATCAAACGACGTCGGCCCCACCGGCTTGTCGACGACCAAAACCCCGTTCACTTCTCGCTTTCCCCGTCCTCGTCCTCGTCCTCGTCCTCGTCCTCGTCGCCGTCCTCGTCCTCGCTCCCGTCATCCTCGCCCGCTGCGGCAACCACCGGAGCCGCCGGCCCGATCTCCCGCAAAATCTTCTCGACCTTCTCCGCCTGCTCGAAGACGTGATCGACCTCGAACGTCACCGCCGGCGCGACCTTCATCCGCAACCGCCGCGCGATCGCCTGCCGGAAGTACCCGCTGGCGTGATCCAGGCCGGCGCGCACCCGCTCCATCCCCGCCGCGTCCATGCCGTGCACCGTGAACAGCGCCTTCGCGTGCCGCAGATCGCCCGAGATCCGCACGTGCGTGACGGTGATGAGCCCGGCGCCGCGCACGCGCGGGTCCTTGATCTCGTCGCGCGCCAGCGTCTCGCCCAGCACCGCGCGCACCTCGCCCGCGACCCGCTCCATCCTCTGCGACATCGGCGTCTAGCCTTCCCAGTGCGTGAAGTCGGGTCCGTGCAGCTCGCCGCTGCCGAAGGTCTGGATCTCGTGCTGGTCGTTCGCCACGTCGGCGTGCTCGCGCACGAACCGCAGCACCTCGTCGATCGACGCCTCGGTGTGCTTGCGGTCGCCGCCCACAAGCGTGATGCCGACGACCGCGCGCTGCCACACGTCGTGGGCGTCCACCTCGGCGATCGACACGTTGAACTTGTCGCGCACGCGGTCCTTGAGCCGCCGCAGCACCATCCGCTTGTCCTTCAGCGAATGGGCCGCGGCCAGAACCAAGGTGACCCGAGCAATCGCGACCGTCACGACACCGGCCCCTTCGAACGCGCCCGCGCCGTCGATGCTACGACGCCTTGGGGGCGTCCAGCGTGGCGGCGACGGTCTCGATCTCGAACGCCTCGATGATGTCGCCGACCCGCAGGTCGTTGTAGCCCTCGATCGACAGGCCGCACTCGTACCCCTGCGCGACCTCGGACACGTCGTCCTTGAACCGCCGCAGCGAGCCGACCTTGCCGGTGTAGAGCACCACCGAGTCCCGCACCAGCCGCAGCTGCGACTTGCGCGTGATCTTGCCGTCGAGGACGAAGCTGCCGGCGATCGTGCCCGCCTTCGGGATGTTGAACACCTG
>CAZJMY010000175.1:0-1795 GCA_964546845.1 uncultured Myxococcales bacterium | reverse complement strand
CCGCGCTCCCCCCGGGTGTCTTTATTTCAGAGGTGGGCTGGTGCGCTCGCGGGGGGCGGGTTTGGGGCGGGGGGCACCTACGAGCGCGCTCCTCGCCGTCCGCGGCGAGGACGCCAGCGCGAAGTAGGAGCCCGCCATCTGACGGCGTCTTCGCCGTCAGTTAGGCCGGGCGGTGCCCCCGGCGCCATACCCGCCCCCCGAAGCAGCCCCGACTCGTTCGCGCTCGGTAAAAGCAGGCCGACCCGGTCGCGCTCGCGAAGAGCAATCCAGCCGCCGGCGTTCGCGCTCGCTGATGGAACGCCGCTACTTCTTCGCGACGGTGGGCTTCTTGAGGTCGTCGGGTTTGACGAGGATGCGGTCGACGGACCATTTGGGGGCGAGCATGACGTCGCCCTTGGAGGTGGCCACGTAGTAGTTGAGCTTGTCCTTGGACTCGTCGCCGACCTTGATCACGCAGGCCGCCGCGCCCTTGTCCTTGCCCTTCGCGGAGATGACCTTCGGCTTGGCGAGGCCGTTGTTCTTCGTCGATTGATCCTCGGCGAAGCTCGCGGCCTTCCACTCCTTGAAGGCGTTCGTGATGGGCGTGACCTTGCTCGAGTCGACGTCCATCTTCGGCTTCGTCGCCTTCCAGTCGGCGCCACTCTTCACCAGCGCGTACGACTTGTCGCCCGCCGACACCGAGATGTCCGTGACGTCCGCGCCGTCGATGTTGCACAGCGTCTTGTCTCGGAACTCGATGGGTGCCTTCTCGACGCGGTCGAGGTTGTACTTCTTGACCAGGAAGACCTGCGGGGCATCCGACTTCTTCGCGTAGATCTCGTCGTCGCCTTTCTTGCCGCCCAGCAACACCGTGATGCTCTTGTTGTCCTTCAGGCCCACGGTGATGGTCAGCGCGGCCGGGTCGAGCCCGGCGTCCGCCAGCTTGACGCCGTCCGCGAAGTCGTTGGCCTTCCACGACGACAGCGCCGACACCAGGCCGTTGGCCGTCGCGTTGTCGAGCTTGTCGATCTTCACCGACGACTCGACGACCTGCCACTTGTCCTCGCTGCCTTCCTTGGTCCCGGTCTTCTTCAGCGCGATTTTCGCGCCGTCCTTGGCCGCGACGTTCAGCTTTTCGACGTCAGCGACGGTGAACGTGCTGATGCTCTTGTCGCGCCAGTCGGCGGCCGGCTTGTCGAACGTGTAGCGGGTGATGCCGCTCGCCTGCCAGATCTCGTTCTTCCCCGGCAGCCGCACCATCGTGCCGGCCCCGACCGCCTTGCCCACGATCAGGTCCGCCAGGACCTGGGCGTCGTGCTTGGCGACGACGTGGATCCCCTCCTTGTCGTCGACCTGGAACTCGGCCTGCTTGCCGGCCTGGTCGGTGACCAGGTCGCTGACGTCCATCTTGCCGAGCCCCTCCCAGACCCCCTTGGCGTTCGACGCGTCGGCCGCGTAGGGCGTCGGCGCGACGACGCGGTAGTTGTCTCCCTCTTTCTTGAGGGTCGACGTGACGCCCCCCTTGGTGATGTCGACGGTCGTGATCTGCGCGGCGTCGAGCGCTGGAATCGGCCGCGCGCGGTCCGCGGCGCGCTCGCCCTTTTCGGGCGCGCGCAGCGCGACGAAGGCGATGATTCCAAGGACGACGAAGGCCCCGAGGGCGAGCAGTGTTTTCCGGTTCATAGCTTTTGACCCTGGCGGCGGGCGCGCCGAACGCCGCGGCGCACCAGTCCGAAGACGATGAAGATCAGCGGGACGCCGATGATGTTGGCGGCCTTCACGGCCACCACCGTGCTGTCGGACGCGACGTCGATCG
>CAZJMY010000174.1:0-45375 GCA_964546845.1 uncultured Myxococcales bacterium | reverse complement strand
CAAGGGCTCCAGCGCCATGAACACCGGCAGCGGCGGCATGACGATGGACATCGGCGCGGTCGGCGGCTACGGCGATTCGGCCACGCAGGACGCGTTCTGCATGGGCAGCACCTGCACCTTCTCGATCATCTACGACCAGTCCGGCAACCACAACGACCTCAAGGTCGCGCCGGCCGGTTGCTACAACGACGGCAGCGCCAACACGCCGGACTACGAGTCCAGCGCCACCAAGCGCTCGCTGATGTTGAACGGGCACAAGGTCTACGCGCTCTACATGAACGCGCACGAGGGCTACCGGAACAACAAGACCACCGGCATGCCGCTGATGCAGACGGCCGAGGGGATCTACGAGCTGGCCGACGGCAAGCGCCAGGGCGCGGCCTGCTGCTGGGACTTCGGCAACGCCGGAACCGACAACTGCAACGGCAGCGTCATGAACACGCTGTTCTTCGGAACGGCCACCTTCTGGGGCACCGGCGTCGCTCCCGGCCCGTGGTTCATGGGCGACTTCGAGGGCGGCGTGTGGGCCGGCGGCTCGGGCCCGTCGAACGCGAACAACCCGATGAGCCCGGCGATGAACATCGACTACGCCTTCGGGACCTTGAAGACCAGCGGCTCGGGCAGCTCCGCGCAGTACGCGATTCGCGTGGGCAACGGCCAGTCGGGCAGCCTCACCACTGCCTACGACGGCAAGTCGCCGAAGGGCTGGGACAACAAGGGCGGCATCATCCTGGGCATCGGCGGCGACAACAGCAACCACTCGCTGGGGACGTTCTTCGAGGGCGCCATCGTGACCGGCCGCCCGTCGGACACGACCGACGCGGCCGTTCTGGCGAACGTTCAGGCGGCCGGGTACGGTAAGTAGAACACCAAACTGCGAGGGAGCTCGTTCCGTCGATGAGAAATAAGAGCGCTTGGGGTCAGATCTCGCTTATCGCGATCGTCAGTCTGTGTGGGTGGGGCTGCACCATCAAGAACGACATGACCGGAACCGGTGGTGACACCGGTTCTGGCGGCTCACAGGGCAGCGGCAACGGCGGCAGCACCGGGTCCGGGGGGACCAGCCCCTCGGGCACCGGCGGCATGACGACCTCGACGGGCTGTCCCCCGGCGACGCCCTCGTCGGACGCGAAGGGGCCCGGCACGGCGGCGGGCACCACCATGGGGCCGTGCGACATCTACGCGGCGGACGGCGGTCCGTGCGTCGCGGCGCACAGCACGGTGCGCGCTCTCTATGGCGCGTACAACGGGCCGCTGTACCAGGTGCGCAAGGGCGCGCCCGACTGCACCCCGCACGAGGTCTACCCGCTCGAGGCGGGCGGCTTCGCGAACTCGGCCGACCAGGACAGCTTCTGTGGCACGGGCGCCTGCACGATCTCGGTCATCTACGACCAGTCGGGCAAGGGGAACCACCTGATGAAGGCGCCGGGCGGCGGCGCGAAGACCACGCCCGACAACGAGGCCAAGGCGACCGGCGTGTCGGCCACGTTCAGCGGCCACAAGGTCTACGGCGTCCATATCGTCTCGGGCGTCGGGTACCGCAACAACTCGCCGTCGGGGACGGCGACCGGCGACAACCCGGAGACCGAGTACATGGTCGTCGGCGGCAGCCTCTACAACGGCGCCTGCTGCTTCGACTACGGCAACATGGAGACCACCAGCCGCGACGACGGCGAGGGGACGATGGAGGCCGTCTACTTCGGAACCTGCACCATCTGGGGCAGAGGCGGGGACAACGGCCCGTGGGTCATGGGCGACCTCGAGAACGGCCTGTGGGCCGGGAACACCAGCCCGTACAACGCGAACGGGCCGGTGACGTACCCTTACATCACGGGCATGGTGAAGGGCGACGCGGCCGGCAAGAACCACTGGACCATCAAGGTCGGGAACGCGCAGTCGGGCATGCTGGCGACGCCGTTCGACGGCCCGCGGCCCAGCTCGCGGTACAACCCCATGCGCAAGGAAGGCGCGATCGGGCTCGGCACCGGCGGCGACAACAGCAACGGCGCGCAGGGGAACTTCTTCGAGGGGGTCATGACGACGACCTACGCTTCGAACAAGGCCGACGACGACGTCCAGGCGAACATCGTCGCCGCTTACGGCGGCCAGTAAGAACGGCGGCGGGGCGGTGCAGGCCGCGGCGGCGTGAGCCGTCGCGGCGCAAACCGTGACGGCGTGAGCCGTTGCGGGACGGGTGGGGGTCCTTAGCTTGGTGTCCAGATGCTTCGCGCTTCTGGAGATCGAGCTCGCGGCGGACGTAGGGCTCGTTACGTCGCTGCGATGGCCTCCGTGTGGCTGCTCGGCGGCGCGTGTGGCGACATCACGACCACCGACGTTCCCGACCTGCCCCGGACCGCCGTCCAGAACGGCTCGACCGGCGGCGCGCCCGCGGGCAGCGGGACTTCGGGCAGCGCGGGGGCCGGCGCGCCCGGCGCCGCGCGGGGAACCGGCGGAACGCCGGCGACCCCGTCGGCGACGGGCGGTGCGGTCGCCACGGGCGGCGTGCCGGCGACGGGCTCTTCGACGGGCGGCATGCCGGCGGCTGGCTCTTCCACGGGCGGCGTGACGGGCGCGGGCGGCGTGCCGTTCGCGGGCGTGTCGGCGGGCGGAGCACCTTCCGCGGGCTCATCGTCAGGCGGGACGCGCAGCACGGGCGGCGCGCCCGGTGCGGCCACGTCCACGGGCGGCGCATCCGTGCCCCCGGTGTCCTCGACGGGCGGGATGCCGGCGCCGCCTCCCGCGACGGGCGGCCATCCGGGGGCCGGGGGTGCGGGCGGCGCGCCCGACGTTCCGATCGCCAGCGGCGCGGCGACCTGCGAGGCGAAGTGCCGCGGCAACATGAAGGTTTGCAACCTCGCCACCCTGACCTGCGTGCAGTGCCTGAGCGACGCCGATTGTCCCGGGCACAAGACCTGCGCGGCCGATCTCAGCTGCGCGAATTGACGCTCGGCGATCTCCGCTGCCGCGCCGTCCCGCGGTGACCCGTTTTGTCGGTCCGCCGGGACTGTTTCACGACTCTCATAGGAAAGTCAGGCCGCCAGGCGCCACTCCCGTCAGGCACGGCCACAACCCGAATTGGGGTATGTTCCTAACAAATGCGACATCATTCAAATCGCTTAGCTTTGCTGAGCGCCCCGCTGCTGGGCGCGTGCCTGATCACCTGCTCCTCGACCGGGGGAAGCAACCCGCAGGGGGGCGCGGGCGGCTCGTACACCGCGACCGGCGGCGCCGGCGTGTCGACGGGTGGCAGCGGCGTGTCGACCGGAGGCTCGGTCGCCACGGGGGGATCGGGGAGTGGCATCACCGGCGGGACCACGGGCGCGACGGGCGGCAGCCAGGGGACGACGGGCGGTAGCACGGGGTCGTCGGGCGGCGCGACGGGCGCCGCGGGCGGCTCGACGGGGAGCAGCGGCGGCTCGACGGGCGCCGCGGGGAGCGACGGCGTCGTGCGCACGTTCCCGACGCAGGCCTGCCTCGACAAGGCCAGCGCGCTGCTGGCGATGATGACGGGCGACGAGAAGATCGCCCAGCTCCAGCAGATCGAACGGGCGAACGTCAGCGCGTCCGACATCACGACCTACGGCCTCGGCTCGGTCTACAGCCAGGGCGGCTCGGGGCCCAGCACGAACACGCCGACGGGCTGGGCCGACATGGTGGACGGCTTCCGGAAGGCGTCGTTCGCGAGCCGCCTCAAGATTCCGGTCATCTACGGGCTGGACGTCGTGCACGGCGTCGGCCCGGTCGTGGGCGCCACCGTCTTCCCGCACAACGTCGGCCTGGGCGCGACGCGCGACCCGGCGCTGGTCGAGCAGGTCGGGGCCGCCGTCGCCGCCGAGGCGGCGGGCGTGGGCGCCGACTTCCCGTTCGCGCCCGTGGTGGCCGTCGCGCGCGACGAGCGCTGGGGCCGCACGTACGAGGCGTTCGGCGAGACGCCCGAGCTGGCGTCGATGATGGGCGTCGCCTACATCAACGGCTTCCAGAATCGCGGCGGCCCGTTCACCGTGCTCTCCAACGCCAAGCAATTCCTGGGCGACGGCGGTACCGCCAACGGCGTCAACGCCGGCAACACCGCCGGCGACGAGACGGCGCTGCGCGCGCTGCACCTCACGCCGTATCAGGCCGCGGTCAACGCGGGCGTCGGCTCGATCATGGCGTCGTACAGCAGCTGGCAGGGCGTCCGCATGCACGCCAACAACGCGATGCTGACCGGCGTGCTGAAGGGTGACCTCAAGTTCGGCGGGTTCATCGCGTCCGACTACAACGGCTGCTACCAGAACGGCGTCACGGTGGCGAGCTGCCTGACGGCCGGCGTCGACATGTTCATGACCTTCAACACCAGCGCCTCGTCCTTCCTGTCGTCGGTGCGCAGCCTGGTCCCGAACACCGTCCCGCAAAGCCGCATCGACGACGCCGCCCGCCGCATCCTGGTCGTGAAGTGCGAGATGGGCCTTCTGGACGGCACGCAGCGCCTGGTCGACCGCAGCCTGACGGCGCAGGTCGGCTCGAACGAGCACCGCGACATCGCGCGGCGCGCGGTGGCGGAGTCTCTGGTCGTCCTCAAGAACGACGGCAACGTGTTGCCGCTGTCGCGGGACGTCCCGCACGTCGCGCTGGGCGGCAAGTCGGCCGACAACATCGGCAACCAATGCGGCGGATGGACGGTGACGTGGCAGGGCAAGAGCGGCGCCACCGTTCCGGGCACCACCATCCGGCAAGCGCTGGAAGCGGTGGTGACGAGCAGCCGCGTGTCGTACGCGCTGGACGGGTCGGCGACCGGGAACGGCGCGACCGTCGGCATCGCGGTGATCGGCGAGACGCCGTACTCGGAAGGGTGTGGCGACATCCCCAGCCCGCAGGGCGGCAGCTCGTGCATCAGCCGGCCCACCTCGCTGTCGCTGGACAGCGCCGACGTGCAGGTGGTGCAGAAGATGAAGAACGCGGGCCTCAAGACCGTGGTCGTGCTGGTCACTGGCCGCCCGCTGATCATCGACCAGATCGTGAACATCGCGGACGCGATCGTCGTCGCCTGGCTGCCGGGGACCGAAGGCTCGGGCGTCACGGACGTCCTCTTCGGCGGCACGCACCCGACGGGCAAGCTGCCCCACACCTGGCCCAGCAGCATGTCGCAGATCCCGATCAACCAGGGCGACGCCAACTACACGCCGCTCTACCCGTACGGCCACGGGCTGACGTATTAGCGGCTAGCGGGTCGTGTAGAAGTAGTAGTCGGCGCTGTAGTCGACGCGCTTCTCGGCGCCCTTGGTGGCGGCGTCGCATCCGGCCGCGGGCGCCTTTCCGTGCTGGGTGTTCACCCGCTGCACCAGCGTCACGCCCGAAAACACGCCCTGGCCGCTGGTCTTTTCGCCCCGAATCAGCAGCCATGGGATCGCGTCGGCCGACGGCGCGGGCGCGTCGGCCAGCTTCTTGCCGATGACCGAGCTGCCGTCGTTCGCCGTCCAGCTGGGGCCGGCGCCGTGGCTTCCGGCGGGCGCGCCCTTGCGGTCCAGCAGCTTGGCGTCGGGTTTCTGCAGTGTCCAGGCGTACGTCGTGGTGCCCGCAACGGCGCCGCAGACATAGACCTGCGCGCCGACGCCGCGGAAGTGCGCGGCCAGCCTGGCCCCCGCGGGGACGGCCAGCGCGGGCGGCACCTGGGGCGGCTTCATCCAGTCGTCGGTCGCCGCCGCCGCCCGATGGCCCGCGGCGCTGGTGGCGAGAAGCAGGCTCAATCCGGCGGTCGTTCGCGTCATGCCGCGAATCATACGGGATTCACCCCGCGCCGGGGTCGCCGTCGGTCACAATGGGGGCATGCTGCTGTCGGCCGACGAAGGCGCCCCGTTCGAAGTGCTGGAACGTGACGGGCCTTCCTCGTTCTTCATCGTCTGCGATCACGCCGGGCGGCTGATCCCGCGCGCGCTCGGCACGCTGGGCCTGTCGGACGGCGACCTGGCCCGCCACATCGCCTGGGACATCGGCGCCGCCGGCGTCGCGCGCCGCCTGGGCGCGGCGCTGGGGGCCCACACCGTGCTGCAGCGCTACTCGCGCCTGGTCATCGACTGTAACCGCCCGCTGAGCGCGCCCGACTCGATCGCCGCGCGCAGCGAGCGGACGGACATCCCCGGTAACCGCGACGTCGGCGCCGCGGCGGCGCAGGCGCGCGCGCAAGCCGTGTTTCACCCGTACCACGACGAGATCCGCGCCGCGCTGGACCGGCGCGCCGCGCGCGGGCAGCCGACGGTGCTGATCGCCGTGCACAGCTTCACGCCCGTCTATCTGGACGTGCCGCGCGCGTGGCACGCGGGCGTGCTCTATCACCGCGACACGCGGCTGGCCCACGCGCTGCTGGCTGCCCTGCGCGCGGACGGCGAGCTGGTGGTGGGCGACAACCAGCCCTACACCGCCAGCGCGCAGACCGACTATTCGATCATCGAGCACGGCGAGCGGCGCGGGCTTCCGCACGTCGAGCTCGAGATTCGCCAGGACCTGATCGCCGACGAACAGGGACAGGCCGCCTGGGCGCAACGCCTGGCGCGCCTGCTGCCAGCCGCCGCGGACCTCGCGGCGTCGACCACACCACCACCAGGATGAGGAACACCATGCAGATCCGCGTCGGCTACGAGCTCAACTACGAGCTCCCCCAACCCACACCGATGATCTTGACCTTGAACGTGCACCACAGCCGGGTGTCGGACCTGGCCCAGCCCGATCACATGAAGACCACGCCCGCCGTCCCCACGGCCGCCTACCGCGACGGCTTCGGCAACTGGTGCACGCGGCTCGTGGCGCCCGCCGGTCACTTCCGCGTGACCAGCGACGCGACCGTCAGCGACACGGGCGCGCCCGATCCCTTCGTCCCGTCCGCCATCCAGCACGCGGTCCAGCAGCTGCCCGAGGAGACGCTGGTGTATCTGCTGGGGAGCCGCTACTGCGAGACCGACAAGATGTCCCAGATCGCGTGGGACCGGTTCTCCGGCGCGCCGCTGGGATGGGGGCGGGTGCAGGCGATCTGCGACTTCGTGCACCAGCACATCCAGTTCGGCTACCAGTACGCCAGCCCGACCAAGACTGCCTGGGAGGCCTACAACGAACGCCGGGGCGTCTGCCGCGACTTCGCGCACCTGGCGATCACGCTCTGCCGTTGCATGAACATCCCGGCCCGCTACTGCACCGGGTACCTGGGCGACGTCGGCCGCGCGCCCGACCCGTCGCCCATGGACTTCGCCGGGTGGTTCGAGGCGTTCCTGGGCGGGGAGTGGCACACCTTCGACCCGCGCAACAACGAGCGGCGCATCGGGCGCGTGCTGATCGCCCGTGGTCGCGACGCGGCTGACGTGGCGATCACCACCACGTTCGGCCCCAATACGCTACAGAGCTTCCGCGTGTGGACCGACGAGGTGATCGGCGCATGACCTACTGCGTGGGCGTGCTGCTGAACGACGGGATCGTGCTGGGGTCCGACTCGCGCACGAACGCCGGGGTGGACGACTTCGCGTCGTTCTGCAAGATGACGGTGTTCGAGCGGCCGGGCGATCGCGTGCTGGTGCTCTTGAGCTCGGGCAGCCTGGCCGGGACGCAGGCGGTCGTCAGCCTGCTGGCCCAGAACGCGGCCGCAGCTGGCGGGCCGGGCGCGCCCCCCAGCGTCATGACCGCCGGCACCATGTTCGACGTGGCCTGCATCGTGGGCGACGCCATGCGCGCCATCGAGCGGCGCGACAAGGAGTACCTGGAACGCAGCGAGCTGACGTTCAACGCGTCGTTCATCCTCGGCGGCCAGATCCGCGGCGAGGCGATGCGTCTCTTTCGCATCTACGCCGAGGGCAACTTCATCGAGGCGGGGGCGGGAACGCCGTTCTTCCAGACGGGCGAGGCCAAGTACGGCAAGCCCATCATCGACCGCGTCATCGATCCGTCCACCTCGCTGAGCGACGCGGCCAAGTGCGTGCTGGTGTCGTTCGACTCGACGATGCGCAGCAACCTGTCGGTCGCCATGCCCATCGACCTCATCTGTTACGAGCGCGACGCGCTGCAGGTGCGCAAGCGCCGCCGGTTCGAAGCGGGCGACCCGTACTTCAGCGCGCTGAGCAAGAAGTGGAGCGAGGGGGTCCGCGCGGCTTTCAAGGAGCTGCCGGAACCGCAGTGGTAGGTTACGCCGCGCCCTGATGATCGCCACCACCAACCTCGCCAAGGAGTATGGCGCCCGCGTACTGTTCGCGGGCGTGTCGCTGCAGCTGAACGCCGGGTCGCGCTACGGGCTGGTGGGCGCGAACGGCTCGGGGAAGACCACCTTCTTGAAGGTGCTGGCGGGCGACGAAGAGGCGTCGGCCGGCACGGTCACGATCCCCAGGCGGGCGCGCGTCGGCGTGCTGCGCCAGGACCGTTTTCTCGACGATGACCAGATCATCCTGGACCTGGCGATGCGCGGCGACGCCGTGGTCTGGAACGCGCTGGTCGAGCAGCGGCGCCTGATGGAGGCCGCCGGCGACGTGGACGCCGCGCGCATCGCCGACCTGGAGGACGTGATCGCCGCCCACGACGGCTACACGCTGGAGGCGCGCGCCAGCGAGGTGCTGGAAGGGCTGGCGATCCCGACGCGCCTGCACCGGTCGCCGCTCTCGACGCTGTCGGGCGGCTTCAAGCTGCGCGTGCTGCTGGCGCAGGTGCTGGTGGGCGGGGTCGACGTGCTGCTGCTCGACGAGCCGACGAACCACTTGGACATCCTGACCATCCGCTGGCTGGAGAAGTTCCTGGCCGGGTACGCGGGGTGCGCGGTCATCATCTCGCACGACCAGCGGTTCCTGGACAACGTCACCACCCACACGCTGGACGTCGATTACGGGACGCTGACGCTGTACACGGGGCGGTACTCGCAGGCCATCGTCGAGAAGGCGGCGGCGCGCGAGCGGGCCGAGACCAGCGTGGCCCGCGCCGAGGAGGAGATCGCGCGCAAGCGCGCCTGGGTCGAGCGGTTCGGGGCCAAGAACACCAAGGCCACGCAGGCGCAGAGCCGCCTCAAGCAGATCGAGAAGATCGAAGTGGCCGAGCTGGCCGACAGCTCGCGCCGCACGCCGCAGTTCCGGGTCACGCCCGAACGGCCCAGCGGGCGTGAGGTGCTGGACCTCGAGGGCATCTCCAAGTCGTACGGCGACAAGCGCGTGCTAACCGGCGTGTCGCTGACGGTGCGGCGGGGCGAGCGGGTGGCGATCATCGGCCCCAACGGCCTCGGCAAGTCGACGTTGCTGCGCATCGCGGTCGAGCGGCTGGCGGCCGACGCCGGGCGCGTGAAGTGGGGGCACGAGGTGCGCGTCGGCTACTTCCCGCAGGACCACCGCGAGGTGCTGCAGGACGCGGACGCGACGCCGCTGGGCCTCCTGACCGAGCTGTGCCCGGCGGAGAGCCCGACGTTCGTGCGCGGGCAGCTGGGGCGGGTGCTGTTCTCGGGGCCGGACGTCGAGAAGGCCGTGGGGTTGTTGTCTGGCGGCGAGGCGGCGCGGCTGGTGTTCGCGCTGCTGGCGGTTCAGAAGCCCAACGTGCTGGTGCTGGACGAGCCCACCAACCACCTGGACCTCGAGGCGATTCACGCGCTGGTCGACGCCGTGAAGGCCTACACGGGCACGGTGCTCTTCGTCTCGCACGACCGCTGGTTCGTGAGCGAGCTGGCCACGCGGGTCGTCGAGATCACCAGCGAGGGGCCGCGCGACTTCAAGGGGACGTACGCCGAATATCTGGCGAAGCTGGGGGACGACCACCTGGACGGCGACGCCGTGGCGTCGAAGGCCCGCGCCGAGCGCAAGGCCGACGCCGGCGCGCCCGCCGCGTCCAAGTCAGGCGGGAGCTGGGAGGAGCAGAAGAAGCGGCGCAACCGGAGCGCGCAGCTGCCCAAGCTGCGCGACAAGGTGCTGGCCGAGATCGAGACCTGCGAGGCGCGCAAAGCCGAGATCGCGGCCATCTACGCCGACCCCGGCTTCTTCCAGCGGGCCACGCGCGACGAGATCGACGCGCTGGTGCAAGAGCAGGAGGCGCTGGGGCCGAAGATAGAGCGGCTGGTCGGGGAGTGGGAGGCGCTGGAGCGCGAGATCGAGCTCGATCAGTCGGCGGGCAACGACGCGGATCGCGCGGCGCGGTAGTCCCACCACAAGATGGCGGCGCCCAGCGCTTCGCCGGCGAAGGTGACGGGGCGGAACATCGTGCCCAGGTGTTCGGTGACGCTGGCGAACGGGTAGCTGGGGAATTGCCAGCCCAGCGCCGGCCAGAGCAGCGTGCGCAGGTCCATCGACAGCCCGACGAAGTCGAGCGCCAGGTGGGTCACGACGCCGATCGCGAGCGCCCGCATCGCCTGCGAGCGGGTGGCCAGCGCGGTGGCGGCGATCACCAGCAGGAACAGGCCCGTGTGGCCGAAGAGGTGCGTGCCCGAGATGAGCCCGGCGTCGGCGCCGTGCTTGCCGGTCAGCCACGACCAGCCGTAGTAGAGCGGCTTGTCGATCAGGTCGGGCAGCAACGCGCCGGCGAAGAACGCCCGCCGGGCCGCGCGCGAGAAGCCGCGATACGCGCGGGAGGCGAGCCGCTTGCCGATGCCCAGATGCCCGAGCACGAACATCGTGCGCGAGACGTTATCACGCCGGTCAGTGCAGGAAGGGCTTGATGGCCGGGTACCAGGTGTCGCCCATGATGACGTAACCGGCGTCGGTGGGGTGCTGCTTGTCGGACTGGTTGAGCAGCGTCGTCTTCCAGTTCGCGCGCGCGAGGAAGGCGGCGTGCATGTCGACCAGCAGCACGTGCCTTCCGGCGTCGGCGCGCGCCTTGACGACGCCCGGGATCAGCGCGTTGTAGGCCTGGATGTTGGCGTCGACGGCGTCCGTGATGTGCGGGACGATCTGCGCGACGACCACCAGCACCTTCGGATCCTGGCCGGTGATCTGGTCGATCAGACTGCCCAGCTGGTTGGCGATGTTCTGCGCGCCGGACGTCCCGATGGGCGTCGTGCTGGTGCCGACGTCGTTGGTGCCGATCATCAGCAAGACGATGTTCGGCTTGTTCGTCATCATCGACGCGACGACCAGGTTGGAGATCTGCGAGATGCGATAGCCGCCGTGGCCTTCGTTGTCGGGCGGGAACGCCACGCCGTCGACGGTCGGCGGGCCGTTGGGGGGCGCGCTGCCGACGAATGTGACGGACTTCTTGTCGGCGAGCGCGTCGTGGAAGAGCTCGACCCGGTAGCCGCCGCCCTTCGACGAGCGGTACCCCTCGGTGATCGAATCGCCGAGCGGCATGATCGCGCAGGTGCCCGTGGCGGGGCAGGGGGCGTACGCCGTGCCGGGCGGGGCACCGCCGGAGCCGCCGCCGCCACCGGTCCCCGACCTGCCCCCGTCGCCGCCGGACCCGCCCGTGGATCCACCGGTGCCGCCACCAGTGCCACCAGCGGCCGATCCACCCGTGCCGGGGCCACCGCCGGTGGCGGGTCCGCCACGGCCGGCGCCGCCCGTCAGGGATCCGCCGGTGCCGCCGGTGGGCGGAGCACCGCCGGCCGCGGGGGCCCCACCGGTGGACGAGCTGACGCTCCCGCCGCTGCCGCTCGGGTGACCGCCCGTTGCGGAGCTGCCGCCCGTCGCCGCCGGGGTGCCGCCCGATCCCGGCGTCCCCGCACCCCCGTCGCCCGCGCTGCAGCCGAGCGTCACCTGGGCTGCGGCCGCGCAGAGCGTCAGCGCGAGCCAACCGGTCCGCCCCAGCCTTCGGGTTCGCTTCATCCCCCTTCACAGGGGCGCCCCCCTGGAAAGTGCGACACGGAATCGGTGCGACCCAATGACCCGATCCGGCCGGTCGCCACCCCCTAGGAGAGGTTGCGACCCGTGTCCACGCCCACGCCGCCCGCCGACGACGCGCCTTCGGCCGCGCGGTGGCTGGCGTTGCCGCTGCTGGTCGGCACCATGGTCGCCTACTGGCCGGCCTTGCACGCCGGGATCGTCTGGGACGACCGCAGCTTCATCATGGACAACGCCCTCATTCACCGGGCGGACGGCCTCTGGCGATTCTGGTTCACCACGCGGCCGGTGGACTACTACCCGGTGACGTCGACCCTTTGGTGGCTCGAGTGGCGCCTGTGGGGGGACAGCCCGCTCGGCTACCACGCCGTCAACGTTCTGGTGCACGCCGCGGACGTTCTGCTCATCTGGCGGCTGCTCGTGCGGCTCGCGGCTCCGGGCGCCTGGCTGGCGGCGGCGCTGTTTGCCGTCCATCCGGTGAACGTCGAATCGGTCGCCTGGATCGCCGAGGGGAAGAACGTCCTGGCGATGTTCTTCTATCTGATCAGCCTCTCGTGCTTCGTGCGGTCGCCGGCATTCGGCGACGATAGTTCCTGGGGCTGGTACGGACTGTCGGTCGGGTCCTTCTTGCTGGCGCTGCTGAGCAAGACCGTCGTCGCGCCGATGCCGTTCGTTCTGCTGATCCTGCTGTGGTGGAAGCGGGGGCGGCTCACGCGCGCCGACGCGCTGGCGGTTGCGCCGTTCTTCGTCCTGGCCGCCGGGATCGGGGCGGTGGCCTTCTGGTTCCAAGCCCATCGCGCCATCGGCGCGGAGGTCGTCCGGCCGGACGGCTTTCCGGCCCGACTGGCCGGCGCTGGATGGGCGATCTGGTTCTACCTCGACAAGGCGCTGCTGCCGCTGGGGCTGCGCTCGATCTATCCGCGCTGGCGGATCGATCCACGGGACTGGTGGGCTTATCTCCCGGCGCTCGTGGCGGCCGGCGTTGTCGCGGCCTGCTGGCGGCGCCGAGGGACCTGGGGGACGGGGCCGCTGGTCGCGTTCGCCTACTTCATCGTGATGCTGTCGCCGGTGCTGGGGTTCATGGACATCGCGTTCATGAAGCTGTCGCTGGTGGCCGACCACTGGCAGTACTTCGCGATGCTCGGGCCGGTCGCGCTCGCGGCGGCGGCGCTGGCGACCACCGGCGCTCGTGGCGGTCCGTACGCGGCGCTGGCGGCTTTGGCCGGCCTGGTGCTGGTCGCGATGGGGATCTCGACGTGGCGGCTGGGCGAGCGGTATCGCGACGCGGGGACGTTCTGGAGCGCAGTCCTCGCCGACGACCGGGACGCCTGGGGGGCGCACAACAACCTGGGCGCGTTTCTGCTGGAGCACGGGCGGCCCGACGAGGCGCTCGCCCACTTCACCCGCGCCGTCGCGCTGCGCCCCGACTACGCGAAGGCGCAGTACAACCTGGGGGCGCTCCTCCGGGAAACGGGGCGTCTGGACGCCGCGGTCGCGCACCTGGCGGTGGCCGTCCGGCTGCAGCCCGATTACGTCGACGCCCAGAACGGCCTGGCGCGCGCGCTGGCGGAAAAGGGCGACTGGGACGGCGCGCTGGCGCACCTGGAAAGCTCGCTGGCGCTGGATCCCGATCAGGCAGAAGCCCACAACAACCTGGCGAACGTGCTGCGCCAGAAGGGGCAGCTGGGGTTGGCGGCGGCGGAGTACGGAAAGGCGCTGGCCATCCATCCCGACTACGCGGCCGCCCATTTCAACCTGGGTGAGGTCCTGCGCGCCCAAGGGGACCTCGACGGCGCGATCGCGCATTACCAGCGAGCGCTGACATTTCGCCCCCGGTTCGGAGCGGCGTTGCACAGCTTGGCGGCCGCCTACGCGGAAGCCGGCAGGAGATGACACATCGATGAGACCCAGACGATCGCGCGTGGCCACCACCCTTTGCGCCTCCGCGCTGCTGGCGGCGGGCTGCGGCTCCAGCGGGCCGCCGTCGGCCCATTCCTTCACCCGCGTCTATGAAGAAGTCATTCAGCCCAGCTGCACCAACGACTTCTGTCACTTCAACACGGTCAGCATCCGCTACAGCGCCCTCGATCTCAGCTCGAAGGTGCGCGCCTACTGGAGCCTGGTCGGCATGCCGTGCATGGGCCCCGCCTGCTCGCAGGTCGGGACGCGCGTCGTGCCCTGGGACGCGGACCAGAGCGTGATGTACCGGAAGCTCTCGCCGACACCGCCCTGCGGCGCGCAGATGCCGGCCGACAAGACCACCTTCTCGACCAACGGCACGTCAGACGTGAAGTTCTCCGGAACGCCGCTCTCCGCCGACCAGCAGCAGCTGATCCACGACTGGATCCAGGACGGCGCGCCGAACGATTGAGCTTTCCGCGGTCGTCAGGGGCAGGTGCGCGTGTCGGCGCCGGGGCTGAGGCCGGCCCAGCCCGGACCGGAGTACTTGACCAGCTCCAGCCAGTTCACGGGCGGGAAGTCGTCGGCGCAGCAAACCAGGGATTTCGGGCACTCGACGCCCGGCCACGCCGGGCCGCCGCACACGCACTGCGTGAACGTGACGCCCGTGCAGAGAGCGTAGGAGATCCCGCTGCACCCCGGGCAGCTGTCGATCGCGACATAGTAGCCCGTCGCGCAGGGCGGCTCGGGGTCCCAGCCCGGCGGCGGGTCCCAAGGTTTGGCGCCGTACGCGGCGGGCTGAAAGTCCTGGGGGGGCTGGTAGCAAGCCAGATGCGCGCTGGCGGTCGCGAGGAGCGCGACTGCCAGCGCGGCGAGACGTGACGATCGTGCGTTCATCGGCGCTCCGGTCCTAGAGGAAGTAGAGGAACGTCATCTCCACCCGGTGGTTGTAGACGGTCGTGTCGTCCACCAGCTTTTGCTGAAGCCACTGGTACGACAGACCGATCCGCACCGCCGGTGTGGCGTCGAAGAAGAGATTCCCGTCGGCGTAACGCGAGGTCTGGAAGACCCCCAGCGGGTTGACCCAGGGCTGCCGGGGCGTGATCGGGTGGTAGAGGCTGGCGATGTTGTTCGAGTGCCCCTGGCTGTAGTTGCCGCTGACGAACACGCGCCCGCGCGGCGGCAGGTAGTACTGGAGGCCGACGATGAAGGTCTGCCAGTTGATGGTGTGAAGCGCCTCGTACTGATCGAAGGCCACCAGCCCGGGATCGACGTTGGGCGTGTACGGCAGCCCGACCTGCGGGGCGGCCCCCGCCAGGTCCTGGGGTGAGGACATCCCCGTCGAGGTGATCGGGGTCCCGGGCGGCAAGGGATATACGTTGGGCATGGTGGCGCCGGCGGTCATCCCGGTGTACTGGTCGGCGTCGCCGGTCCCCGTCGCGAATTCGCCGGTCAAGGTCAGCGCGTTTCCGCGATCGGTGCCGTCCCTGGCGCTGATGACCGGCACCAGCACGTCGACGGCCACCGCCCACCCGAGCAGCGGAATCCGGGGCGCCGGCAGCGGGACGTGCGGGTTGACCTTGAACGAGCGCACCATGCCGGAGACGCCGATCGCCGCCGCCTGAGCGTCGGTGCCGCCGCTGCCCGGCGTCGTGATCCCCTTCCAGTGATTGAAGGCCAGGCGCGCGCCGCCCTGGGTGTCCGGCACGCCGGAGTCGCGCTGGACCGGCCGGAAGGCGCCCGCCGCCAGATCGAGGCTGACCGGCCCGGACCCGAACGTGTGGCTCAGCCGAAGCTGCACCGTTCGGTTGAAGAGCTCGTTGGGCAGTCCCAGGAACCCGCAGGTCGCGCCAAAGAAGTAGTTTTGCCAGCCGAGCAAATAGTAGGTCTGCCCGGCCAGCACGCTGACGACCTCGTTGTCGAGCCGAACATAGGCGTGCCGCACGCGCAGGGCGGCGTTGTTGAAGAACGCGGCTTCGGTCGTGGCACCCGGGCCGGAGGCGACGCCCGGTGAGCCGCCGCCGCTGTTGACGACCGGCTGATTGCCGAACAGATCGAACTCCAGCAGGCCGGAGGCCCGCACGCCGTGCAGCTCGGGGGCCTGTCCCCGGAAGCCGAGCCGACTGTTCCGGATCGTCATCTGCAGGCGAGAATTTCGCCATTCCTGGGTCAGCGGGTGCGCGATGACGCCGTTGTTGAGGCCGTCGTTGAAGCTCTCCGTCGAGTCCCACATCCCGTCGGCCTCGGCGAATCCGTAGATGGTCAGCTTCCATTCGGAGGTCGGCCCCGCGCTGAGGACCAGCGGCGGGCGAAAGAACCAGGGGTCGGCGGGCGAGGGAGGCAGGGCCTCGCGCGCTGGCAATGGGATGGGCGGCGTTTGCGCGACGATTGCGGTCTTGTTGACGTCTATTGATTGCGCGTTGGCAACGACAGATTGAAGCGAAAATAAGCAGGCCGCGGTAATTGCGAATGAAATGATGAATGTCTTCGATCTGCTCGTTGCGGCAATCGGGCGTGACATCGTGGCCGTTATAGGCAGCCCGCGCGCGAACCGTCAACGAACCAGTGATGCGCGAGCGTGTGCGTTGCGCTCATCACGTGGGTGTCGCGCGCCAGGTGCGTCAATGGGCCGCGCTGGCGGCATCGATGCCGAATCTCGCGCCGTCGATCGTGGCGCTCATCGCGCGCGCGTGAGCGGCCACGTCCCGGATGCGCCGGGCCCCGGACGGCCGCGTGCGCTTTTCTGAAAAAAGTTCTGACCGCTTTTCGTGTCTGGCGGTCCCTGTAGTGCGGAAGGAGCTTCCATGCAGAGACGGGCCCCCCTCTTCACGATCCTCATCTCGACGGCGCTGGCGGCATCGGCGTGCTCGAAGGGCGGGCAGGGGGGCACGGGCAGTTCGTCGGGCGGGCAGACGGGCAGCGGCCAGGGGGGCAGCGCGGCCGGCGGCCAGACGGGCAGCGGGCAGGGCGGCAGCTCGTCGGGGGGCCAGACGGGCAGCGGCCAGGGGGGGAGCTCCTCGGGCGGGCAGACGGGCAGCGGCCAGGGGGGCAGCTCCGCGGGCGGCCAGATCGGCAGCGGCGGCCAGGTCGGGACGGGCACTGGCGGGGTGGGGGCGACGGGTGGGCAGAGCCCAGGTGGCAACGGCGGTTTCCCGTTCCCCGGCCCCGACACCGAGGCCGACTACAGCATGGACGTCGGCTGGCAGTTCAACAAATCGGACGTCAACGGCGCGCAGGCCACGTCGTTCGCGGACACCGGCTCGGGGTGGAGCCAGGTCAGCACGCCGCATACGTACAACGACGTGGATTCGTTCCGCGTTCTCATCAACCACAGCGGCGGCGACCACGGCATGTACCAGGGGCCCGCCTGGTACCGGAAGCACTTCAAGGTCCCCGCCAAGTACGCCGGCAACAAGCTGATCGTCGAGTTCGAGCGGATTCGAGAGAGCGCAACGTTCTACGTCAACGGCATGCAGGTCGGCTCGTCCTACACCGACGGCGTCTCACCCTACGGCCTCGACATCACGGGCAAGGTGACGGCCGACGGCACGACCGACAACGTGCTCGCGGTTCGGGTCGACAACACCGGCGGCGCGAACTACTGGGACTCGAACGCGACGTATCCGGCGTTCGGGGGGTTGACGGGGCACGTGTGGCTGCACGTGCCGGGCAAGATCTATCAGACGTTCCCGCTGTATCAGAACCTCAAGACGTCCGGCGTCTACATCTACGGGACCGCCTACGCGAACATCACCAACAACACAGCGCAGGGCGACACCGGCAACCTGACGGTCAACGTCGAGTCCGAGGTCGCGAACGAATCCGGCAGCGCCGCGACCGTCACGCTGGGGGTCAAGATCGTCGACCCGGCGACGGGCGCGACGGCCGCGTCGTTCTCGGGGACGGCGACGCCGGCGCCGACGACGGGCACGACCATCCTGAAGGCCAGCGGGCCGATGACGGGCGCCAAGCTGTGGAGCGACGTTCACCCGAACCTGTACAACGTGGTCACCACGCTGACGGTGGGCGGAACCGTGATCGACGGGCGTGGCACGGTCACCGGCTTCCGCCAGACGGCGTTCAAGGGCGGCGCGGGCACGGGCGGCGTCTACATCAACGGCCGCTTCGCCTACATGCTGGGTTTTGCGCAGCGGTCGACGAACTCCTGGGCGGGCCTGGGGCAGGCAGTGCCCGACTGGATGCACGACTTCCACGCCAACCTGATCCGCGCCGCCAACGCGAACTACATCCGCTGGATGCACGTGACGCCCCAGATCTCCGACGTCCGGTCCGGCGACAAGTACGGCGTGGTCAGCATCGCGCCGGCCGCCGACAAGGAGGTGTCGAACCCGACCGCCGCCCAGTGGTCGGCGCGCATGGCGGTCATGCAATGCACGATGATTTACCTGCGGAACAACCCCAGCGTGTTCTTTTACGAGGCCGGCAACAGCCCGGTGTCCGGCAGCCAGATGCAGGCGCTGGCGACGCTGCGGGACACCTGGGACAAGTACGGCGGCCGCGGCAACGGCGATCGCGACATGGAGGACACCAGCGGCCAGGCCTACGCCGACTGGTTCGGCACCATGATCGCCTACGACACCGGCAACCTGGGCAGCGGATACTTCCGGGGCTACTCGGACGCCTACCGCGACAAGGGGCCGATCCTCGAGGAGGAGGACTTCCGTGACGAGGTCCTGCGCGGCATCTGGGACCAGTATTCGCCGCCGCACGTGGGCGGATTCGTGCCCGGGGCGATGGACACGTACAACGAGACGTCCGAGTCCTTCACGGTCGGCGACAGCGCTGGCAATCCCGGACAGGTGTCGCGCCTCAATGCGTGGTTGAAGCTGGAGACGATTCGCAACACGGCGCCGGCCAGCTCGCGCTACTCGGGGTACGCGTCGATCTACTTCTCGGACGAGAACGCCGACGGCCGGCTGAACAGCTCGGCGGTGTGCCGCGCGGGCGGCAAGGTCGATGCGGTGCGCTTGCCCAAGGAGGCCTACTACGCCTTCCGCGTGGCCGGCAACCCGAGCCCCGACATTCACATCGTCGGTCACTGGACCTATCCGGCGGGGACGAAGAAGGCCATCTACGTGGTCGCGAACACGGCGTCGGTGGAGCTGTTCGTGAACGGGACGTCGGTGGGGAAGGTCACCAGCCCCAAGGACGGCTACACGTTCGCGTTCCCGAACGTCGCCTGGGCGTCCGGCAGCGTGAAGGCGGTGGGCTACGACGCCAGCGGCAAGCAGGTCGCGCAGCACGAGATCAAGACGGCGGGGCCGGCAGCGGCGGTCAAGCTCACGCCGATCACGGCGCCCGGCGGCCTGCTGGCCAACGGCGCAGACGTCGTGATGTTCGACGTCGAGGTGGTGGACGCGATGGGCCAGCGGGTCCCCACCTACGGACCCACGACCAAGGCCACCGACAACCAGCCGACCAACGAGCCCAAGATCACCTTCGCCGTCACCGGACCGGGAACGTGGCGCGGCGGCGTCAATGAAAGCATGCTGAACTCGACCAACAACCTGTACCTGTATACCGAGGGGGGGATCAACCGCGTGTTCATCCGGTCGCAAACGACGGCCGGGGCGATCACGCTGACAGCCTCCAGCCCCGGGTTGGCGCCGGCGACGGCCACGGTGACGTCCCTGCCCGTGCCGGTCGTCAACGGTCTGGTTCCCCGGTAGGTCCGCGGCCGGATGTCGTCGAGGTGTGCGCCGCTGCTGGCGGCCCTGTTCGCGTGCGGCTGTTACGGCTCCCAGGCCGGGATCGGACCGCACCGGCATGCGTCCGGCGGAACCGGAACGGGCGGGGGCAACGCGACGGGCGGCTCCGCCCCCGGATCGGGCGGCATGCCGGCCGCGACCGGCGGCACCGGTGGTTCCTCGACGGGGACCGGCGGCGGGGTGCCGCCCATCATCGGCTGGGCGACCCCGGTGCCCGGTGGTCCGTCCGGAACCGGGACTGCCGCCACCGTCAAGATCAACACCGGCGCCGCCGTCGGCAGGATCGGTCCCGACTTCGCCGGGTTCAGCTACGAGAAGACCCACCTCATGAACGGGTCGCTGACCAGCAACAACAAGAACCTCATCGCGCTCTACAAGTTGCTGGGCGCCCCGCTGACCCGGATCGGCGCCAACGACGTCGAACGGTGCACGTGGACGGGGACGGGACCGGCACCTTCTCAGCCCAACGGGAAGCCGTTCGCGGTGAAGGTCACCACGGGCGGCGTCGATCAGTTCTGTGGGTTCCTGGCCGCCACCGGCAGCAAGGCCATCTACGGCGTCAACTTCCAGCTGGGGAACGTGACCGCCTCCGCCGCCGAGGCGGCCTACGTCATGAGCCAGTGTGCGTCGAGCATCCTCGGCTTCGAGATCGGCAACGAGCCGGACAAGTTCGGCACCTGGGCCGCCCAGCAAGCCGACTGGGAGAGCTTCGCCGACGCGATCCTGGCGACGCCAGGCGCGATGCTGGTCGGCCCCGCCTGCACGACGAAGGCGGCGACGCCGTTCACGGCGCCGTTTGCCGACGACATCGCGGCGAAGTACCCCGGAAAGCTGGCGGTCCTGTCCCAGCACACCTACGTGGCCGCGGCTAATTCGTCGGACTGTTCCGTGCCCAACCTGCAGATCACGACGTCGAAGCTCACGGACGCCTTCGACGTCCTTCAGGCGGCGGCCGTCAAGAACGGCCTGCCGGATTGGCGCATGGACGAGAACAACACCTGCTCGGGTCACGGACAGCAGGGGGTCAGCGACACGTTCATCTCCAGCCTCTGGGCGATCGACTACATGTTCGAGGTCGCCAAGCGGGGCGGCAGCGGCGTCAACTTCCACACCAGCGAGAACGGCATGGACGGAACCGTGCCCTTCTATTACGAGCCCCTGCGCGAGGACCAGGGGATGGTGGTGCAGGTTCAGCCCGAGTACTACGGGCTGCTGCTGTTTGCCGAGGCGGGCGCCGGGGCTCTGGTGTCGACGTCGGTCACCACCGGCGCGCAGAACTTCACGGCGTGGGCGATCCAGGCGAACGGCGGATTCGTCAGCGTCGTCCTCAACAACCGGAACGCCTCGACGGGCGTCAGCGCCACGCTGAATCTGGGCGCGGCCGTCACCGCGGCGAGCGCCATCTACCTGCAGGCGACGCCCGCCGGCAGCCTGACGGCCCCGGCAGGCAGCGTGACGCTGGCCGGGGCGCAGGTCTCCGCCGCGGGCGAGTGGCCGCGCAACCCGCCCTACGTCCAGACGGTTTCCGGAAGCAGCGTCGCAGTGTACGTCCCGCCGGCAAGCGCAGCCCTGGTTCGGGTTGTGCCGTGAAAGCGCCGGCGGTTGTTCGATCACGTCGGGGAGATGAAATGTCGAAAGCCACAATCAAACAAACGTTCGTTCCGTTGGTCATCGTGTTGGGTCTGGCCGCGTGCAGCAGCAGCGGCGGCACAGGGGGAACCGGGGGCAGCAGCGGTGCCACGGGCGGCGCGTCCGGCGTGACGGGCGGCGCGTCGGGCACGGGGTCCGGGGGGCACACGGCGGCCACGGGCGGCGCCGGTGGCTCCGCTCAGACCGGCAGCGGCGGCGCCGTCACGGCGACCGGGGGAGCGGGCGGGGCGGCGTCGCTGACGCTGGCGGACGCCTGCACGCACAACTGCAGCCTGGCGGCGGGTCTGACCGGCTGCTCGACCACGATGGACGTGTGCGTGCAGAGCTGTCTGAAGACGTTCGACAACACCTCGGCCATCAACTCGGTGCTGGGGACCAAGTACACCAAGATGATGGTCTGCATCGCGACGGATCCGAAGTTTGCGTCCGCCGCCGACTTCGTTTGCGCGAAGCCCAATCGCGCTCTCAATCAATGGTCGCCCGGGCCGGACTCGAATTGCGAGCCGCTGATTTGCGACTGGAACTGCAGCGACGGCACGACGGGGAACTTCGACCCGTTCATCGACATTCGCTGCTCCTGCTCGAGCGTCTGAACCACACGAGCAGGGCCAGCACGGAGGCGAGGGAGATCGTCGCGCCCACGGCCACGGTCGTGGGCGCGAAACGAAACCTCACCCGGTGCTCGCCGGCCGGCACGACCACCGCGCGCTGGGTCAGGTTGGCGCGGTAAACCGTGGTCGCGCGGCCGTCGACGTCCGCGCGCCAGCCCGGGTAGTAGGAGTCCGAGAACACCAGGATCGCGGGGCGCGGCGACCGGACCTGCAGCTCGGCGTCGTTGGTCGCGTAGCTCACCAGGTCGACGGTGCCGCCCGCCGCCTCTCGACCGGCCTGGAACCCGGGCGGCGTCGCCGCCAGCAGCACGGAGCGCGCGGGATCGAACGCGTCGGACGTGAGCACCTGCAGCGCCGCCTGTTCGTCACGGGCGATCCTCACGTCACCGACGAGATGCGCGCGTGGAAGCAGATCTGCGTTCCGGTAGAGGAACGCGCCGCCATAGACCCCGATCGGCGTGAGCTGGGGCGACGGCGCGAAAGGCCAGAACGAGGTCAGGTACTTCACGTCGTACATGCGCATCAACTTCCAGAAGCTGGGCGCCGGCTGGAACACGTCGCCGCGCGTGGACGCCGTGCGCGTGATGACGCCCGCGCGGTTCTGGTCGCCCCAGACGTCGACCAAGTAGTTGGGGATCAGATTCGCGTAGCCGTTCGGCGACGCCAGGCGGTAAAGCAGGTTGCTGCTCGGCTGCAGGAGCTCGCGCTGGTCCACGAACGGCTGCAGATCGCTCTCCCAGCCGCGGGCCGCCTGAAACGCCCGGCGGTGGGCGTGGACGCCGCCCACGCAGAACACGCGAAACAGCGACGGATCCGCCCCGACGATCCGGGCCGTCACCGGCGGTCGCGTCCAGGCGGTCCAGTCGGCGGTCGGGTTCTGGCGAAGCTGCGTGAACAGCAGGTCCACGACGGTGACCAGCACGGCCAGTGCCGGAAGGTGGGCGAGGCGCCGCCCGGCCAGCGCGGCGCCGAGACGGGTCAATCCCACCGCAGCCAGCGCGATCAGCGAGGCGTCCGTGATCAGCAGCAGGCGGGTCGGAAACCGGAAGTAGCTCATGCCCGGGACGGCGTGGAAGACCAGACTGTAGGCGGGCGTCGCCGGCCCCAGCACCAGCACGTACGACGCGGCGGCGGCCGTCGCGAAGAACCGCGCGTGCCAGCTGCTCCGGCAGCGCCAGGCGGCGTACAGAGCCAGAAGGAACGTCAGCCCACCCACGTACCCGAAGTCTTCCCAGAAGATGCCCTTGCCGGCGTATGTGCCGTCGCCGGCGTCCCCGAGGGCATACGGCGCGAGGAAGGTCCAGAAGCTGGCCGGGTCGTAGGCGAAGCGGGACGCGTACTCGAACGTCACGCCGCCCGCCCGCTGCGACAGCGACACCAGCTGATAGGTGGGGAGCAGCTGCACGGCGGCGAGGAGCGACCCCAGCGCCAGGGCTGCCACGAACGCGCCCAGCAGACGGCGCCAGCCCGGCCCCTCGATGGGGTGCGTGCGGCGCTGATTGCGCAGCCGCAGCGGGAAGTAGAAGAGGTACAGAACGCCGCAGGCGTAGGTGACCTGCGGGTTGCCGGCGAGGTGCTGCAACCCGAACACGACGGCGAACCACACCAGCGGGCGCCGCGCGGCGCGCGCGGCCGCGCGTTCGAGCAGAAGAAGCGCGACCGGCAACCAGCTGGCGCCGTTGGCCATGCTGAGATGCTTGAGGTGCGCGATCAGGAAGCCGCTGAACGCGAAGGCGACCCCGCCCAGCAGGCCCGCCCGCGCGTCGCCGCCGATCTCGCGCGCGTAGAGGTACATCCCCACGCCCGCCGCGACCAACGTCAGGAGCATGGTCAGGTTCAGCGCCACGTAAGGCGGCAGCAGGCCGAACAGAACGAGATTGAACGGGTAGCAGACGCCGGCCTCGGAGCGGGCGAGCAGCGGAAAGCCCCCGTAGATCTCGCGGACCCACAGGGGCCAGTGGCCCGCGCGCAGAGCCTCGCCCAGCGCGACCCGATAGGGGAAGTTCTCGTTCATCAGATCGCTGGCGAAGACGTCGTCGGTGATGACGACGCCCTTCATCAGCGTCAGCTTCCAGAATGCCGACAGGATCAACGCCACGATCGCCGCCAGCGCCGCCGGCGTTTCGAATCGCTGGAGAAGCTCTCTGGCCCGCGCGGCGGATCTCATGAAGGTGCCCAGGCCAAAAGGGGGCGCTGGGGCCTCCCGCGGGTCATCGGGATCGTTGCAGGCCCGGCGTCAAAACAGGACGCCGAGACGCGCCCCGGCGAACGGGCGCCACCGCGCCGGCGTCCAGACGGTGACGCTCTGGCCCGGACGGAGGGCCGAGTATCGGGGCGCGATGAGGTCCAGCTCTACTCCCGCGTCGACGCCGGCGAGGAGACGCCCGAACGCCCGCTGCACGGACGCCGCGGCGAGCACCAGCGGATCGGTGACCCAGAAGGCGGACGTCGCGCCCCGTCCGCCGGGCTCGACGTGCGTGACGTCGATGCCGGCGCCGAGGCCCGCGGACGCCCACAGCCGTGGCGTCAGGCGCGCCGGCAGCGCCGCGAACAGCCGAACCCCCGACGTCGTCAGGGACGCGCTGACCGCCGGGTTGGTCGTGCCCGCGGCGGGGCTGTTCAAGGTCACGGGAAACCGCTGCAGAAGGACGACGCCCAGCTGCAGCCGCGGCCAGAGCCGCATCGCGACCAGCGCGGGGCCATGCGCGACGACCCCGGACGACAGGCGGGCCCCGGCGTACTCGGCGGCGATCGCCCATCGGGGCGACACCACGGTTGTCGCGGGGCGCATCGGTGGCATCGCGCCCGCCGCCGCCGCCGGCGCGGCGAGCGAGCGCGCGAACTCGGCCCGCGTGACGCCCAGCGGCTGCCCCTCGAGAATCGCCTGCACGGCGCCGCCCACCACGAACCGGATCAGCTCGAGCTCGACGGCGTCGGGCGCCGCGTGAACGGCCAGCGGGCGCACGTAGACCAGGCCGCTCGGTTCGGTGACGAAGTACATCGTCGGTTGAGCGGAGACCAGGTCCAACCAGACCCGCGCGACCAGGGCCACCGGCGTGCGGGCGTCGGGTGGGCGGACCAGCTGCGACGGATCGACGCGCGCGACTTCCGCCGCGTCGACGGCCAGCGCCTTTCGCGCCAGCGAGTCGCGGACCGCGCCCGCCACGGTCGCGGCGACCGCGGGAGCGGCGGCGACGACCACCTGCACGCGCGGCGGGTCCTGCGCGACGGCGCGGCCGGCGAATACGAATAGCGCCAGCAGCGCCCCGAACCGCCCGCTTCGGGCCAGCGCCCACAGCATGCGGCGGACGTCAGCGCGCCGGCGCGCGGCCCAGCTCGGCCAACCGGCGCCTGGCCAGCGGCGCGTAAACCGTGTTCGGGTACCCGTCGAGCAGCGCGCGCCAGGTGTCGCTCTCGTCGGAAGGCCGCCCCATCCGTCCCAGCGCGGTGGCGCGACCGGCCAGAGCCTCCTCGGAGGCCTCCCCTCGCTGTGCCAGGTGCTGATCAAACTGCGCCAGAGCCTGTGCCGGCTGCCCGCCGTCCAGCAAGAGGCGCCCCGCCAGCGCGAACGACAGGCGTGTCTCTCGTGCCTGCGGGTACAGCCGCTGCAGGCGGCGGAACACCACGACGGCTTGCCGCGGTCGGTTCTGATCGCGCAGCGCCGAGGCCTGCTCGAACAGCGCGGACGCGCTGGGCGCCGCGCGCGACGTCGCGTGCGCGGGCGCGCGATGCTCCGCGGCAGGCGGGGCCAGGGGAGGGGGCGGCTCGGGCGCGACCTCGTCGGCGGGCTCGGCCGCGGGTGCCCGGTGCGACGGCGCGCCGGTGAGGACGGCGGACGCCAGCGCGCGCGCCCGCGCCGCCTCGGGACGCGGCCGCTGGGCGTGCCACCAGGTCGCGCCTGCGATCCCACCCAGCCCCAGGAGCGTCACTCCGGCGGCCACCATCGCCCACCGCCGCCCAAAGCGCAGGGGGGAATCGCCTCGCCAGCGCCCGCGGCGCGCGGAGGTCAACGCGCCTTCGACTGCGCGCCGGTTCAAGAGGTCGTCCCAGGGTTGAGGCGCCGCGTGCTGCTGCGCCGAACGAACCAGCGCCAGATGGCCCGCGCAGACGCGACAGACGGACAGGTGCCTGTCGAGCACCTCCTGCTCCCCGGCCGTCAGCCCGCCGCGCGCGGCCCCGTCGAGCAGCTCCTCGGGATGCTCGGTGCGGTCGGTGTCCACCGGTGCCGCCGGCGTGTCGGCCGTCCGCATCACGCGCTGCCCTCCAACCGCCGGCGCAGGTATTCCTTGGCGACGCGCAAGCGGCTCTTGCTGGTGTTGACCGGCACCTGTGTCGCGACGGCGATCTCTTCGACGGAGTAGCCCAGGACCATGCGCATGACGACCGCCTCCGCCTGAACCTTCGGCAGCTCGTCGATGATGTCACTCAGAAACCACAGGCCGGGCGCACCGTCGGTTCTTCCGCCGGAGGGGGTCGCCGCTTCCAGCTCGGCCAGCACGCGGGCGCGCTGCTCGCGGTTGCGCCCCCGCTTGCGCGCGGCGATCGAACATCGCAGCGAGATCCGGCTCGCGTACCCGACGATCGTCCCTTCGAATCGGTACTTGGGCAGGGCGCGCAAGATCTCGATCAAGCACTCCTGGATCGCGTCTTCCAGGTCGGCGTGCCGCGGACCCATGACCGCGCGACACACGCCCCGCACCGAGGGTGCGATCCCCTCCAGGAATCGACGCACGGTCGTCGGGTCGCGCGTGCGAACGGCCTGCTCGGCCAGCGCGGTGAGCTCGGCGGCGTTGCCGCCGACCGCGTTCTCGGCGGCGAGAGGCGGCGCGAGCTCGGCTCTGTCGTAGGCGGTCGACATGATTCAGGGCGCGCCCAGCGACCTCACCGCCAGGCCTCGTACAGCTGGCTCACGCCGGTGGTGCGGTCCGACACGAACACGATGTGGTGGCCGTCCTGCGACAGCCAGGGGTCGCCGTCCCAGTCGGCCGCCGAGTTGAGGGCATCGAGAGCCATGGGTGCCGTCGAGAACGGGGCCGACGTCGAGGGCCGGCTGACCTCGAGCAGGTCGGAGGTGGCGCCGTTCGACGGCCCGCGCGAGCTCCAGATCAGCGACAGCGCGTGGTCGAAGAGGGCCGGGTTCTCGTCCTGCCGGGTCGAGTTGATCTCGTCCAGCGGGGTCACCTCGCTCCAGCCCCCCTGCGGGTCGGTGCGGGAAGCGCGGTAGAGGCGGACGTCGTTCGAGCTGCGCTGCGAGGCGAACACCATCTGCAACCCGCCCGGGTCGACGCTGGGGCCGGCGTCCAGGGTCGACGCGCCGAGCCCGGTCATCTGTTGCGGCGGGCCCCACGGCTGCCCGCGGGCCGCCCGCCGCGACACGTACAGGCGGTACCCGTCGCCCGCCCGGTCGCTGGCGAAGTAGATCGTCAGCCCGTCTGGCGAAACGTCGGGGTCCGCGTCGTTGCCAGGGCTGGAGAGGTCGGCCTGCAGGACCGCGGGCGCCCAGGCCCCGCCGGCGCTGGTCCGCGTGCTGGTCCAGATGTCGGAGACGGCGTCGGTGTCCGAGGACAGGTAGATCTCCAGCTCGTCCGCGGTCAGCGAGGGATCGTGGACGTCGATGCTGTCGGCGCGCAGCCCCGGGACCAGGGTGGGGGCGGAAAACGCAGGAAAAGCGTCCAGTTGGACCGCCAGCACGCGGTCGGTCTCCAGGCACCCCGTCCCGGCGCACAGCAGCGCCATCAGCGCAGCCGTGTCCCGGGCCGATGGACCTCGCGCCGTGCGGTTGGGAGGCGATGGGCTCACCACCCGTGCCAAGGGGTCGAAATCGCCAGTTTGGTGCAGAAACCGGCGCTCCGCCGCGGCGGCCCCGTCCCTGCAGTAAAGTCGGTCCGGGATGGTGCTTGGTCAGAAGATCGTCGTCGTCTTACCGGCCTACAACGCCGCCCGGACCCTGGAACGGACCTATTGGGAGATTCCGCTGGACCTCGTCGACGAGGTGGTGCTGGTCGACGACCGCAGCGCGGACGACACGCCGGCACTGGCCCGGACGCTCGGCATCCGGCACGTCTTCCAGCACGACGCCAACCGCGGGTACGGCGGCAACCAGAAGACCTGCTACGACGCGGCGCTGGCGCTGGGCGCGGACATCGTCGTCATGTTGCACCCCGACTACCAGTACACGCCCAAGCTGGTCCGAGCCATGGTGGCCGTCCTCGTCGAGGACGTCTACGACGTCGTGCTCGGCTCGCGCATCCTGGGGAACGGCGCGCTGGACGGCGGGATGCCGCTTTACAAGTACGTGGCCAACCGCGCGCTGACGCTGTTCGAGAACCTCGTGATCGGGCAGAAGCTGTCCGAGTATCACACCGGCTTTCGCGCGTACCGCCGCCGCGTGCTGGAGGCCATCCCTTACCACCGCAACTCGGACGACTTCGTCTTCGACAACCAGGTCCTGGTGCAAGCGCACGCGCTCGGCTTTCGCATCGCCGAGCTGACCTGCCCGACCCGGTACTTCGCCGAGGCGTCGAGCATCGACTTCCGCCGCAGCGTTCGCTACGGCATCGCGTGCTGCGCGACGGCCGTGCAGTACCGGTTGCACCGCCTGGGCGTGGTGCGGTCTCCGTTGTTCCAGCGCGACGAGTCCCGGTAAGATGGCGCGCAGTTGTCACGGCGAGCGGGACCCGAAATATTCGCCTTTCTGGCGCGCCGGCTGAACTTCACGCCGACCTACAGCGCGGCGGATCTGGCGGGTGCGGCGCTGGCCGGGGCCGCGGTCGCGGTCTGGGGGGCCGTCGCGGCCGGAACGTTCTCGGTACGGGCGCTGGTCGCCAGCGAGGCGGCGTTCCTGTCGTTCTATCTGGTGGGTTCGTCGTTCGCTGGCTGGGGGCGGCTCGCGGCGGGCGCTCTGTTCGATCTGCCGCTGCGCCTTTTGATGGGCTACGCCGGCGTCAACACCGCGTTGCTCGTCCTGGCCTGGCTGTCCCCGCTGGGCATCGTCGCCAACTTCGGCGTCGTGCTGGCGGCTTCGGCCCTCCTGTTCCTGGCGGCCCGCCCCGCGCGCCGGAAGCAGCGCGCGGATTGGGTGGGCTTCGCGGCCGTGGGCCTGTCGCTGGCCGCCGCGACGCTGTGGTGCCAGGACTCGCTGCGCCCCACCTCCGTCGACGGGAACATCGTCACGTTCGAGCCCTGGATCGACGGCTTCTATCACGCGGTTCACCTGCGCATCTTCGGCGTCGCGCACGGGGCGTCGACGATCGAAGACTTCCGCATGGCGGGCGTGCCGGCGCGCCTCTACCACTACGGCGCGTACCTGACGCCCGCGCTCATCCGGCAGGCGTCGGGGCTGCACGCCTACGCGGCCTTCGCCGGCGTCCTGGCGCCGCTCGGCGTGGCCTTCACGGGGCTCGGCGCGTACGCGCTGTTCGGGTCTTTCTGGGGCGCGTGGCCCGGCCTGGCGGCGGCGGCGGCGCTGCTGCTGCTCCCCGACGGCGCGCAGCAGGGGATGCAGAACACGTTCATGTCGTACCACTGGCTGACCCAGATCTCGCCCAGCGCCAGCTACGGACTGGCGCTGCTGGCGGCGGCGTGGCTGTTCGTGCTCCTCGGGTGCACGCGCGCCAGCCGCCTGCAGCTGGCAGCCGGCTGGGTGCTGGGCGCCGTGCTCGCCGTCTACAAGCTGCACTTCTTCATCGCCGGCGCGCTGCTCTTCCTGCTGGTCCCGGCGCTGTTCTTCGCGGGCACGGGAGGCGCGCGGCGGCGGGTGCTGTGGGCCACGGGCGCGGTCGCGCTCTACGCCGTGACGCTCGCGCTGGTGCAGCGCGTCCCGGGCGTCCCGACCATTCGCTTCGACGGATCGTCCCTGGGCCAGATCTTCTCGCTCATCAAGCAGTTCGCCCAGCACGGAGCTTTGCGTGAATTCCTGGACGCGCATCTGGGCGTCGGCCAGTCCGCGCTCTCGAACGTGGCGCTCGGCGTCCCGTACGTGCTGCTGTCGACGCTGGGCCTCTTCGTCCCGCTGCTGATCGGGCTGGTGGTGGCCCTGCGCCATCGCGCGCCGGCGGTGCTGGTCGTCTTTCCGCTGCTGCTGCTGGCGAACTTCCTGGCGATGTTCCTGGGGCTGGCCCTCGACCTTCACAGCAGCACCCCCGACGAGCTCTCGCACCGGCCGGTCATGATCGTCTACTTCATCGTCGTGGCCTGGATCGGCGGCGCGGCCGGCTTGCTGGCGCTCGAGTCCCGGGGTCTCACGCGCGTCGCGCGTCCCGCGCTGCTCGGGCTGGCCGTTCTTCTGCTGGCGATACCGGCCTTTCTGGGCAGCGGCGTGCAGCGGATCTCGGCCATGCCCATGTTCTCGCCGGTGCGCGTGCCGCTGGGCCTGGTCCGCGCCGCCGAGTACATGCGCGACCACGGCGATCGGCAGGACGTCTTCCAGGACTCGCAGTTCGATCGCACCTGCGCGGTCGCGGCCCTCGCCGAGCGCAGCCCGTACGCCGCGCGAACCCTCACGATCATGACCACCAACGGCGAGCTGCTGCAGCGCCGGATCGATCAGGTCGACCGCTGGATGAGCTTTCGCGCGGGCGGGGCGGTCGCGGCGATGGCGCGCCAGCTGGGCATTCGCTGGTTCCTGCTGGACCCCGGCGACCAGGTCAAGTGGTCCGCCGAGCTGATCGACCACCCCGTGTTCGAGCTGGGCGGGTACCGCCTGTATCGCTTCTGAGACCCGCCGGCGCAGCCATGACGAAACCTACCGTGACCTCCGGGAAAGTCGCCCTCGCGGCGCTGGCTCTGGCGGTCGTCGCGCTGCTGGCGATCGGGCTCGCCGACATCGCGTACGCCCAGACGCTGTTCGTCCACACCACCTACTTCTTGCTGATGGCCGCGGTGCTGTGCTGGGCGGGGGTCTACCTGCACGCGGCGGGTGATGCCGGCGCCGAGGGCGTCGCGGTCCGCCGGCGTGCCGTCGCGTGGGTGAAAGACCACTGGCCGGGGCTGGCGATCGCGGTCGCCGTGACGGTGGTGGCCTGGCTGGCCATTCATCCGGCGCTGCGCATCCTGTCCGACGAGGCGGACCTGGTCGGCACGTCGAAGAACCTCTTCGCCTCGCGCACCGCGACCTTCACCGTCTCCGGCAAGAACTACTACGACTCGTACTGGGACGTCGACGTGGTCGTCGATCGCCGGCCGGCGCTGTTTCCGTTCCTGGTCAGTTTGGTTCACGTCGCGCGCGGCTACACGTACGAGAACGCGTTCCTCTGCAACTTGCTGCTGCTGCCCGCCTTCTTGCTGGTGTCGTACCGGCTCGCCAAGTCGCTGGGGGGCGAGACGTTCGGCGTCGCCGCGGCGCTGCTGGTGGCGGTGCACCCCGCCACGCTGCTCGCCGTCCGGTCGGGCGGGTTCGACTTCTGCGCGCTCTTCTTCTCGGTGCTGGTGCTGAAGAGCCTCTTCGATCACCTGCGCGAGCCCAGCGCCGCCCGCCTGGCGATTCTCTGGATGAACCTCTGCCTGTTCGCCGAGGTCCGTTACGAGAGCGCGCTGTTCATCGTCCCCGTGGTGGCGTTGCTGCTGGTCTTCCGCCTGGTCACGTGGAGCCTGCTGTGCCCCTACGCCTTCATCTATGTACTGACGCCGGCCTTCCTGGCGCCGCGGCTCTGGCAGGCCGCGTTGCGCGGAAGCGTCCCCGACCAGGAGGTCGGGGTGCCGGCCGTCAGCCTTCAGTACTTCTTCGACAACACCCGCGAATACTTCCGGCCCGTTCTGTCACCGCTGAGCGGCTACCCCGCGCACGCCGGCCTCGTCATCGCGCTGGGGCTCGCCGGGTGCGCCCTCTGGCTCTGGTCGCGCCGGCGCGCGTGGGCGTCGCGCGACTGGAAGAGCCCGCGCGCGCGGTTCGCCGTCTTCGTCTGCGCGTGGATGCTGCTTCAGGTGTTCGTGGTCTTCAGTTACGTGTGGGGGCGCGCCCAGGCGCCCTCGGCCGCGCGGCTGGTCATCGCGATCGACACGTTCTTCTCGTTCTTCGCGGCGTGGGCCCTGGCCGCGACCTTGCGTCGGTGGCGGCCCTTCGTCGCCGTGCTGGTCGCGGTTGCGGTTCTGGTCATCCACGTTCCCGTGGCCGCGCAGCACCGCATGATGAACCGCCTGACGCAGACGCGTGAGACGGCGACGGTCTGGCGCTACTTCGACAGCCTCCACGAAAAGCGCATCCTGATCGTCACCGACAAGCCCGACCTCTTCACGATCATGGACTACGGCGCGATGAGCTTCGCCGCCGCCCGGCAGGACCGCTACCTGCTGGCCGCCTTCGCGCGCCACCTGTTCTACGGCGTGTATGTCGTGCAGCAGATCCAGCTGTCGACGAACAGCCCGCTGCCCGGCTACGAGATCTGGCCGGACCGGAAGCTGGAGACGATGCTGGAGTTCCAGAACGACGGGGACGTGCTGGTTCGCATCTCCCGGCTGGCGCGCTGACGCGCGGGTTGCGCTACTTGCCGTAACCCGCGCTGACGATGTTCGCCTGGATCGCCTGGTCCGTCGCGTCCGACGGATAGCCGGCGACGATGGCGCCTTCGTAGAACGTCCCCTGGCTGAGCGTGTTGTTGCTGTAGCAGCAGTCGCCGCCGCTGCCGAGGACGATCGACCCCTGCTTCTTGGACGGGTTGTACCCCGGCGGAACGTTGCCGCTGTAGAACGTGCTCAGCATACCGGTCGTGGCGTCGCCGCCCTTCAGCGCGAACGTCCCGGTCCCGTTGTTCTTCTCCATCGCGGTGACGTACGTGTAGGTCAGGCTGGGGTCGGCCGTGCTCTGGCCGCCGCCGCCCTTCGCGAAGAGACCGCCCTCGAGGTCCGCCATGACCCACGGGCCCGTGCCGGCGCCCGTGCCCCAGATCGTGCAGTTGCTGAAGTTGAGCGCGTCCATCGACGGCCCGGCCACGTACATGCGGCTGGTCTCGCCGTTGCCGTAGTCGAAGCAGCAGCCGCTGCCGTAGTGCTTGCCGCTGGTGACCATGTAAATCCCCTGCGGCGCGTTGCCGAGCGGCATGCCCGACTTGGACCCGTCGCGCCAGTACGCCTGGCTGGTCTTCATGTACAGCGAGTAGACCTTGTGACCGCCGATGGTGAACGACTCTTGCGTCGCGTTCGAGGCGGTCATGCCCGTGTGCCCGCCGACGGTGCTGTCGGGCGTCTCGGCCTCGACGAAGTTGCCGTGCCCGGACTGGTCGTAAACGATCGTGATCGTGCAGGTCGTGCCCATGCAGAACGCGTCCTGGACCGACGTGTCGGCGACGCCGCCAGGGCTGAGCACGGGGATGTCCTTGGTCATGCTGTCGGACGCCCGCTTGACCTTGTAGAGCGGGCCGCTGTACGAGCCCAGCAGCGCGCGCACCGTGCTGTGCGCGGCGACGCAGGCCGTGTTCGCGGCTGCGTAGATGTCGCACGGCAACATCCCGCCGGAGCCCGCGGTGCCGGTCGAGCCACCCGTGGCGCTGCCGCCGCCGCCGCCGCTTCTGCCGGCCGAGCCGCCCGCCGTACCGCCGGTGCCGCCCGTGCCCCTGCCGCCCACTCCGGGGCCGCCACCCGTTCCGACGACGCCGCCGGTTCCGATGACGCCGCCCGAGCCGGTGGACCCGCCGGTCCCCGCGGCGCTGCCTTTTTGCAGCACGATGGTGCCCGTGATGGGAAGGATCGTCGGCTTCGGCGCCAGCGTCAGCATGTTGCCCGAGGCGCAGAAGTTGTAGTCCACGTTCCCGTCGGCGTTGAGCCCCGAGCCGTCGGTCATGTAGTTGCCGGTGTTGCTGGCCCACGGCGAGATCACGCCGATGCCGCCCTTCTGGTTGCCCGTCGCCGAGCAGGTGCACTGCCCGCCGCTCACGGAGCAGGTCACGCTTTCCCAGCCGAGCGCTTGCAGGCTTCCGGCCGCCTTGTCGCAGGGGACGTTCACCGACGACACCGACAGGCAGTTCGCCGCCAGCGGGAAGGTCATCGTGCCCGTGGTGACGGTGTTGTCCGCGTACGTGCCGTCGGGCTTGGCGCTCCACGAGCCGGTCACGTGCAAGGTCCCGTTCACCGGCACGGTTTTGCAGCCCAGGCTGGCCAGGGTCACGTCCATGTCGCCCGAGACGTTCAGACAGGACGACGACACGGTCCAGCTCCCGACGACCGAACCGCCGCACGGCGTCAGCCCGGGACAGCTCCCCCCGGACGTGCCGCCGGTCGACCCGGTCATGGTGGATCCGCCGGATCCGGTTCCCGGACTGCCGCCGCTCCCCGGGCCCAGGGTGCTGGGGCTGCTGCAGCCGCTACCGGCCACCGCTGCCGCGACGAAAGCTACCGAGCCGACAAGTTCGATCAGTCTGATCCGCATAAGACCTCGCGGTCGTAATTGTCGGGAGGGTGGGGGTTTTGTTCCTCGTTTTTGTCTTTTTCGTTCCCCGCCCACACCGCGATGACCCGCGGCGCCGCTGACGTTCCCCTGCTGATGGGATGATAAGCTCGCGATTCGCAGGCGAAGACGAGCAGCCGTGACAGACAGCCGCCCCAGCCACGGACCGAATCGCGCGGACCGGACAGCCGCGCGCGTGCAGCTCGAAGAGCGCGTCCTTGCCGTGAAGAAGCGCTTCCTGGCCATGTACAAACGGGCCAATGCCGGTCACATCGGCAGCTCGCTGTCTTGCGCCGAGATCCTGGTTTTTCTGAAGTGCGCCTGGATGCGAGACGACGACACGTTCGTCCTGTCGAAGGGGCATGCCGTGGCGGCGCTGTACGCGCTGCTCGCCGAGCTGAACGCCCTCGACGCTCGCGAGCTCGAATCGTTCTACGGCGAGGGGACCCGGCTGCCGGCGCTGCCGCCCGTCAACACGCTGGAGCAGATCCCGTTCGCGACCGGAAGCCTGGGGCACGGGCTTTCGCTGTGCGCCGGAATGGCGGTGGGGGCGGCGCTCAATCGCAGCGACCGGCGCTTCTTTTGTCTCACCTCCGACGGTGAGCTCGACGAGGGGAGCACCTGGGAGGCGGCCCTCTTCATCGCGCACCGCAAGCTGACCAACGTGGTGTGGCTGATCGATCGCAACCGCGTCCAGGCGATGGGCGACACCGAGGACGTGCTGGCGCTGGAGCCGCTGGGCGCCAAGCTGGAGGCGTTCGGGTTCCAGGTCGTCGCCGCCGACGGACATGACTTCGCGTCGCTGGCCTCCGCGCGCGACGCGTGCGCGGGCGCCGCTGGACGGCCCATCGCGATCGTGGCCAGAACGGTCAAGGGTCACGGCATCCGGTACATGCAGGACACCGTGGCCTCCCACTACCTGCCGATGGACGACGCCCAGTACGAGCAGGCGCTCGCCGAGCTTTCCAGCGCGCACGCGGCCGCCGTGGCCGGGGCTCGCCATGCGGGATGAGTTCGCGCGGGCGATGGTCGCGCTGTTCCGGCAGCGGAACGATCTGGTGTTCATCACGGGCGACGTCGGCTACCTGGCCATCGAGCCGATCGCCGAGGCCTACGGAGAACGCTTCATCAACGCGGGGATCGCCGAGCAGAACATGGTGTCGCTGGCCGCAGGGCTGGCGCACGAAGGGCACCTGCCGTGGGTGTACAGCATCGCCCCCTTCGTCGCGTTCCGCCCCTACGAGCAGATCCGCACGAACGTCTGCCTGCACCGATTGCCGGTCAAGCTGGTCGGAAACGGGGGCGGCTACGGCTACGGCATCATGGGCGCGTCCCACCACGCGCTGGAGGACGTGGGCGCCATGCGCGTCCTGCCCCACATGCGGGTCTACCTGCCGCTGATCCGCGCCGACGTGTCTCCCGTCGTGAACCTGATGGCGCAAGACCCGCTGCCGAACTATCTGCGGCTCAACACCGCCGCGCAGCTCCCCGGCGAGGTGCCCCCGTTCGCCGCGTGGCGAAAGCTCAAGCCCGGACGAAGATGCGTCGTGATTGGAATGGGCGCGGTGGTCGGCAACCTGTACGACCTGGGGGACCAGGCGCTGCTGGACGACGTCGAGATCTGGAGCGTGGGGACGCTGCCGCTGGGCGAGCCGCCGCCCGAGCTGCTGGCCAGCCTCGAAGAGAAGCAGCGGCTCGTGACGCTGGAAGAGCACTACCTCGCGTGCGGGATGGCCGAGGCCGTGAGCCACCTGCTGCTGGCGAAGCGTGTGTGCCCGCGTTCGTTCACGAGCTTGCACGCCCGCGGTTACCCGAGCGGGCGCTACGGCAGCCAGCGCTGGCATCAGCAGGAGAGCGAGCTGGCAGGACCGCCGCTGCGGGCCCGTCTGGAGCAGGCCGTTCGTGGCTGAGTCCCGGCCGCCGCGCGTGTCCGCCGTCATCGCCTGCTACAAGGACGCGCAGGCGATCCCGTTGATGCACCAGCGCCTGACGGCGATGTTCTCCGGGCTGGGCGTCGACTACGAGATCATCTTCGTCAACGACGGCAGCCCCGACGACACGGCCGCGGTCCTGAAGGAGCTGACGGCCAGGGACGCGCGCGTGCTGGCCATCGAGCACTCGAGGAACTTCGGCTCCCAGAACGCGTTCCTGAGCGGGATGGAGGTCGCGACCGGCGACGCCGTGGTCCTCCTGGACGGCGACCTTCAGGACCCGCCGGAGGTGATCCCGGCCCTGTACGAGAAGTGGCGCGAGGGGAACGAGGTCGTCTACGGCCGCCGCGCGCGGCGCGAGATGTCCGCGCTCATGTCGCTGGCCTGCCGGATCTTCTACCGCGTGTTCCGCGGGATGGCCTACGTCCCCGTGCCCGTCGACGCTGGCGACTTCTCGCTGATGGATCGGCGGGTCGTCGACGAGCTGCTCGCCCTTCCGGAGACGGATCAGTTCCTGCGCGGGCTGCGCGCCTGGGTGGGCTTCAAGCAGACCGGCGTGGACTACCTGCGCCCCGAGCGGGCCTTCGGGCGCTCGACGCACAGCCGCCTGAAGAACCTGTGGTGGGCGAAGAAGGCGATCTTTTCGTTCAGCTTCGCGCCCATCGAAGCTCTGAGCTACGCCGGCGGCATCCTGAGCTGTCTGTCGTTCCTCGCGCTGGTGGTCGCGCTGGTCGACTGCGGCGTTCGTCCCCAGGTTCCCCACGGCGTCGCGCTGGTCGCCGTGCTGGTCGCCTTCTTCGGCAGCCTCAACCTTCTGGCGATCGGCGTCGTCGGGGAGTACCTGATCAGGACGTTCGAGGAGGTGAAACGGCGGCCCAGGTACATCCGCAAGGCGATGTGGCACGCGGGGGCCGGGCTCAGCAGCCCGGCGGAGATCGCGCGCTTCGTCGCCGGGCGCCGGGCGGCCCAGCGCGCAACGGAGCGGGGTGCAGGCTAAGACCGTCCTCATCACCGGCACGACCTCCGGCGTCGGGCGGGGCCTGCTGCAACACTACGCGCGCAGCGGGGTGAAGGTGATCTCCGTGAATCGCCGCCGGGTCGCCGAGCTGGAAGCGCAGCATCCGTCGGTCCGCTTCGAGTGTGTGGACGTCCGTTCGGCGGGCCACGTCGAGGACCTGGTCCGCCGGTTGGCGGCGTCGGGCGAGCTGCCGGAGCTCTTCATCCTGAACGCCGGCATCAACCGGCTGGACAACGACGAGACATTCGACCTGCCCCAGTACCGCGACGTCATGGAGACGAACCTCTACGGCGTGTTGAACTTCGTCGGGCCGCTGACCCGTCTCTCGCCGCCCGGTGTCGCGCGGCACGTCGTCGCCATCAGCTCGATGGTCGCGTACGCGGGGAACCCGCACGGCCTGGGCTATCAGACCAGCAAACAGGCCCTGACCGCCTGCTTCGAGGTGTGGTCGAACATGTACGCGGGGACGGACCTGGTGTTCAAGCAGGTGCTGCTGGGTCCGGTTCCGACCTCGATGTACGAGATGCGCGACAAGCTTCCGGGCTGGATGTTCCGCATCAAGGACCTCTCGTCGGCCTCGCTCGACGACACGGTCCGCGCCATCTCACGGTTCGCCACGACCCGCCGCAAGAAGCTGATTCACCCCTGGCGCGCGTTCGCCGTTTTCGGCGCGGTCCGCCTGACGCGCGCGCTGGTCCCCGGCTTCATGCAGGGGCGCCTTCACGGCAGCCGGCGCGTGTAGCGCACGTCGGTCAAGCGAACGCCCCAGACGCCATTGTAGCGAGCGGCTAGCGGGCGAGCGTGTTCGAAAGCACCGGCGCGTCGCCCATGGCGGCGATCGCGCGGCGCACGCCGACGCGGAAGGTGGCGAGCCGGTTCACCACGGTGCGGCGCGAGACGCCCAGGACGTCGGCGACCTCGTGCTGGTCCAGCTCGTCGACGTACAGAAGCCAGGCCACCTGGCGCGCCTGATCCGGGACACTGCGCGTCATCCGGGCGGCGACGTCGCGCGCGAACATCGCGCCGGTCGGATCGTCGGGCGGCGCCGTGTCGAAGTGCAGCAGCAGCTCCGTCTGCCGCCGCTGATTCCGAAGCTGGTTCAGGCAGTAGTTGGTCGCGACGCGAAACAACCAGCGGCGCTGGTGGTCGCGATCGGCGATGCCCTGCAGATGATGAAACGCGCGCGTGAAGACCTCCTGCGTCGCGTCCTCGGCCCCGGCGCCGTCCGCAAGCAGCTTCCTGCAGTGGCGGTACACGGCGCGACGGTGCGCGCGGTAGAGGCCGGTACAGTCCTTATGTTTCGCCTGTAAACATGGTAGTGACATGGCATGGGTTGCCGCGGCGGGGGGCCGTGGCAGTGCCGAGGGCTTTAGCGACGGGCGTGCCAGCAGATGGGAATGAAGAATCCGGTGGAATTTCGAGGAGACGGGGAGGCGGAGGCCTCGACGGGGTGGCCGCAATTGGGCCAGGCGGCGCCGCCGCTGGCCGAATTTGGACCGCTCTCGTCGGTCAGCGCGTGCGACCTCGCGCAGCACTTTCCGGGCGCGCTGCTGATCGTCGATCGCGGCACGCGGCGCATCCTTCACGCGAGCCGCGTGGCCCTGGAGGAGCTGGGCCTCGAGGCGCGCGCGCCCGACCGGCCGCGCCTGGACGAGGCGATCGACGCGCGCCTGCCCGGCACGATCGAGATCGGACAGCCGTTCTCCGTGGGGTGCCGGTGGGTCGCGACGACGGGCGAGCCGTTCGAGGTGCACGTCCGGATCGCGGCGGTCTCGGCGTTCACCTGGCTCGCGCTGGTGCGGCGGGGACGCGATCCGCTGCGCATCGCCGAGGAGCTGCGCGAGGCGAACCGGTTTCTCGAAGCCGTCGTCGAGAACATCCCGGACATGATCTTCGTGAAGCGCGCCAGCGATCACACGTTCTTCCGGTTCAACCGCGCCGCCGAGGAGCTGCTGGGCTGGGACCGCCAGCAGCTGTTCGGCAAGTCTGATTACGACGTCTTCCCGCGGGAGGAGGCCGACTTCTTCCGGGCCAAGGACCTGGAGATCTACGCGAAGGGCGAGCTGCTGGAGATCCCCGAGGAGCCGATCTCGACGCGCGAGAAGGGCGTCCGCTGGCTGCGCACCAAGAAGGTGCCCGTCTACGACGGCGATCGGCCGCTGTACCTGGTCGGCATCTCGGAAGACATCACCGAGCGCAAGCTGGCGGCAGAGCGGGCGCGCGCGCTGGAGCGGGAGCTGGCGGCGGTGGTCGTGAAGGCAAACGACGCCATCGTGACCTGGACGCCCGACGGACACATCGTGTCCTGCAACCCGGCGGCCGAGCAGCTTTACGGCATCAGCGCGGCGCAGGCGGGGCTGACGATCGACGCGCTGGTGCCGGCCAACCTGCGCCCCGAGCTGCAGGCCAGCACCGAACGCCTGTTGGCCGGACAGAAGCTGCCCGTCAGCCAGACCTATCGCCTGCGGGGCAGCCGAGAGATCGAGGTCGAGGAGAGCCTTTCGCTGATCCCCGGCGCCGGCGACCGGCCGGCCCGGATCGCCAGCATCGCGCGCGACATCGGCGAGATCGCGCGCCTGCGACGGGCAGCCGAGATCCTGGCGGGCGCCGCGACGGAGGACGACCCCGTGTCGCTGGCGCCGGCCATGCGCGAGGTCGTCGACGCCGCGGACGTGGTGGCCCAGGACGGATACGCCAGCGTGCTGCTGCTCGGCGAGACGGGTGTCGGCAAGAGCTGGCTGGCCCGCCGGATCCACCGCCGCAGCGCGCGCGACAAGAAGCCGTTCCTGGACATCAACTGCGCCAGCCTGGCCCCGCAGCTGCTCGAGAGCGAGCTCTTCGGCTACGAGCGCGGCGCGTTCACGGGCGCGACGGCGGCCAAGCGCGGGCTCGTCGAGGCGGCCGACGGGGGGACGCTGTTGCTGGACGAAGTCGGCGAGCTGCCGATGAGCGTTCAGGCGCAGCTGCTGACGTTCCTCGACGAGCACCGGTTCCGCCGCGTCGGCGGCACGCGCATCATCCAGGCGGACGTCCGCATCCTGGCGGCGACCAACGTCAACCTCGCCGACCGCGTCGCGAGCGGCCAGTTCCGCAAGGATCTCTACTACCGCTTGAGCGTCGTCCCCATCCAGATCCCGCCGCTGCGCGAGCGGCGCGAGGAGATCCCGGCGCTGGCGCGCAGCATCCTGGCGGAGCTCGGCCGGCGCGCGAGCCGGCGGGTCTTCGCCACGATCAGACAGGAACCCTCCGTCAACGCGCTGAGCCCGGGCGTCACGGCCGCCCTCCAGCGGTACGACTGGCCCGGCAACCTGCGCGAGCTGCGCAACACCCTCGAACGTGCGCTGATCTTGAGCCGCGGCGACACCATCTCGTTGTGTCACCTGCCGCCCGAGCTCGTGACGGCCGCGCCACCCGGCGATCGGTCGCTACGCCTCCAGGACGTCCAGCGGGCGCACATCGTGCGGGTCCTGGAGTCTTGCGGCGGCAACCGCACCCGCGCCGCGGAGGTGCTGGGCATCAGCCGCTCGACGCTGAAGCGCACGCTCGCGGAGATGAGTGGGGCCGCCGGTCGGGCGGGCGGCCCGACCGGCGCCAGCATCGGCCACGACGGCGATGACGGCGATGACGACTGACCGGTCGGCCCGGCCTCATCTGAAGAAGGCCTACCACCACGGGAACGTCCGGCGCGAGCTGGTCACCGCCGCCGTCGAGATCATCAACCGCTTCGGGCCGCAGGCCCTCACGCTGCGGGCGGCCGCCAAGCGGCTCGGCGTCACGGCCGCGGCGCCCTACCGGCACTTCGCCAACAAGCGCGCGCTGCTGGCCGCGGTCGCGACGGACGGTTTCACGACGCTGCTCGCCGAATGTCGCGCCGCGACCGAGGACGCGGGCCCCGACCCGCTGGCGCGCTACGAAGCGATGGCCGTCGGGTACGTTCGCTTCGGGACCGCCCACCCCGGGCACTTCAACGTGATGTACGGCCCGCAGGTCGACTTCGGCGACGTGGCGGTGCCCGAGCGCAGGGCCGCGCTGCGGATGCTGACCGACGCGATCGAGGCCTGTCAGGCCGCCGGCATCGCGCACCGGGGCCCGTCGCGCGACATCGCCAACCAGGCCTGGGCCTACGCGCACGGGCTCATCACCCTGTACCTGCACGGCCTGCTGCATCGCTCGATCGACGTGCCCGCACTGATCGATCTCGCGCGCGGCATCCGCGTCTTTTTGCACCCGGCGGCTGCGACCGCCCCGCGCCCACCGGCGGCTGCGAAAAGGCGGGGCCAGCGCGCGCGGCGGCGGTGATAAAGACATCGCAATTTCGGCGCGTCTTCACAATTTAGGCGGTCTCGAAGCAGTTGCTTGGACCATGGCCGCAAAACGTTCGCTTACAGCTCTGGCGCTGGTGGCTCTCTGGACCGGAGGGTGCTCGTCCGGCGACCCCGGGCAAAACGGGGGGACGGGCGGAACGCCTTCCACGGGCAGCGGCGGACAGACCTCGACGGGACGGGGCGGCAGCACGACGGGCGGGACCACGGGCGGCGCGGGTCACGTCGGGACCGGGGGCTCCGTCGCGACCGGCGGTACGACGGGCTCGGGCGGCCAGCCGGGCACGGGCGGCGGCGCCGGCGGAACGACCGGCGGGGCGGGCGGCTCGACGGGCGGCGCCGGCGGCCGGTCGTCGACGGGTGGCTCGACCGGCAATGGCGGCACCGCCGGCGGGGGCGCGGGGCGCAGCGGCCAGGGCGGACGCGGGACGGGCGGGTCGATCGCGACGGGCGGCACCGGTGGCGCCGGCTCCCAGGCGGTGGGCGCGACGCCGCCGATGGGCTGGAACTCGTGGAACACCTTCGGCTGCAATCCCAGCGAGACGCTGGTCAAGGGGATCGCCGACGCGATGGTCTCGAACGGAATGGCGGCCGTCGGCTACCAGTACGTGAACATCGACGACTGCTGGATGAGCGGCCGCGACGGCAGCGGAAACCTGCAGTGGGACACCTCCAAGTTCCCGAGCGGCATCCCGGCGCTGGCCACCTACGTGCACGGCAAGGGGCTGAAGCTGGGCATCTACGAGACGCCGTCCGCCAAGACCTGCGCGGGCAAGACCGGCGGCCAGGGGCACGAATCCCAGGACGCCATGTCGTACGCCTCCTGGGGCGTCGACTATCTGAAGTACGACGATTGCGGCGGCGCGCTGAGCAGCTTCACGACCATGCACAACGCGCTGGTCGCGACCGGCAAGCCGATCTTCTACAGCATCAACCCGGTCTACGGCGCGGGCTCGTGCGTTCCGCCCACCTGCTCCGTCGACGAGCTGAAGGTCTGCAACATGTGGCGCATCGGCTTCGACATCAACGCCAGCTGGGGCTCGTTCACGGGGCTCATCGACACGGACAAGCCGCTGGCGCAGTACGCGGGCCCCGGCCACTGGAACGACCCGGACATGCTGGAGGTCGGCCGCGGCATGTCGGCCGACGAGGACCGCTCGCACTTCGGCATGTGGGCGATCCTGGCGGCGCCGCTCATCGCGGGTAACGACATCCGCTCGATGAGCGCGACCACCAAGGCGATCCTGACCAACGCCGACGTCATCGCCGTCGACCAGGATCCGCTGGGCAAGCAGGGGACGCTGGTGGCCACGCCGGGCTCGAACCTCCAGGTGTGGTCCAAGCAGATGAGCGGAACCAACGTCCGCGCCGTCGCGCTCTTCAATCGCTCGGGTGCGGCGGCATCGATGTCCGTCACCTGGAGCCAGATCGGCCTCCCCGCGGGGGCCGCGACGGTGCGCGACCTCTACGCGCAGAAGGATCTCGGCTCGTTCAACGATTCGTACATGGCGGCCAGCGTTCCCTCGCACGGCATCGTCATGCTGAAGATCTCCAGCGCCCCCTGACGCGCTCCCTCGCCATCAGTCCCTGCCCCGATGGGGCGGAGCGGCGCGGCGTCGACCGCGCCGCCGCTGGAGATCGGACGTTGCGTTCTCCGGTCTGCGACGCAGCTTTTCATCGGCTGGAGGTCGGAGATGCGGGTCTGCAGGGCAGGGCGGGTGGTCTCCCTGGCGGTGTGGGCCGCCGCGCTCAACGGCGGCTGCCGCTCTGAAAGCCGGAGTCTGCAGCCGGCGCGCGGCGCCGACGGCGGTCTTTCGCCGGTGCAGGCCGCCCCGGACGGCGGCGCGCGTGCCAGGCCTGACGGCGCGAACACGTCGCCCAGCGTCGATGCGGCCACCGCGACGCGTCCCCCCGCGGCCCGCCACGACGCCGCCGCTTCCGCGCGCGTCGATGCGGGCGCCGACGTCGGGACGACCACGCCTGCGACAGACGGTGGCCAGCGGCCGGATCCCTGCGCCGTCCAGCCGGACGCGGGCGCGCCGCCGCCGCCCTACGTCTGCGTGGCCCCGACCGTTGCGCGGCGCATGCTCTTCCCGCTGTCCGGCCTGACGGTGACCTCCTCGCGGCCGCAGCTGAGCTGGACGGCGGCCGACGCCGGTCCGACGGCGATCGAGATCTGTTCGGAGCGGACCTGCGCCCAGCCCTTGCTCGCCGATTCCGCGGCGGGCACGTCGTTCACGCCGGCCACCGACATCCCGCCCGGGTACTGGTTCTGGCGGATCCGGGCGCAGGCCGGCGACGCGGCCTGGACGGCCCCCTGGCTGTTTCGCGTCCGCCGGCGGTCCCCGGATTACCGGTCGATCGCGAACACCGCGGCCGAGCCCTTCTCCGACTACGACGGTGACGGCGTGCCCGACGCGCCGGGGGGCACCGACTTCGACGGCGACGGCTACTCCGACGACGGCGGAGACGTGGTTCCCGTCAACGCCGCCTGCCCGCGCGACGACCAGAAGCTCTCGAACATCCGCTTCGGCAGCCCGACCGGCCTCAGAGACGGGCCGCTGTTCGCGATCGACGGGTGGGATCCCCTCTGGATATCCGGCCCGTTCGGGATCGGCGATCTGGACGGCGACGGCTACGGCGAGATGATCGGCCTCAAGCGCTATGGCGGGTACCTGCTCCACGGTTGCGGCGCTCCGCCGCCCGCGGGCGTCGCCCCGCTCGTCGACCGATTCCCCGTCAACTGTGGGAGTTGCCAGACCAGCTCGGCGCAGGCCGGCGACTTCGACGGCGACCGGCTGACGGACATGCTGTATGCGTCCAACGACGGGGTGACCATCGTTTTCGGCAGCGCGGGCGCCACGCGCGCGCCCGCGTTCATCCGGATCCTGCCGCCCGTGTGGGTCGTCGACTACAACGGAGACGGCTATTCGGACTTCCTCGCCGAGGACTACACGACGTTGACCATCGCGATCCGAGGCTGGCTGGGCGGCCCGGACGGCCCGACCCCCGATCCGGCGCCTCCCGCTCTGCTGTCCTCGAGCGCGGGGGGATTCGACTTCGGTGACTTCGACGGAGACGGCACCTGGGACCGCATCGACGCCAGCGGCGTCACCTACGGCGGCGCGCAGGGCAGGACGGCGCCCACGCCCCGGTTCACGACGGGCGCCGACCCCACGGAGGTCCTCGACGTCAACGGCGACGACTTCGACGACGTGCGAATCGCGGGCACGTGGTACTTCGGCTCGCCGCAGGGTTTGCCGGCCGTCCCGGCGCGCCCCTGAGGCGTGGCTACTTGAGGTAAGCGGCCAGGGGGCTGCCGATGCGGGCCAGCTCGTGCGCCGCCAGCGACGCCATCGCGGTCGCGCCCTGCTTGTCGAAGTGCGCCTTGTCGCCGTTGAAGGTGAGCGCGGCCGCCGCGGTCTGTCCGATCATGTCGTAGTACTCGATGGCGCGGGCGTTTAGGTCGTCGACCGGCAGCCCCTTGCTCTTGCCAAGCGCGATGGTGGCGTCGCAGTAGGGCTGCAAACGCGCGTTCGTCTCTTTCCCGCCGCTCCAGGCTTGCAGCGGCGACGACGTCGTCGGGATAAATGTGGCCTTCTTGGCGGCGACCTCGTCCGCCATGACGCCCATCTGCGTCTGGAAGTCGGCGGGCGTGACCGGGCCGTGGGTGGTGCCGCTGTCGTTGATCCCGAACGCGGCCATGACGTAGTCGCCGGCCCTCACGCCGGCGATCAGCGTCTTCCACCGGCCCGTGTAGAAGGTCTGGATGTTCGCGCCGGGCTGGGCCTGATTGTCGACGGTGACCTTGCTGATGAAGAACTGCCCCAGCTCCTGCCCCCAGCCTTCCTGCGTGGTCGTGGCCGCGTAGCTGGCCATCGTCGAGTCGCCGGCCATGTGAATCGTGACGGCGGGCAGCGCCTGTTGATCCGGTTTGCCCCCGGCGCCGCCCGCGCCGGCGCCCGCCGTCCCGCCGGTTGCGCGGCCGCCGGCCGTGCCTCCCGTGCCGCCGCCGGTCCCGCTCGTCACGCCTCCCGTACCGCCGGGCGCACCGCCGGTGCCGGTCGGCGCCCGGCCTCCGCCCCC
>CAZJMY010000173.1:0-10579 GCA_964546845.1 uncultured Myxococcales bacterium | reverse complement strand
GCGCGCCTGGCCAGGTCGATCCAGAAGCTCAGGTCGGGACGGCCCGTGGCGCCCCGGTTGCCGGCGTGCCGCCAGGCTTCCGGGTGGTGCCCGAAGCGCTGGAAGAAGACGTTCAGGACCAGCTGGCGCTTGCTCGGCGTGTGGCTCATGCGGGACTCAGCGCGAAGTCGGCGCGTAGTCGCCCGCGAAGCTGCGCGCGCGCTCGAGGAGGCCAGTCCGCTTCCACTGCAGGTCCAGCGCGCCCGGCGTGTACTGCCGCGCGCCCCCGATCTGCTCGGCGATGGCCTGCAAGCGGGCCCCCTCTTCGATGAGCAGGATCAGCTCGCCCGTCCTGACGATCCCCTGGCCCCAGAAGTTCGCGCCGCCGTTGGATTCCAGCAGCGCCGGCGGCGGCGCCAGCTCGGGGTGCTTGTCCAGGCGCTCGCGAATGACGTCCAGGGCGCTGCGCGTCCGTTCCAGGTGGTTGGGGATCTCGCGCGCCAGCAAGTGCCGTTGGGCCGCGACGTACAAAATCGGGAAGCTCTTGTGGGCCAGCGACCAGGCCGCCAGGTACGGCGTGTGCGCGTGAACGAACGTGTCGGCGTCGAGGCGCGGCTCGTCGATGACCAGGTTCGCGTGCTCCGCCGCATCGGACACCTGCGCGACGACGTTTCGATCCTTCGACCAGGGCTGCGGGAACCGGACGCTCAGCACCTTGTCGTGTCCCGGAATCCGGTGCGTCAGGTTGAACGTGAGGCTGGCCGACAGCGTCCCCGAGTCACGCAGGAACTCGAAGACGAAGATCGCGTCCCGCCTGGCCTCCTCGACGTAAGAGACCAGATCCACCGCTGCAGACTGTGCGTTCGACATGCCGGGCACAGCAGCACGCCTCGTGCCAGGCGGCGGCGCGCCAGTCGCCGCCGGCCGGGTGTTGCCGGGTCAGCAGCGCGCGACGGATCTTGCTGGGAGAGCAGCAAGCGCCGTGTGGGCAGGAGCGGTCTGCGGGCGCGCCCGGACGCCGTCGGCGCCGGCCGCCCGCGACCACGGCGCATCCGGGACGGCGACCTCCAGTGCTTCGCGCGTCGCCGGCGGCCCCGTGTCCTCCGCCGGCTCGTCGGGCGACGCCGGCTCGGACGCTTCGCTTTCTCGCGCGCCGCCGGCCAGCACGCCGAACTGCAACAGCCGCGCCCGGACCACGTTGCGGCTGATCCCCAGCAGGCGCGCCGTGCGCAGCTGGTTCTCCGCCGAGTGCTTGTAGGCGGTCGCGATCACCAGCTCCTCGATCTCGTTCCACAGGTTGGGTCCGCCCCGGTCGAACAGCTCGTTCAGCGCGGCGCGGATCGCCTGGCGCGGCTCGGGCGGCACGACGGGCGGCGGCGTGACCGGCTCGGGCGCCAGCACCGCCATCGCGCCGGTGGTTCGCCGCGGCGGCAGCGTGATGAGCGGCAGGTCCTCGGGCAGGATCTCGTCGCCGCGGCAGACCAGCAGCGCGTGGTGGATGGCGTTCTCCAGCTCGCGGATGTTGCCCATCCAGGCGTGCGCCAGCAGGCTGCGCTCGGCCAGCGCGCTGAACCGCAGCGCGCGCGCCGCGATCCCCAGCTTGGCCGCGTAGACGCCCAGGAAATAGCGCGCCAGCGGCAGGATGTCGCCAGGCCGTTCGCGGAGGGGCGCCACCGCCACTTTGGCGACCGCCAGCCGATAGAAGAGGTCCTCGCGGAAGTGTCCCGCCGCCACCGCCTCTTCCAGCCGCACGTTCGTGGCGGCGATGAGGCGCACGTCGACGGGGATCGGCGTGCGCGAGCCGAGCCGCACCACCTCTTGTTCCTGCAGCACGCGCAGCAGCTTCACCTGCGCCCCCAGCGGCAGATCCCCGATCTCGTCCAGGAACAACGTGCCGCCGTCGGCCGATTCGAACCAGCCGGCCTTTCCCGCCGCGGCACCGGTGAAGGCGCCCCGTTCGTGACCGAACAGGTCGCTCTCGATCAGCGATTCCGAGAAGGCGCCGCAGTTGACCGCCACGAACGGCCGCCCGGCGCGGTGGGACAGCTCGTGGATGTGGCGCGCGACGATCTCCTTGCCGGTCCCCGTCTCGCCGGCGATCAGCACCGTGGCGTTGCTGGGCGCCACCTGCTGGATGCGCGACAGCAGCGCGCGGGACTTCTCGTCCTCGAACACCAGTGCTTTGGCCCGCACCGACAGCGAGAGCTTCTCGCCCTGGGGCAGCGTCAGGATCGGCATCAGGCCACCTCTCCCGCGAACGATTCCGTGGTCATCTTCGTTCCTTCCTCTGAGCGGCGGCGGCGCGCAGGGCGCCGCCGCGTCAACAGGTGGAGCGACCAGACCGCCCTCGGCTGAGCAGGGCGCGCGGGTTTCGAGCTGAGCCTCGGGTCCTCATTGCGAGACAGAGCCTACTCGGCCGCCGCCAAAAGGCAAGACAATAGTCTCGTATAAAAGACAGGCCGCCGCGGGCGACCGAGCGGCAATCAGCGCTGCTGGGCCAATCGCACCACGCTGGCGCCGAAGTCTGCCAGCACCGCGTCGAGCCGCGCGCGGATGTCCGCCGCCAGGTCGATCCCGCCGTCGTCGCGCACGCCGATCGTCTTGTCGAGAATGAACAGCCCCGTGACGACGTGCTGCGCGCCCAGCGCCGTCAGCACCGGGCGGAACGCGTAATCCAGCGCCAGCACGTGCGCGATGGTCCCGCCGGTCATCAGCGGCAGCACCACCTTGCCCGCCAGCGCCGTCTGCGGCAGCAGATCCAGAAAGGTCTTCAGGATGCCGCTGTACGCGGCTTTGTACACGGGCGAGCAGAGCACCACGCCCTGGGCGCCCTCGACGGCGGCGACCGCTTCCGCGATCGGCGGCGCGTCGGCGCGCGCCTGCAGCAGCTCGGCGGCGGGCAGGTCGCGGACGTTGACCGTGGAAACGTCGAACTCGCGCGCCGTCAGCCAGCCGCCGACGTCGCGCGCCAGCCGTGCCGTGCGCGAGGTTTCAGACGGGCTGCCTGTGATGGTCACGATGCGAGACATGACTTCCCTTCTTTCATAGCGCGTCCCGCGCATAGCGCGTCCCGGCATAGCGCGTCCCGGCACCGGCGGAGCACCACTTCGATTCTCATCTTCGCGGTGCGGATTTCAAGATCGGGGCCAGCCGGTTGGGGCCGCGCCGAACGCAAGGACCCTGCGGGACTGTTGATGGCCGAGCAGTTCGCCGATCGCGTTGCTGGCTGAGCAGCAACGCCGATCGAAGAGTGCGCCGATTCGTTCCGGCCCGAGGGCTGGCGCGGGACGTGCTACCGACGCCGGCCGTTCCCGAGCTCACGAACAGACAACCCGAGGATCCGTGGATAACAGCCAGAAGTCCCTTCGCGTATTCGGCCGCAGAAGCCTGCAACTCACCGCGTGGCGCGTCGCCGCCCTGATCGCAACGACCGGCGCGGTCGCCGCCAGCTTGCCCGTCGTGGCGCGGGCGCAATCGGAGGCGGTGCCGCCGCCCGTCGCCGTGGCAACGGGTGACGCGCCGGACGCCGGTGCACCGACGACGGTGCCCGCGCCGGTGACGCCAGGCACCGCGGCGCCCATCACGCCGGCCGCGGCCACCGTCGACGCCGGCGCGGCGCCGCCGACCGCCGCGCCGGCTGCACCGCCTCCGGGAAATGAAATCCCCAGCGTCGGGCCGCTCCCGCCGATCACCGCGCCGCCCGTGCCGCCACCGCCCACGCCCCAGCAGCTGGGCGAGGTGGTCGTCACCGCCCAGCGTCGCGAGCAGAGCGCGCAGACGGTGGCCAGCGCGCTCAGCGTGCTGAAGGGCGAGAACCTGACCGAGAACCAGATTGGCCGCTCGGCCGGCGAGGTCCTGAACTACGTCCCCAACGCCTCGGCCGTGACGCAGATGCACGGCCGCCCGCGATGGTGGATCCGCGGCGTGGGGACGGGCCAGCAGCAGCTGGACTTCTCGAACCCCGTCGGGTTCTACCTGGACGACGTCTACATCAGCAACGCGACCGCGACCGGCTTCCCGCTGTTCGACCTGGACCGCGTCGAGGTGCTGCGCGGGCCGCAAGGAACGCTGTGGGGGAAGAACACGACCGGGGGCGCCATCAACGTGGTCACGCGGCGGCCCGACTTCACCAGCAACGACGGCTACCTCCGCTTCGACTACGGGACCTTCAACGATCGCATCCTCGAAGGCGGGGCGGGGGGTGTCATCTGGAAGGACCACCTGGCGGCGCGTCTGGCGTTCCACTACGAGGCGCGCGGCGGGCGGTTCACGAACCTCTACACCAACACGGCCGAAGGGCAGTTCCAGGACGGCGCGGTGCGGTTGCAGCTGCTGGGGAAGATCACCCCCGACTTGCTGGTCACCGGAAATGTCCATTTCCGCCAGTACGGGACGCAGGGGACCACGGGCACCACCTCCAGCAATGCGCCCACCGGCGCGTACTTGCTGGGGTACGTGCCCAGCACGGGCGTCAACGACGTCAACACGAACGCCCCGGCCAGCGACGCCATCACCCAGAACGGCGGCTTCATCAACCTGAAGTGGCACACGCCGTTCTTCACGCTGACCTCGATCTCCGCCTACGAGGATTTCCGCGACCAGACCTTCACGGACTCGGACTACACGCCCATCGAGATCAGCCGCGGGTGGACGCAGGCCCGCAGCTACCAGCTGACCCAGGAGCTGCGCGTGGCCTCGCCCGGCAGCAACCGCGTGAGCTGGGTGGCCGGCGCCTTCTACTTCCACGAGAAGATCGACAGCGACTCGGTGACCGCCAAGTTGCCTGGCTTGCCGCTGGAGGGTGCGGCGGCGTCCAACTACGCGGACACGGGCTTCGAGCACCGGGCCGACAGCGGCGCCGTGTTCGGCAACGTGACCCTGCAGATCCTGAAGCAGCTGAACGTCACCGGTGGTCTTCGGCTGACGGTCGAGCGGCGGCAGCTGGACTTCTTGCGCGAGGCGACGGCGCCGGGCGTGGCGGCCAGCTTTTCGGATGCGTCGCGCTGGTGGCTGCCGCAGTCCGTGAACACGCCGCTCAGCAACTGGTTCGCGGCGAATCCGTCCAACACCTGGACCAACCTGACCGGTGACATCACGCCGCAGTATCAGATCACCCGGGACACGCAGGTGTACTTCCGTTACGCGCACGGCGTGAAGTCCGGCGGTTACAACACGGCGGCCACCACGCGCGCGGCGCTGAACGTCGTGCAGCCCGAGCGGCTGGACGACTTCGAGCTGGGCGCCAAGACCCGCTGGTTCCGGAACCGGTTGAGCGTGAACGCCAGCGCCTTCCGCTACAACTACCAGAACATCCAGGTGAACGTCGTCGGGCCGTTGCCGCCCACGAACACCGCCGTCTCGTACCTGCAGAACGTGACTGCCGGCCGCGTGAACGGCGGCGAGCTGGAGGTCGAGGCGTTGCCCATCGAGAACCTTCACGTCAGCGGGAACCTGGGCCTGCTGGACACGAAGTTCACCGACTTCCAGGTCCTCAACGGGGGCGCGAACTATTCGGGCAACCAGTTCGTGCGCTCGCCGCACGTCAACCTCATCGTGCTGGCGGATTACCGGGTGCCGCTGGGGGCGGGGCGCGTCCCCAGCCTGGTGCTGGCGGGCGACTGGCACTTCACCAGCCGGCAGTTTCACTACGCGACCAACCAGAGCGACCCGCTGCTGCAGACGCCCGCCCTGTCCCTGATCAACGCGCGCGTGGCGCTGGTCAGCCCCGACGAGAAGGTGTCGCTGACCTTCTACGCCACCAACCTGGCCGACGTGAAGTACCGGGCGCACAGCTTGCCGGGCGCGACGGGCGCCACCGGTGACGTCACGATCTGGGCCGAGCCGCGCGTGCTCGGCGTGTCGCTGCTGGCGCGCTGGTGGTGAGCCGGCGCGCACACGTTCTGCAATCCGACTCGAAAGGAAGCCCATGCCTGCCCACACTCCGCGTCGCGAGCTGATCCTCAACACCTTCTTCATGCGCTTTGGCCACCACCCGGCGGCCTGGCGCCACCCCAGCGCCGTCGGGAACGGCCGGCCCGACGTCGACTACTGGGTCAAGCTGGCCGTGCTGGCCGAGAAGGCCAAGCTGCACACCTTCTTCCTGGCCGACTTCATCGGGCGCTCGGCGAACGACCTGGAAGCGCAGAGCCACATGGGCGTCGCCTTCCAGTTCGAGCCCATCAGCCTGCTGTCGCTGGTGGCCGCGCACACCAGGCACATTGGCCTGGTCGCGACCGTGAACACGAACTTCGAGCATCCGTACAACGTGGCGCGCATGTTCGCCTCGCTGGACCACGTGTCGGGCGGGCGCGCCGGCTGGAACGTCGTCTCGTCTCTGTCGGAGGCGACCGCCCGCAACTTCGGCCTGGAACGGCCGTTCACGCACGCCGAGCGTTACGAGCGCGCCGCCGAGTTCGTGACGCTGGCGAAGAAGCTGTGGGACAGCTGGGACGACGACGCCTTCGATCGCCCGGATCGCGCGAGCGGCCGCTTCTTCGATCCGGCGGCCGCGCATCCGGTGAACCACCGCGGCAAGTGGTTCGGGTCGGAAGGGCTGCTGGACATTGCGCGCCCCATCCAGGGCTACCCTGTGCTGGTGCAGGCCGGCAACTCGGACACCGGCCGGGAGTTCGCCGCCGAGATCGCCGAGATGATCTACGCGTCGGCCCAGTCGCTGGACGTCGCGCAGGCCTACTACCGGGACGTGAAGGGGCGGATGGCCAGGTACGGCCGCGAGCCGGACCACCTGAAGATCACGCCCGGCCTCTCGGTGGTCGTCGGCAAGACGGACCAGGAGGCGCGCGACAAGTTCGACAACCTGCAGTCGATGGTGGACTTCGCGCGCGGGTTGCTGCTGTTCGGGATCGACGTGTCCAAGCTGGATCTCGACGGGCCGCTGCCCGACGACCTGCCCGAGCCGGAGAACGGCAAGGGGCGCATGAAGCAGCTGAAGGAGCTGGCGCGACGCGAGAACCTGACCGTCCGCCAGCTGGTGCTGCGCTTCGGCGTGGCGCGCGGCCACTTGCAGGTGATCGGATCGCCCGCGCGCGTGGCGGACGTCATCGAGGAGTGGTTCACGCAAGAAGGGGCGGACGGGTTCAACGTGGTCCCGCCGCTGCTGCCCGGTGGCTTCGAGGACTTCGTCGCGCTGGTCGTCCCCGAGCTGCAGCGGCGCGGCCTCTTCCACCGCGAGTACACCGGCCGCACCTACCGCGAGAACCTGGGGCTGCCCCGTCCCGAGATCGCGCGGGCGGCGCGCCGCCGCGCGCCCCAGGCGACGGACGGCAGCGTCGCGCAGCTCAGCTGAGCGTCAAAGCCGGCGCGTGAGCGTGCCGCGCTTGCGCCGGGACGCCAGCACGAGCGCGACCCCGCCGGCGGCCAGCAGAGCCCCGGCGGGAGCGTCCGGCGACGCGGCGATCGAGCAGCCTGGGTGGTCGCGGTAGAAGAATTTCGCTGGCGGGGGCGGGGCCGCGTCGTGAGCGCCGCCGTCCTTTCCGGCGCCGGAGCGGCCACCACCCGCGGCTCCCCCGATGCCCGAGGCGTCGTCCCCACCGATGCCCGCGGCGCCGCCGGCATCGGACGGCGCGCCGTCGGTCGCGGCGTCGGCGGCCGCGTCTGGCGCGGCGTCCACCGCCTGCGCGGGCGCGCGTCGGGCGCTCAGGAGGGGCAGGGTCACGATCATGAACAGGGTCTTCATTTTCATCGGCGCGGGCGTCTCCTCGACTGGGCGCCCCGTGCAGCGTGCGTGCCACGCGCCCAGGCATCGCCGTGGGCGGGCCAAGGGCGCCCGTGGCGCGTGGCGCTGCTGCTGGCCCAGCAATCGGACGTGTCGTCGTGCTGGCCTGGAAGCAGCGTGGCGCCCCGTCCGGCGAAGAGACGGCGTTTCCACGGTTCGGCGCTCGCGGTGACGGGCGGCACGGGGTGTGCTTCGAAGGGGCGCAGGAGCGACGACGCCCATGAGCCTGTCACGCATCGAGGACGCGGTTGCGGCGATCGGCCGCGGTGAGATGGTGGTCGTCGTCGACGACGCCTCTCGCGAGAACGAGGGCGATCTGATCGTCGCCGCCGAGAAGGTCACCGCCGCGACGCTGGCCTTTCTGATCCGGCACACGAGCGGCGTGGTCTGCGCGGCGATGACGCCGGAGCGCCTGGACCAGCTGCAGCTGCCGCTGATGGTGGCCGAGAACCTGGAATCGCAAGGGACGGCGTTCACGGTCACCGTCGACTACCGCCACGCCACGACCACCGGCATCTCTGCGGCCGATCGCGCCGCGACCTTGCGCGCGCTGGCCGATCCAACCGCCATGTCGTCGGATTTCGTGCGGCCCGGGCACGTCTTCCCTCTACGCGCGCGGGAGGGCGGTGTGCTGGAGCGGCGGGGCCACACCGAAGCGGCCGTCGATCTGGCGCGCCTCGCCGGCCTGACCCCCTGCGGCGTGTTATGCGAGATCGTCAACGACGACGGGTCGATGGCCCGTCCGCTGGATCTGGTCGCCTTTGCGCAGCGGCACGGCCTGCACCTCATCAGCATCGCGGACCTGGTGGCGTATCGCCGCCGGACCGAGCCGCTGGTGCGGCTGGCGGCCGAGGCGCGCATGCCGACGCGGCACGGGGTCTTCTCGGCCCGCGTTTACCTCGACCGCGACGGGACGGAGCACGTGGCGCTGGTGATGGGCGAGATCCGCGATCGCGACGACGTCCTGGTGCGGGTCCACTCCGAGTGCCTGACCGGCGACATCTTCGGTTCTCTGCGCTGCGACTGCGGCGGGCAGCTGGACGCGGCGCTGGCCAAGGTCGCCGCCGAAGGGCGGGGCGTCGTCGTGTACCTGCGCGGTCACGAGGGGCGCGGCGTCGGGCTGACCCAGAAGCTGCACGCCTACAAGCTGCAAGAGCAGGGGCGCGACACCGTCGACGCAAACCTGGACCTGGGCCTGCCCGTCGACGCCCGCAGCTATGACGTGGGCGCCCAGATTCTGACCGACCTCGGCGTCACCACGATCCGCCTGATGAGCAACAACCCGGCGAAGTTCGTCGAGCTGGAAGGTTACGACCTGCGCATCGTGGAACGGGTCCCGCTGCTGGTCCCGCCCAACCACGAGAACCTGGCCTATCTGCGGACGAAGCAACGGAGGCTGGGGCACGTCCTGGGCATTCTCTCCTGATCGAGGGGGCCGCGCCGCCGCTTCTGCGCGAACCCTCAACCTGAAATCGACCAGCTCTTAACACGCGCGATACAGGCGACGGCCTATGGTCGGGGCGTGTCGCTGGAGCAGTTGCGGCGTCGAATCCAGATCGACCCGCCCGTCACCCCCGCCTGGTCGCCACCTACGCGCACATTACCCAAGCCGTGTGAACGCGATACGATGACCGCTCATGCGAAGCCGATGGCGACGGTCGTGCGGTGGACTCGCGGATGCTTACACGAGCCACGGACTCGAAGTCCCATAGGGCGGACCCGGTTCGGCTCCCGTTGCCACGGGGGAAACGCGGACTCAAGATCACGTCCCATGGGACATCTGATGGATCGGTGTGACGTGATCGACGTGCTCGAGGAGTCGGTGACGCTGCGTAGGCCGGTGACGGTCGAGCTGAAGGGCGGGCGCCGCTTCGTGGACCAGCCGCGCGACGTGGTGACCGCCGACAAGCAGGAATGGGTGCAGTTCCGCGACCACGAGCAGGTCGCGGTCGCCGACATCGCCTTCTGCGCACCGGCGGAGCCGACCGAGCCGAGTTACCGCGGCAAGATCTAGAGGCAATGCTGGCGGAGCGGACGGATCTCGACGCGATCTAGACGTTCACTTGCCGAGCACGACCGTCGCCGTCGTGAACACGACGCTTCCGGTGCTGTCCTGCGCCTCGGCGAGCAGCTTGGCTTCCTCGAGCTTACCCAGCTGGAGCCCCAGCGACGTCCACTGGGAGAAGTGTTGCGAGATCGAGATGTGTCCGCACTGCCGCGCGGATTGCCGGACGCTGAAGTACTGATCGAACGTCTGGTTGTCGCCCGTGATGGCCGGTTTGTTCGTGCGCGTGTGCTTCCAGACGTCGTACGTGTCGCCGTCGACGGTGATGACGCCGACGTGGGTGCGCGCCGACCCGTCCGAGGACGTGCCCGCGGGCTTGGCGCCGGCCCAGTCGTCGATGATGTAGTACTCGCGCAGCGGGCTGACAGTCCAGCCGTAGATGCCCACGTACACCAGTCCGTTGTCGGCGGTCTTGCTCTCCGCGAAGTCGGAAGACAGCGTGCCGAGCTGGGCCGCCGTCTTGGTCTCGTCGAACTGCAAACCGACGCGCGCCAGGAAGTCGCCGATGTTGGTCCAGGTGGCGCTGAACTTGGCGTCCGTTCCGAAAACGGTCATGCAGCCGGAGCCGGTGCCGTCGGTCCAGAGCTCGTAGCTGTAGCTGCCCGCGGCGGTCCCCTTCATGTTCGAGCAGTACTTCTTGCCGCCGGTCGGCGCCGTCGCCGGCGGGCAGGTGCTGGGCATCGCGCCGCCCCCGCCGCCCACGGGGGCGCCGCCCGCGGCAGAGCCACCACCCCCACCTGCCCCGGCGGCCCCGCGGCCACCGGCGCCGCCCTTGCCTGCGCCGGCCGCCCCGGCGGTGC